>JBLIFO010000046.1:0-17843 GCA_047633875.1 Marinoscillum sp. | reverse complement strand
GCCAGCCGCTCATAGATGGGTTAAAGAAACTGAGTAGCGATCAACTCTCAAATATGACACCTCATCCGGCTTATGTATTTGTGCATTACTCACATCCACCATTGCTGCAGAGGATAAGAAGCATAGTAGCTAAATAAGGACAATAAGATTACTCAATAATTGTAGTAGTTGAGTCGATATTGAATCTGCAAAGTGATTCTATTTAGTTGCCTAGAATTAGTCACGAAATAATTTTGCCACAATTCAATAGTTTGGTCAACATCCTGCAAGAGGTAGCCTAATCGGTATTGCAAGGTGTGTTTGCCCAGTGGATGTTGCCAACCAATTCCCGCCTGCAGAAAAAGACCTCCTTCGGTTTCTTTGATCGCAGGGTTGTTTTGATTTGATTTAGCGAAACTCTTCCCAATCACGGTATAGAATAACAAATTCTGGGATATTTTATCTGGAACCAGGTTATACTCAACACCAATTGGATAGGTGTGGAAATCTTCAAAATTCAGAAACCCACCAGTCAATCCCAGATTAACTAACGGGTGAAAGTGATAAAATTGACTAATCGAAAAAGAAGGAAAAGTTTGAATCACAGCGTCTGCTCCGCTACGCCCCATGGTCACTCCGCCAGTAAAACCTGCAGACCATCCTTTGCGGTACTTCTGACCTGGAAAACCCGTAAGGTCAAAATCACTTTTGCGGCTCAAGTCTATCTCTGCTACTAGGCCAAGAGGAATCATAATGCCCAATGAATCCACTGCGATGGTAAGGGTATCGGTAATCTCCGTTCCTTTTAACTCGCCTCGGATCAAACTACCGTTTCGTAAAAAGACTTTATCAACTTGACCTTGGGTATTAAAAACCGAAAAGGCAAGTAAAAAGAAAATGAACGTGCGCACTGAGATTAGGCGTGAAAACAACTCAAAAATCAATTGAACTCAGATAAGTAATATCTCCTAGAAAATCATTGCAACTGTACTGATGTAATCCGTCATCACCTATGAGCATCAACAGACAATCTATCACAATCACATCATAGGCGTGTATATCCCCATAGTTCTTAATCAGGTTTTTGTCTATCTGAGTCACATCAGATGCGTTATAAATCTTGAGCCCAGCTTCTCCATCACATATAAACAAATGATCACCCGATATACTAAGCCCATGAGGGTTGTACATAGGGTAGGTTTCGATAAGTTTTGGTGTAGTAGGGTCTTGGATATCAATTATTTCAAGTTGATTGCTAAACCCCTGACATTGGTTGCCGGATCGGAGGGTGACATAGGCATATTTACCATCAGTGACTACAGGATCGCAGCTGGTAGTATGGCTATAGTTTGACAATAGCTGTGGGCTGAGAGGAGATGTCACATCATAAATATACATACCATTGTTAGCCCCGATGAATAGCATATCATCGTAAGGGAAAATGGTCTCAATTCCCCAACCAATCTGAAGTCTAGCTCCCAAGATGGGTTCTTCAGGAGAGGATACATCTAAAATGCGCATTTCGGATTGATCTATCATGAAAAGGTGATCGTTGTTGATCGTAAATCTGGCCATAGAGCCACCAACCCCAGCTGATCCTGATGAAGGAACTCCTCCTGATGCATCTGAAGATTGTAGCATATCTACAGCAATTCCTCCTTCGTATCTATAACCCCAATTGTAATACTGGTAACCAACCCCCTGCTGATCACAATCAGTACTTATTTCACTCTGCTCTACTACTTCTACCCAATCTGTCACTATCCCTTCTTCTTGAGTATAGTAACCGTAGCTATTGTAGTTGGGGAAAATATCTTCAACTCTATGAACCTCTTTGGGATGTTGCAAATCACTTATGTCTAGGATCACCAAATCGACATAGCTATCTACAAATAAGTAACCGTCCATACCTGCCAAATCAAAATTTCCAGGAATACTGATAAACCCAATATTTTGTGGGTTGGTCGGGTCTTCATTGTTCACAATGTGAATCCCCTCATTAGGCTCATTAATGAGTAGATGATCATTGATGTAATAGATTTTTCCGGATTGATCGATGGCTTTTGGCGCCTCCATTGATACAGATCCACGCAATTCTTCTAATGAAGTGTAAACGGGTTTGAAGTATTTATAACTGGTGGTCGACTCGCAAGTATCTGTACAGCTCGACAGCAGGGTAACAATTGACAGAGCTAATAAAGTGAGGGAAGTGAGATAGTTTTTCATTTCGTCAGGGGAGTAGAAATCAGTACTTAGGACACTGAGACGTTAAATATAGTTGGAATATCAGTAGGGTCTAGGCCTGCCTTGTTGAGTTGCAATTCATCTCAGAATCATACATTGGAGTTTGACATATCACGAGTTCTTATTGATGCCTTAAATGATGATAAGATTCATATAATGTATTTCACATCGCAATAAATCGAATAACCCGAAGAGGCTAAGTTCAATCTACAAGGTCAAATGGGTAAAATCAACCAAGACCAATCTTTGCGTATTCGCGGCAGCCCCGAAGAAATCGAAATATCCAAGTCTTGCTGAAATAGATGAGTAAAGCCACTTGGACATATGGACTTAGCGCAGGATTGCTCCTTCTCTTGCTTGAAGTGATCCACTTCAAGACCATGATTCACGATCTCAGCTTTGATTCTAAAAAAAACTCCTTTGAAAGATTAGGGCAAAGTCTTACACAGATTGCAATAGAGTTACTATATTTTTACAATAAGATTAATAGCAACTCTATTTCTTTATGGCATGTTCAATCTGAAAGACCAAATGAATAATCAATTGCAAAGTCTGATCACGGCTTTTGTATTGTTCATGACCAGCATAGGGATTGGGCTGCTGGGATTTTCATTGATTGAAGATCTCAGCTTTGTGAATGCTCTTTACATGACCATCATTACGGTGGGTACGGTGGGCTTTACGGAAGTAAAGGAACTAAGCGCTGCAGGACGGGTCTTTACTTCATTTTATATCCTTCTCAATCTTGGCCTATTTGCCTATATAGTCTCGGTGGTATCGAGCTATATTTTTGAAGGGAAATTGAGAAATATTGTCAAAAACTATCGGTCAGAAATGGAAATCAGCAAATTGAAAAATCATGTAATCGTTTGTGGCTATGGCCGAAACGGTAGCCGGGCGTGTGAAGAACTAGAGAAAAGTGGAGAGGCCTTTGTGCTCATCGAAAAAGATCCAGAGATGCAGAATATCATTCCAGAACGTATGAAATGGTTTTTGGGTGACGCTACTGAAGATGAAAAGCTCAAGGCTGTAGGTATAGATAGCGCCAAGGCGATTATCATTACCACCCCTTCCGATGCTGCCAATGTATTCATCACCCTCACTGCTAGGCATCTCAATGAGAAAATCCGAATCCTTGTAAGAGCTTCCAATCCTGAGACAGAAAACAAACTCTACCGAGCTGGAGCAGACAAAGTAGTGATGCCGGATATCCTTGGTGGAATGTTCATGGCACAGCTCGTGACTAAACCGATCGTTATCGAATTTCTCGATCTGCTAAATGGTGTTTCTTCGGAAACGAGCTACCACTTGGAGGAAGTCAGCTATGATAAGCTCAAGCCAGAGTATAGGAACAAAACACTCATGCAACTAAATATTCCGTCTAAAACAGGAGTAATTGTACTTGGCGTAAAAGACAATATCAAAGGAATCATCCCGGGACCATCCTCAGATACTTTTATTGGGGAAGATGGTTATCTGATACTCCTTGGGTCAGATACGAGACTTAAGAAGTTTGTCGAGATCTATACGGAGATAAAATTCGAAGACTTATAAGTTTAGTCTTCCAAGATCTCTTTCACTCTTCCCACTTCACCGGTAATCAACTGCACTTTGATACCATGGGTGTGATTGGCTGCTTTGGTAAGTAGTTGCTTCACTTCACCTTCCGTCAGCTCCCCACTTCGCTGATGGTGCTTTTGCACAATCGCCACGAGCTGGCCTACTTTGATATTGGATCTGATGGTGCCTGAGGACATGAGATAAATGGTTTAGGTGTTTCTTTTAAAGTGAAGAAAGCAAAAATACCACTCTTTCAAAACATCTACTCAGCCAAATAGGTCTTCAAAAACGCTACCCACTTCTGATAACCCGCCAGTGTGAGGTGAAGTCCATCAGTTGTATGGGAAGCAGCTAAGGTGCCATCGGCTTCTGCCATGGCTGTGAATGTATCAATCAACTGATAATTTCTTGATTCGATGGACAGAAGAGCTCCGTTGATCGCGTCCAAACGTGCAGCTTTGTCATTGCCCGCTCCAAGTGGCATAAGGGTTTGCACATATATTTTTGCCTCCGGCAATTCTTGAGCCAAGATGCTCCCGATTTCATCAATCTTCTCGCCTACACGTTGAGCAGAATAATTAGTCCAAAGATCATTGGTGCCAATCATGATGAAAACGGCACGAGGTTGCTTACAGACGAGCTCACCAAGTCTTGCCAGCGCACCATCACAGTTGTCGCCAGCTATACCTCGATTGTATACACTTTCTATTCCAAGCTTAAGTGACCAGTTACCCCCTTGTTCAGTAAGGCTATTACCAAGCATGACTATACTATTTGGCGCTATAGTATCCAGTTGAAAAATGGTAATTCGCTTATTGTAATTGGTTTTTGTCCAAGCTGTGTGAGTAGCAATAACCGTGTCCAATGGTGGAAATAATGCAAATCCACAAGTATCCATAAGCAGATTATCTTCCATTTCTGGGGCGTCTGTAGTGTCATCACAGGCTGCAACGATGGTGCAAGCCAAACCAAGAATCAAAATCAGAATAATGTGTCTCATAAATCAATAATTATTAAATATTTCCATTGCTGGCAAAGCTTCATTTCCCCTTTCCCCATCAAAAAATGAGGCATTTTCCCAGTGCGAGCCTTTGCCCCACGGCGTTTCACAAGTGGACGTAACCCAAGCTGGCTCCCAGTAAATCACCCCTTTTCCACCAGACTTTACCGTCTGTTCTATTAGGGTTTGCATAAAGCGCAGTTGGCCATCTGGTGTGGCTTCATAGCCCGCTATCAATGCATCTTCTCCTAAGATGTTGCCAGCCCCATCCACGTTTACCAACGAGTGCGGATAGGCTGTCTCTACGATCATCAATTCTTTTTCATAAGTCTTAATCAATGAGTCTAGCGCAATTGACAACTCATCCAGCCCGTAAGCAGACCACTTTGGATAATAGGAAAGTGCTATCCATTCAAAATCACCTAAACCATACTTCGTAGCAGCTCCAAACCACCAAAGTGCATTCTCGGGTTGTGCGATATGAATCATGCGTTGAATGTTTACTCCACTCAATAATGAAAAGTCATTTACCGCTTTTAAACCGGCATTTATAAGTGCTAGATTTCTCTCCCAGTTGATGGTGTCCACATTCATCATAGCAGAATCTTGCATGACCTCAATATTGGTTTCATTGCCTACTTGCACAAACTCTGGCAAAAGCCCATCTGCATGTAAAGCCTCCAAAGTCTGATAAGTATAGTAGTAAAGTGAATCTGACAATACTTTTACGTCAGTGATTTCCTCCCACGCCTTAGGAATTACTTGATGTTGTGGATCTGCCCAAGTATCCGAATAATGAAAGTCGAGCAAAATTTCCATTCCCAACTCCTTAGACCTTTTGATAGCCAACTTCACATCTTCAAGATCCGAATATCCACTCCATTCAGGATTGTGCCAAAGCCGTAAACGTACCAAATCGGTGCCCTTCTGAGCAAAAAGCTCGTACGGATCAACCAAAGCTCCTTCTGACCTAAACTCGCCACCACAGTCAAGGATTTCATTGACATAAGACAAGTCTGCACCTACGTATACTTTCGATTCTTTGATTACTGACTCTTTTGGTGTGTTACAACCCCACAGAGCTACTATGCAGGTTGTTACAATTAGCAAACGCTGTTTCATTCTTTAATTATTTTAATGGTATGCATTTCTGCAGCGCCTTGGATCTGGAGAAGGTAAAGTCCAACTCCCAAGTGGCTGATATCATAGGTGTCACCGTTGGTGATTTTGATCATATATTCATTGCCCAAAGCATCGTAAAGCTTGGGTGCATTTAGTTTTTCATTCGAGTTGATAATGAGCTTGCCTCTTGTAGGATTTGGATAAACCTCCAGTTGATCAACAGTTAAGAAAAACAACGGTTTATCGGGTTTTATAACTTGCTGATCACAACTATTCCAAGCAAAGTCCAGCTCCAGCGGTTCATCTTTCACAATGAGTGATCTATGGGTCTCCCAATAGCTAGCGCAATTTGACGGAACTGTCTCACGCCATTCTATGGCCCAATCATCTTTTTTATAAAATACATATGCACCCGATGATCTTCCCTGAATATTAGCTGTGACCTGAAACAGGTCGTTACCTTGATCACTCATAGTCACAAATTGCCATGGCTGTCCAGTGAAGTCACCGGTTACATAAACTCCTTGAATATCCTCCACCCCTTTCATGTTCACCTGAAAAATCACCTCTTGATCCAAGAGCCCAGTTGGCTTTTGCTCATAATCATAGGATAGAAAATTAGCCCCCTCATGCATCATATTGTCGAAATCAAAAAAAGTAGCATTCTCATAATGCGAACCTGTTCCCCAATAGGTTTTGCAAGAAGATGAAACCCATGCCGGCTCCCAATAGATGACACCCATGCCACCATTTTCTTTGACCAACCATGAAAGCTCCGTCAAAAATTCTGCCTGCACAGTGGGTGAAAACGAATCGTAAGTAGCCAGCTTGCTCCCAGCTCCCAAGATATTGTTAGCAGCATCGCCAGAGCTTTGTGTAGTCCATGGATAGCCTATCTCAACTATCATTACCTCTTTTTGAAATTTGGATTTGATTTCAGCCACCTTTTCTCCTACTTCTCGTACATCGAAATCATGATATTGCGGGTAATAACTTATCCCAATTATGTCAAAATTAGTAAGGTCGTTTTGTGATGCTGATGAAAACCAACTGTCAATACTATTCGGTTCCGCAACATGAAGGACAGTTTTCAGATCAGTTTGAGTGCTCGCCTCAAAATCATCTACTGCATCCAGTGCTCTATTAAAAAGCATGGATTGTCTTTGCCAGTTGATTGGATAGAGACCAGGAGAACTTCCGTCAATATTGGCACTACCCATTTTGATCAAAATATTGCCGTTGGTTTCATTGCCTATTTGCAAGATCTCAGGGAGCAAATTATCCCGATACAATGACTGAAGTGTTCGCATTGTGTATTGGTAAAGGGAATCCCCCAATATCTTATCATCATCAATGCCCTCCCAGGCAGCAGGTCGCCAGTTTCTACCTGGATCTGTCCAAAAGTCAGAATAATGAAAATCCAACAGTACTTCCAAACCCTTCTCTTTTGCCCTGACGATTGACTTTTTTATATCTGCCAGATTGCTATAGTTAGTCCAAGTAGGGTTGTGCCAAAGCCTTAGCCTCACAAGATTGGCTCCTTTGGCATTAAACAAATCATAAGCGTCAGTTTGATTACCTGATTCATCAAAATAAGAGGTCCCACAATCTTCCAGTTCATTGACATAGGATAAGTCTACCCCTTTATAGAACTGTTGCGAAAAACCAAAATGGAACAGTCCAAGTATTAAAATGGGTACAAACAGAATTCGCATGATTGAAAATGGTTGGGTCATCAATATCCCTTGTTTTGCTTCAATTTCGTATTTCGATCAATCTCAGTTTGAGGAATGGGGTACAACACATGAAAAGACTTTGCAGCTGTCACTCCTCGTTCTATAGCTCTTGACACATATTTTCCATGACGAATGAGATCTTCCCTACGGTAATTTTCCGCAAAAAGCTCCCAGCCTCGCTCGGCTAAAATATGGTCTCTAAGCGATTCCTTGGTGGCGAAATCACCAAGATTTATCCTCTTGGAAATATTATTATCAAACGCACGATCTCTCAGTTCATTGATCAAATCAATCGACTCTTGATTTGGACCATTCGCTTCATTGAGCGCTTCAGCTAAAGTTAAGTAAACCTCACTCAATCTATGAAGCACTATGTCATTGCCAGCATAGGCCCCTACTCTATTTGGGTCAGGCTGATATTTAGCGATGATGGCTCCATCTGTAACCGTTTTGGCAGCACCTGTGACGCTGGTATAATTTTTTATCAAATGTTTCCTTCTGTTATCCGCCGGATCGAAAGTGTCGTAAAACTCATTTCTGATTAAATGACCGCCCCAGCTCCCAGTGACATAATCAGGCTCAGCAGTGTGAGCGATCATGGTATTGCCAATACCCGGTTGTGCAAGACAAGGTATACTCAGCAAAATCTCAGAGTTGCCTTGATTTTCAATGACAAAAATGCTCGCATAATCCGTAGAAAGTTGATAATTGAGGGTTAGCACTTCTCGTGCAGCCCCGATAGCAGCATCCCAATTTTTCTGATTTAATTCCACACGTGCGAGAAGTGCGAATGCCGCACCCTTTGTAAATCGGCCATAATCACTCGGCGGATAACTCTCTGGCAGCAGGGCTGCAGCGGCGCTGAGGTCCTCTCTGATAAGTTGCGCTATCTCATCTGGAGCTACTTGCTCAGGAAAGTTGAACGGATCTGGGTCAGGCACAGTGATTTTGGGAATGTTACCAAAAAGGCTGAGTGCTTGACTGTAATACAAAGCTCGACCAAATAGCGCTTCACCCTTTACACGCTCTTGTATCTCTTTAGAAATATTTGGCTTGCCCTCAATATTTATCAACACATTGTTGGCTATGTAGATGCCCTCAAATAAATCTGAGAAGAGTCCACCGAAATTGCCGTAACTGGATGGCGTCAATGTGAAATTCAGGAAAGCATTGAAACCTGACCATCGCACCAACATTTCATCTGTTTGCACCTGTGAATAGTTGAAAATAGTGGATTCTCCATATCCAAATCCACCCCAACCTTCTTGCTGCCCACCACCACCGGTTACTGAACCATCAGCACGCATCTTGGCATAAATAGCATTCACAGCAGTGATGGCATCTGCATCTGATTGCCAGAATTCATTGGCGGAAATATCCACAAAGACTTCCTCCTCCAAAATCGACTCACATCCAGTAAATGGGATCGTGAGCACCAGCATTATTAATATTCTAACGGTTAATAGATATCGCATTTTCATTTCAATAAAAATTTAAAAGGTAGCATTTAGACCGATTGTGTATGTTTTTGCATTGGGGTATTGTCTGAATTCATCCGTTTCAGGATCCGCACCTGAGAAGGATGTCCAAGTGAACAAATTCTGAATATCAGCATAGACCCTAAGATTACTGATCCACTTGATATTGGGAATCTGATAGCCCAATGTGATATTTCTCAGACGCACAAAAGAAGCATCCTCTACATAATGACTATTGTTTGAGAATCCGCCTAGGATTCCATCCGTTCCGGGTATAGTGCCGGAAGTGTTTGTGGGTGTCCACCGATTCAGGACATTTACAGACTTATTAAAACCCTCTGTGAGGTCATCAGTATCTTCAAGGTAAGCCAAGATATAATTCTCTTTCTCACGACCCATAGAGCCTTGGAAAAAGATTGCCAAATCGAAGTTTTTATACGCAAAAGTATTGTTCACTCCGAAGGTGTAGTCAGGGTCCGATTTTCCCAAGAGCACTCGGTCTTCTGGAGTGATAATTCCATCATCGTTGGTATCGGCATATTTGAAAGTACCGGCTTTGGCAATTGCCACTGCAGACTGATCGGGGCTCGCATCGATCTCATCTTCGCTTTGGAAAAGCCCGAGCACTTTATAACCATAAATACCGCTCAAAGGTCCATCCTCCTTTGCGATGAGTTCGCCTTCAGGATAATATCCTGCCCGATTTTTCCATTGATTTTTATTGAAAGCAATGTTTAACGAAGTAGTCCAAAGCAGCTCTTTCACAAGATTCTTAGAGGTAAGTGCCAACTCTATTCCCCGGTTTTGGATAGAGCCCGCATTGTTGGTAATGGAGGAAAATCCCGCAGTAGCAGGCAAGAGAAACTCCAGAAGAACATCTTCAGTAAGCTTATTGTAAACATCCAAAGAGCCGTAAATCCTGCTCTTCATAAAGGCAAAGTCTAGTCCAATGTTCAGCTGAGTGGTCTTCTCCCAGCGCAAATCAGGATTTTCTGGTCTCAACGCCGCTAAACCTGTGATTGGCTTTCCATCAATTCCAAGTACTGTTCTTCGAGTGATGTTATAAACAGATTGAGAGCGTTTATTGCCTATCTCTTGGTTGCCTATCTGCCCATAACTCGCACGAAGTTTGAGCTGCTCTATAACAGAAGAGTTGAAAAAGTTTTCATTGTGAATCTTCCATGCAACAGCTCCTGAAGGAAAATACCCCCACTTTTTGTTAGGGCCAAACTTGGTCGAGCCATCTGCTCTGAAGCTGAAAGTGAAAAGGTATTTGTCATTCACAGAGTAATTGAACCTCCCCAAATAAGACAATAGACGCGAGCGCTCTCTAAAGTACTGATCGAACAAAGTGTCTACATCTGTGAGCTTAGAAAAATCTGTCGTCTCATCTGCAAAGTTGTAAAAGAGGAAATTGTCCCCCTCATAGTCAAACTGCTGATAGGTCGAGCCAATCACCGCGCTGAAATCATTTTCCTTGATTTTCTTCTGATAGCTCAAGGTGACCTCCGAAAGTATGTTTCGGTTATCAGCATTGCCGATCTCACCTTCACCATTGGCTTGCTGACCTCTGATGACAGTGGTAGGAATGAAAGCTTCTCTGTAAGAAGACGATCTATCCAGCCCCAAGTTCAATTTAGCTTTCAATCCTTGAACGATTTCATATTCTGACGAGAATGATGTCAACATCCTCTTCGTTTCAATATTGTCCTGAATTGCTAAAAGTGATATTGGATTTGGGATTTCTGGTCTAAATGGATGAACAGAAAAATCACCATTGCTTTGTCTTACACCCAAGAGTGGTGACCAAAGCCTTGTATTGTCAAACAAACCCCCAAACTCTGGGCCTTTGGTTTCACCACCGAAAGGTATCTGGCTGTCATTGGTTTTAGAAAGCTGAATGCTTCCTGAAAGTTTTAGCTTTTTAATGCCATAATCAAGGTTGGCGCGGGTGCTGTAACGCTCCAAAGCTGACACATCTACGATACCCTTATGCTGATAATAGTTCCCTGAGGCATAATACCGGAGCTTATTAATAGAACCACTCATTCCGAGCTGATGCTGTTGGATAGCTCCTAGTCGAGTGATCTCGTCTATCCAGTTGGTGCCTACACCTGCATTGTTGATAAAGACTGGTGAATAAAGAGGATCAGCGCCCGGATTTTTCGCGATATAAACCTCATTGGTAGTCTTGGCAAACTGACTCGCATTGAGCATATCATATCTTCTGTCAAGCTGTTGAATACTCGAGGAGCCGCTGTAGTCTATTGACATTTTTCCGCTCGAGCCACGCTTAGTTGTAATCAGCACTACACCGTTTGCTCCCCGTGCGCCATAGATGGAAGTAGAAGATGCATCCTTGAGGATTTCCATCGAAACGATATCTTTAGGATTGATCCCGTTCAATGGATTCCGCGCTGGCGAAGAGCGGTAACGAGAAGAAGAGCCCGGCTGGATGTTGTCACCAGTAATTGGCAATCCATCAATTACGTAAAGAGGTCCATTAGCACCCAATACTGATGAGGCACCCCGTATCTTCACATCAAAACCTCCTCCCGGCTGTGCACTCGATTGTGTCAATACTACCCCAGGCGCAGTGTTTTGTAAGAAATTACTCATGGAAACGACTGGTCCCGGATTGAGATCCTCAGTTCTGATAGAAGCTACTGAGCCAGTCAAGTCACTCTTCCTTTGTGTACCATAACCAATGACTACCACTTCATCCAACGCATCAATATCAGGCTTCATAATTACATTGACAATCCCATCTTCGGGCACTGTGGCCTCTTTGGTCTCATAGCCAATGAAGCTTATCACGAGCTTATCACCAACAGAAGCTTTTAGATTGAAATTTCCTTCATAGTTGGTGATTGTACCTGTGTTTGAGGAAGAGATAAGAACTGTAGCTCCCGGCAAACCTTCACCGTCTTCTTCATCCGTGACTTTTCCCGACACAGCTATTTGGGCGTATGTGTAGCTGTGAAAAATAAGCATTAGCATCAGAAGACTTACTAGACGGGTAATCGAATCTCTGTGGGTTCGAAACACGGAGGTAGGTATTTTTAGGTTTTTCATATGCTTGAGACAATTATGATCGTGAGAAGGGAAAAGATGCCGATAAGTGCCATAGCTATAAGTGCGAGCTTCAGAGATTGATTTTTCATGGATTATCGTTGATTGATGATCCAAATCTTGTCTGATTGTCAGAGATTAAAGGGGTACGATTTCAGTCGATGAGAGGGATAAACTCGTTTATATCGTTTAATTGTCCGATTTGGCGTAATCCGTAGGCGTCATTCCAAATTTCTTCTTGAAAACCTGGCTGAAATATTTTCTATCTGTGAACCCTACTTTGTAGCAAGCCTCTGCTACAGAAAACCCAAAATCCTTGAGCAACTTGGAGGCTTGGGTCAGTCTATAATCCCGAATAAACTCAACAATTTTAAAACCAGTTAGGGCCTTGAGTTTTTTGTAAACCACTGAGTGGCTCATCCCCAGTTCTCTGGATATAAATTCTGCACCAAGATTCTCATCATTGACGTGCTGATCTACGATCCTCGTAAGATCAGTGAGAAATTGCTCATCAGGAGAGTTAATCGAGAGCTCCTTGGGATTGATGAGGTATTCGTTTCGGATTTTACTTTTTAGTCGTTGCTGATTTTTTAGCAAGTTTCTTATTCTCGATTTAAGCAGAATCGTATTGAAAGGCTTGGTGATGTAGTCATCCGCTCCTAGGTCATAACCTTCCTTTTTGTAAATCAACCCTGTGCGGGCAGTAAGGACTATCACTGGTATGTGACTTGTATTTCGCTCAGACTTGAGCTTGGTAAGCAGCGAGATACCATCCATCTCTGGCATCATCACATCTGTGATGATGAGATCAGGCAGCTCTCGCGCGATTAACTCAAGTGCTTCAATCCCATTGGTGGCTTGGGCTAATCTAAACTGATCACCTATGGCTTGGGCGATAAATTTGCGAATGCCTTCATTGTCCTCGACTATGAGCAAAAGGCTATCCTCTTCAATCTGAACAGGGTCATCGTCCGCTTCTTCGCTATCTAGAGTTACATATTGATCGAGCGTCTCACTGTCGTTAAAGTTCGAAAGGATAGATTCTGGTTTGAAATGCGCAAAGCCTTTTAGATATTTCACGCTAAAAATAGAGCCCTTTCCTTCTTCACTTTCAAGTCCAATTTCCCCTCCATGCAATGCCACTATATCCCTCACGATGGAAAGACCAATACCAAATCCAGTGATACTTTGGGTATTGCCACTCTGATAAAACCGCTCGAATACTTTCTCCAATTGCTCTTTTGGTATACCTGCACCTGTATCTTCTATGCTAATAAATACATGCTGATCATCCTCTTCTAATTTCACCTTGATAGCACCACCTGCCTTGGTGAATTTGAAGGCATTGGACAATAGATTATAGATCACTTTTTCTGACTGATCTCGATCAAACCAAACTTTGATCAAATCATTACTGGCATTGAATGAAAAGTCTACTTCACGAGATGTGGCCTGATTTTGAAAAGACAGAAAGATCTCCTGTACAAACTTCACCATGTTGCCCTCTGCCACATTTAGTTTGAGACCTTCAGATTCTAATTTTCTAAAATCAAGTAACTCATTGACCAAATGGGTCATGTGATGTGTATTGAAGCTCAACTTCTTAAGAGCATTGGTCACCACCTTATCACCTCTGGTTTTAGCTGCAAGCTGCTCCAATTCACCTGTGATCAAGGTAAGTGGCGTCCTGATTTCATGAGAGATATTGATAAAAAACTTCTGCTTGATCTTTCCAATCTCAGCTTCCTTCTCGCGCGTTAGTTTTTCAATACGAAGATTGGCTCTTAGTTTTTCCCAGTTGGCAGTGTACCGCTGAAAGAGGTAAAGTAAAAGGGCAAACATCGATAGGAAAATTCCGAATGCCCACCATCTGCGCCACCATGGCTTTAGAATGATGAACTTCATTGATGCGAGTTCTGCAGAATTTGAAGAAGTTCTTATCTGAAGATGATATTGACCATCCCTGAGATTGGCGAATGTCGTAGATCTTTGAGTGCCCATATCAATCCAATCATTATTGATAGGTTCGAGCATAATCTGATAATTGATTTGACTCGAAGTAGGAAACTCAAGTGCCGCAAATTCAAAACTCAAGGTGTTTTGATCATGATCCAACAGCAATCCATTACTTGTCCATAATTCAGATGAAGGAGAAATTGATTTATTGAAGAGCGAAACATCCAGTATTTGAACCTTTCTATTGTCCAACACGCCTTGAAGGATTTCATCTGTGAAAGACACAACCCCTTTGGTACTGCCAAAGTAGTAAATACCGGATGCATCGTACGTGCATGAATTGATGTGATACTCACCATTTAATTGAGAAATTCGCTGAGCCTGGTTGTCGTCAGTGAGGTGAAAAACACCTGTTTTTGTGGCCAACCATAACCCGTCATTTTTACTCGGAAGCATTGAAACAATAGTCTCATTACTGCTTAACCCTCCAGTTACTATTGGCATCAAATTACCTGAACTGATCTCATATTGAAAAAGTCCTTTGCCCCAAGTACCAACCCAAAGTCGATCATTTTTCCATTCGAGGGAAATAATATTCTTTATCTCAGTCGGTACTGATTGAATGGTCTTTAAAGCCTTATCATAGACAAAGAGACCTTCTCCGAAAGTGCCAATCCAGATTTGTTCGGAGACTTCCTTCATGGTAACCACATTGACAGGAGCCAAAGTGTTATTATCCGTCCATTTCACTTTTTCAAATGTGGATGTCTTAGTATTCAGCAAGTTTACACCGCCGCCCCAGGTACCGATTAGGAACTCAGAGTTTCCTATGTCGATAGCCGAGCGCACATCATTGTGACTGAGAGAATTCGGACGATTGCTTGCCGAATAATTCCTGATTTGATTTCCTTTGATCCGATATAGGCCATTGGTAAAAGTGCCAACCCAATCATAACCATCGTCCATTTTCTTGATCATTTGGACATAGGTGTTTCTAGGTAATTCGTAATTTTCTAAAGTCGATGATTGATAAAGTCCATGACCATCAGAACCAAAAAGGAGTCGGGATTCATCAGCATATATACTCAATACGCCGGTAGCTTCTTGACCAAGAAAATCGCTGTAGTAATAATCAAAATCCTTGGTCTCTCGATCGATAATGCTGATCCCATTCCAAGCTGTACCAACCCATATATTACTTCCGGCATCCTCAAAAATCTTGTAAATGGCGTTACTGGCGATGGACGTTTCGCTCCCAGAAATATGACGATGTTGGGTGAATTTATTTAGTTCTGTAGCACTGAAGAGCCCACTTCCATCTGTGGCTACCCACAATGTCTCATCGCTATCTATATAGAGATCTCGAATGATCGTTTCTTTTATTGTTGTTTTACTAAAAGAAGACTTTTTTGGATTGAAAACGAGCAGTCCGTCATACTCGGTACCCACTAATATGGAATCGGACGCGATCACTTGAATCGCATAGATTGTGTTTCTTGATGTTTTCTTTTCTTCTATCGCAAACTCTTGCAAAAAATTGAATTCCAAATCATACTTAAGGATCGTCCCTTTCCCCGTGCCTACCCAATAGCCATCATTGCCAATAGCTATCCTACTTACGGATTGACTTTCATCGAGAATCTTCGATACCTCCAAATTTCCCCCTGCTATTGGCACTTTAAACAAACCCTTTCCAGAAACTACCCAGAGATACCCGCCTTCATTCTGAAAGATTTGCAAGATTCTCTCCCCCATAACATTGGATTGTTGGTAGGCATTGATCTTTTGATGGTAGGGATCATAAGTGTAAAGTCCGCCCCCTATGGTGCCTATCCATAATTGACCAATAGGCGTTAAGAATAAAGCTGAGATGTCATTGGATTTGAGTGTGGAATTTTCGGTATTAAAATGCAAAAAAGTATTGCCGTCATATCTATTGAGCCCATTTTTGGTGCCTATCCAAATGAACCCCGTTGTGTCTTGAACGATATCCGTTACAGAACTACCGGATAGTCCAGAGCTCGTATTGATCGAATAAAATAGCTTCGCCGTTTGGCTTTGAGCCAAATTCAAAAACATCAATCCAATCAATAAAAACAGAACTCTCATAGTTTGACTAAAAATAGCAAAAAGGGCCGAAGGGCCCTTTTTTGAAATATAATAAACATGAAGATGAAAATTTTTTCTTAGTTAACATCAACGATTCTAAGGTTTCTGAAATAGAGTGCATTTGGCGACTGACCATCACCATAACCACCACCCGGGATGAGTTTCACTCCATCGATATTATCTGAAGCTGGTGAAGAAGAAGCTTCATTATTCGCTGCGAAGAAGTTAGAAACACGTCCTAGATCAAGCGCATCAAAAGTGACCGTTTGCCAAACGTTGGCACCTGTTACATAACCTTGGTATCCGATATAATAGCCACCTCCATCATGGTTGAATCTATGAACTTCGTTGTTGACTAAACTCAAGTCAATCAAATACCCTTTAGTAGGGTCAGCGTTGTAGATCCCCGTTTTCGTTTTGAAATCAGCAAAGTTTACATTCGGATCTTGCGTGTCATCATAATAAACATCCATTTGAATCACCTTGGTGCCTGCAGTGAGTCCAGTCATTTCAGCATTGACTTGAGGTAATGCCTCAATAATAGCCTTGTCAAATGTGGTCTCAAAGTCCAAAATAATATGACTCCAACCGTCAGTTCCCCAGTCAGCTGGTTGCTTCACCACCTTCATAGCTTTCCCGTTGAAAATCAAAGCCGGATCTGCAGCTGGATTGTCAGCTCCTGTTTGTACTGCGAACTGACTACCAACATTTTCATGAGATGCTTTTGCAGCCAAATTACCCGTCACATTAAAAGAAACGATGCTTCTGGCTGCATCCCAATAGGTATCATCTAGTGAAGCTAAAGTAGTTGTTCCTACTTCCTTACCAGCAAAATCTGCGATCACAAATCCTAAATCCCCTACTACTTCTACTGCCACACCTGTAGCGGCTGTAGAAGCTCCTTTAGCATCTTCTACTGAGAAGACTAGATTGAAAGATCCGTTTTCACTGCTGCTGTATTCATAGTCAAATGTGTCACTAGTTTCAATACCAGTATAGGTCTTAACACTTTTACCATCAAGATTAACGCTGCTGAGGCCTGCTTCAGCTTCTACGCTAATGGAAAAAGTAAGCACTCCACCAACAAGAACTTCCAATTCAGAGGGATTGGTAACAGTGATGGTTGGTGCTGCTAATTGTACCTCTTTAGCACCATCATCTTCACATGACATAAGCATGGTAAGAGAGGTAAAGCTCACAAGGGCTGCTAGAATGAGTTTAATGTTAATCTGCTTCATACGATTTTAGTTTTGATTTGACTTCAAAGTTGAAGAGACAGACTAGCAGAGTCGAACCAAAAATTCGTCAGAAGAGGTAGTCATTTTCTTTTCTGGAGTGAAAAACGGGTTTTGGAATCCAAATTGGGTTTTAGCCTTGTGGATATTCAAACCATAAGAGCATAAGGTTTCTCAAACTTGGTTTGTGGATATAAGTCTGGAGGATTCAAATTCAAAAAATTAAGAGTAAATCTGTCACCCATTCTGTTCTCATAATCAGATGTAAGTTTAGATTAAGCGCCTGAGGTGGACGCTCGTTACTACTGGCGCAACTAGCACTTAAAAGGAAGTAAATAAAAAAGGCTTTCTA
>JBLIFO010000045.1:0-17870 GCA_047633875.1 Marinoscillum sp. | reverse complement strand
AGCAAATCGTTTTCTAGCGTCAGCTGCTCAAGGTCTAAGTCTTTGTACCAATGTGGGCTTGTGATCTTTTGTAGTGTACTAGCATAACATTCTTTCAAATTATCAGGAAGATTATCTACGTATACATAGGAGGCGACATTGATAGGAGTGCCACCTTTATTGTAGAAGCCTAGGTATCTTATTCTATAAAAATTAAGACCTGAATCGGTATCCTCAAAGTCTGTGTAGAATGTATAAGTAGTTGGAGTCTTTTCGTATCTTAAGGCTTCTACGATTCCGCCATTTGAAGGGACAATCTCCTTACTTGAAACATAGGTTTGACCATCCGTCAATTGAACTTTTAGGTAATAGGTACTACCTCTTTTGGCACCAGGCCACTGGCTGTAGTAAAAACCATATCGGTCTCCTGAAAGCTGAGAAGCAATATTATCATCTTTATATATTATCACTTGTGCATCTGAAATAGCTTCAAAGGGTACACCATAACCTGTTGTGCGATAAACCCTAACTGAAATTCTTTCAGCTCGATCGCTTATTTCTCCATAGATCACCAGTTTGGACTTTTCCGGAGGGAGTTCATCCAAATTCTCTACACAACTAATGCAGAGTGTCAACATTGCTAGTGCGCAAACCAAGACTAATTTATTCCAAGATAAAATGCTCATTATTTTGGCCAATAGCTCGGTTTATCTTTAGAGGTGGATGGAGAAGTGAAAGTGCAATCATAGCATCTCACCGGTGGACAGGTTGGTGGTTGCGGGAAGCAAGCATCGTCTTCTATGAAGGTACCAATGTAGTCTTCTACAAATATTCCAAGTGAGGTAACACTTGACATCTCAAAAAAGCCTTGAACCTCTTCTTCTGCATCTTCTGTGTTTCTGATGTTACCTCTAATGTTGTAATTGGCCGTTTCGAAAATAGAACCTGTATTGTCCAGCTGATTTCGAATTGCTCTCCAATATTTGTAGGCACGCTCGGATATATGATGCTGTTTCGCAAAGAGGAAATATCCCCGTTGAAATTTCCGTGTCACTGGGATATTTGCAACTTGAAACTTTTCCACCAATTGACCATTTTGAAGCAAATCATGACTCACTACTAGCAACTCCCGATCATAGTCCTTTACGTAGCAATAGGTGAGCTCACTGAAGGGAGGATAGTCACGATAATTGAAGCAGCTGATAGTGTCTGAACCTTCAATTCCTTGCTCCGATAATAATCCAGCAATAGGTGCATAAACCTCATAAGTGCCTCCATATCTCCATCGATAGTAATTACGCTCTTCAGCAGCATCTTGATAGTCCACATACAACTGGAGATCCCCAAATAGCTTTTCATATCTCACATTGCTGAGTGAACCTTCATGATCTATCATTTGCTCAGGGATCGATTCATATATAGTGCCATCTCTTAGTCTTACAGACACATAATAAGTCCTACCTGCAGGAAAGGCTCTTTTGATTTCAGTTTGGTAAATACCAAAGCCTTTAGAATTGAAAGTCACCTCATTGCCTAAGTCGTCTACTACCTTAACCCTAGCATCTTCCACATATATGTTTGGTATGTTATACCCCGTATTGAAATAGACGCGTACCGTGTGTGCAGTAGTATCATTTGAGATTTCGCCTGTAATAACCACTCTTTGAGTCTCAAGTGGCAGATTGTCTAATGCCTCGATACAACCAAATAAAAATAAAAGGAGTAAGTAGCTCACCTTCATATTAGAACTCAAAGTTTATTGACATAGAAGGAAACATACTACCTAGGATGGAGAGCTTATATGCCGATGGAGGTCTCCCATATACGTTTTGGTAAAATATGGAATAGGCATTTTTCCGTGCTAGCACATTATAGATGCTAAAGACATAGTTGACTTTATAATCTTTGAAATACCAAGGCTTGGTCTCATGTGTTAGTGAAAGATCTAGCCGGTAATAGTCTGGGATTCTTCCTTGATTCCTTTCGGAGAAAGCAAAAATGTAAGTGAGTGTTGAGATATCAAAAGTATTGACAGGAACAGTTTGTGGACGACCAGTGCTGTAGGTGAAGTTTGCACCAATCATGGTGTGCTTATTTGATCGGTAGCTGACGGTAGCAGAAAGGTCGTGTGGTTTGTCATAGTTTGATGGAAACCAATTGCCTTTGCTTATACGTTCTTCGGGTATTTGACTATCAAATTTGCGTAAGGTACGAGAGTAGGTATATGAAATCCAGCCCGTCGGATTGCCCAATTGTTTACTCACATAGAGCTCCACGCCATAGGCTTTTGAGATGCCACTGATGAGATCAGCTTCAATGTTTTCATTAAGAAAGATAGCCGCTCCATCTTTGAAGTCTACTACATCGTAGGATTTTTTATAATATACTTCCACAGAGGTTTCAAACATATTGTCCTTCAAGTTTTTGAAAATACCTAGTGAAAACTGATCTGCACTTTGCGGCTTGATGTAATTGTTGCTGGTTTTCCAAACATCAGTAGGTGTGACCGAAGCAGTATTGGTAACTAAGTGTAGGTACTGGCGAGTTTTATTATAACTCGCTTTTATCGAACTGGAATTATCTATTTGGAAGTTGATATTCACCCTTGGCTCCAGCCCGCTGTAACGGGCTATCACTTCTCCCTGATTATAGAAAACAGTATCAATAATGTTGAATCGGTCACGTAGTTCCGATCCGTATATATAATCGGACCCTTCACCGAAGTTCAGAAAGTAGCTATAACGCAATCCAGCTCTGATAGAAAGTTTGTTGGTGACTTTGTAGTCATCCTCTATGTATACCCCACCTTCAAGGGATTGCTCATTTTCAATTTGACTAGCTGTTACGAATGAGCCTTCATTGAATGGACGGAGTTCTCCAGGGGAGAACTGGTAGTACTTGTTTTCCAAGCCAAAATTCCATTTATGCTTGCCTTGGTTTTTATACATATCTATTCTTAATCCTTGTGTTTGGATTTTAGAATTGACTGCAAATGCATCTATTCCTTTTTCGTCAGTGACTTCATAATTGTAAGCACCTAACGTGGCATCTACATCAAAATAGAAATCATCATGAAAGTGATGCGTCCATTTGAACACATGGTTGTGATTTACCCAGCCGTAGGTGGTGTCATTACCAAATTGGAAATTATCGTGGCTTGTATATCCGCTATAGGAAAACTTGTCATTGATACCCGGCCTGAATGTCAATTTCAAATTAGCATCCTGAAAGTTTGCAGCACTATTTTGTAATTCTTTGTTTCGAGCAAGGTTGAGCATCCAGTCTGAGTAGGAGGCTCTGCCACCTAGCAGGAAGGAAAGTTTTTTCTCAATGATTGGACCTTCCACGGTTAGGTTAACAGCAGCTATTCCCAATCCGCCGTTCGTGTGGTAACCTAAGAAATCGCCCTCTTTGGTTTTCACCTCAAGTACAGAAGACAACCGACCTCCGTATCGAGCGGGAATGCCCGTTTTGTACAGTTCTGCTCTTTGTACTGTGCCAGGATTGAAAACAGAAAAGAATCCAAAAACATGTGATGGATTGAATATTACCCCACCATCTTGCAGGATGAGGTTTTGATCAACACCTCCACCGCGCACATTGAATCCAGAAGATCCTTCCCCTACCGTCGAGACTCCTGGAAGCATGATTAGCGAACGCACTACATCTAACTCTCCAAGGAAAGAAGGG
The DNA here is from genome assembly GCA_047633875.1 of Marinoscillum sp. Lineage (GTDB taxonomy): Bacteria > Bacteroidota > Bacteroidia > Cytophagales > Cyclobacteriaceae > Marinoscillum. Next base: position 14,201 of record JBLIFO010000045.1, on the reverse strand, counting down.
ATGTTCTTCAATGTTCGGAGATCGAGCACATCCTTGCCTATATCAAGACTTGTCACACGTTCATCTGGATTCTTGCCAGTAATGATTACTTCGTCAAGATCTATCACCTCATCGAACATTGAAAGATCTAATCTTACATCTTCTACCAAGTCTATGAGAATGGTCTTCTTTACTAGGCCGATGCTTGAAAATGTGATACGAAAAGTGCCCTTAGGTAAGATTATTTCAAAATAACCATCACGATCTGTGGTTGTTCCTTTTTGCAAAGACTCAAAGTAGATACTTGCTCCATATACTGGTTCGGCATTCATCTCATTCAGAATTCTTCCTTGAAACTTAGATTCGTATTTTCCTTGTCCGAGACCTATCGTTGATAAGGTAATGAGCCAGGCAAAAATGGATAAGTGCCGTAAAGACTGCTTAAAAGCTGAGAAGAATAAAGTAGATTTAGTGGTATTCAATGAATAGAGGCGTTAAAAATTGAAGCAAATCAATAACAAACTTGGGGCTTAAGTTAATAACATTTATCAGGTCAGATTACCTAAGTTCAATGGCTTTTTTATTTAATTATATTAACAAATCACAATCGACCCGTTAATTTTATTTCCTTCATTAAAACTAAAGTATGTACGTAAGACGAAATATTCGCTTCAAAGTAATTTGGAGATTTACATGGAGAAACCTTGTCTACTTCACAGTATGGGCGTCATTTGTTACATGGCTTTTTGGCTATTTTGATCAAAACGGCACCAACATAGGCATTCCATTCTTGCCTTTGAGCACTATGGGTATTGCGGTTGCTTTTTATTTGGGATTCAAGAATAGTCAGTCCTACGACCGGTTTTGGGAAGGAAGGAAGATATGGGGAGGCATAGTCAACGTGAGTCGGCATTGGGCCAATCAGGTATTGTCTTACGTCACGAGTCCCGATGATGCTATAACCGCAGAGCAACTTGATTTAATAAAAAGGAGGCTAATTCTAAGACAACTCTCTTGGATCAATACCTTGAGAATCCAACTTAGGAAGACAACCATTTTTGATCGTAAAAATCTGACTTATGTTCCTGATTTTGGATTGGTAAATGATCAGGAGTGTGAGGACTGTATCGCCTATTTTCTCCAATCTGGTGAGTATCTAAAAGTGAAAGATCAGGCAAATGCCGCTACCCATATTCTTCATTTGCAGGGTGAGGATTTAGCAGCCCTTAATTCGAAAAAATACTTCAATGATTTTCGGCATATGGACATGATGAAAAGCATCGAACGATTATATGACTATCAAGGAATGTGTGAGCGTATCAAGAACACACCATTCCCTCGACAATATGCATATTTCAGTTCGGTATTTGTTTGGATTTTTGTCCTTTTGGTGCCGTTTGGCTTGATTGAACTTTTTCACAGTATGGAAGGTGATAGCACGGCATGGCTCAATGTGCCTTTCTCCGTGCTCGTCTCTTGGGTTTTCGTAACTATGGAGTCAATAGGAGACAACAGTGAAGATCCATTTGAAAACTATGTCAATGACGTGCCAATGTCTGCGATCTGCCGGACGATAGAAATCGATCTTTTACAAATGCTTAAGGAACCTAATATCCCACCTAAAATGGAGCCTTTCGGCGATGTACTACTCTGATTGACGATTAGTCAATCAGAGATTTCAATGTAAGAGAAACAGTCTTTTCTTTACCATCTTGGTTCAAAGTGACACTTACAGTTTCTCCTTCTTTTTTCAACATGTTATTGATTTGAGGAAGAGTCAAGTCATCTGCGCTCTCACCGTTAATGGACAAAAATTCAGCATCTACTTTTATTCCCGCCTCATCAGCAGGACTATCTTCAAACACGCGATGTACCAATAGTTTCTTTTTGTTTTTAGAAAGCTGTAGATCGATACCACTGCAGTTGATGGATAGGGTTTTTCCAAAATTGGCATTCTTCTCGAAGTAGAGCATTTTGGTAGAGTAGTCGATGGTAACGTTGTACATGCTCAAGATCTTATTTCCTATGATACCTGACACGGAAGAGTGCGCCTTCACTCCACTTTTGGCTTGGCTGATGCCGATTGGCAAGTCTTCAATTGTTTGATTCCCAAAAGCGAATGACAATACATGCCCTTCGTAATGGAGCGTCTCAACATCACTTATGCTTTTCACTAAGTAAGAGAAATGTTTTCCAGTCTTGTTAATCACATCATATTTAGCGGCATATGGTGAATTGAAATCTAATGAAGTACCTGCACCAGATAATATGAAGAATGTCCCATCATGGGGCTCATTGTTATTCAAAAGGACAGTTCCTTTAATCGTTGGGATAGACATATTTAGCTCAAAAGGAATGGCATCTCCTACTTCTGGACCCTTTCCAAGCTCATAGATATTCATCACTTGGTCTTCGTAATTAATATTCACAATATGGTGGTGTAGTAGGTCGTATCCTACAATACCATCTATATCAAGGCCAAGGCTTCTTTCAAGATGGTCCAAATTAGTTGAGTAAACTTTTATATTTTTTTCCATCGCGAAACCATTGATTTCTATTTCGTTGTGTTTTATCAACTCCATAGTAGTAGCCTCACCCATTTTAACTTTTTTGCCAGACAGCTTTAAATCCTTTGCTACATCACTGTCCACTACAGTAAGACCAGAACCAGTATCAAAGATGAATTTTAACGGAGCTGATTTATCTACACTTACTTTGAAAATAATGTGGTCACCATATAGTTCGAAAGGGATCGAAGTAATAGGTGATTGAGCGAAGGCAAGTGAAGCGAGAAAAAATGTAAAAATGTAGGTGAGCTTTTTCATGATTGCTAGGCGTGTTTTGAAGTATGAAATTATGGATAATAACAGACAAAAGGAAGCAGAGGGGCTCTTAATGATCAGATATAGGTAAGCCACCAATGTTCGCGGCGATTTCTTTTATAAATATCATACCAATTGCAGACAGGGTAGAGAAGTATTATAACGAACAACCAAACTACATACACCAACCAAAGACTGAAGCCATACCCTTCTAGATTCGGACTCATGGTAATGAAAACATCTACAATCATAGACGAAGCTGGGAATCCAGTCGCTACAGCTGCGATTAATGCCAAAGAGTGAATCAAGTAAAAATGGATGATATAAAAGAACAGTGGGACCCTTCCAAACATAGTGACTATCGCGTGAATCCTACCTTTGAGATTCTCCACAAAGGCCAAGAGCAAAATAGCAGGGCCTAAAGTGATCAACAAGTAGTCAAGCGATGGAGGGTATTTCGAGACTTCCAAAAAGGAAAGGAAAGTATAAATCGGTGAGTCTTGTGTAGTCCAAGGCTTAGGATCCCCGTAAATGTTGATAAATCGAATAATCACAAAGAGCACGATACTAGTGATTCCTACATACTTCAAGTATTTTAATCGGCGCATTTGAGGGAACTCCCGCTGATAAAGGCCTCCAAAATAATAGCCGAGGGCCATCACGAAAATCCATGGGATCATAGGATAAGCGCTGACTATATTAAAGCCAGCGATATTAATGAGTCCTCTCACGTGTAGTATTGACCAGATTGTTGAAAAACTGTCAGGTGAATAGCCGTCGAGTAAGTTGTGTCCAAATATTCCAATCAGGCAGATTGCAATCATCAGTTTCTTAGGTAAATGTATAAAAGCAGCCAAGGTGATCATCGATGCACCCAACAACCAGATCACTTGCCATACAGTCACTTCAAAGCTAAACTTGAAGGTAAAGGCGATTTTGATAATAATGACCTCCACGAGCATTAACCAAAAACCTCTTTTCAAAAGCCAAACACTCAGTTGAGCTTTGGACATTCTCCTACCTACAAAGAATGCAGAACTTCCCGCTAAGAATACGAAGACAGGTGCGCAGTAATGTGTAATGAATCTTGTGAAAAAGAGAATAGGGTTCGTTTGTGTTACGTCAGTAGGATCATATAGAAATGCATCCGCATGAAAGAAATCTCTAACATGATCCAATGCCATAATGATCATAATCATGCCTTTGAGAAAATCTAAGGACTCGATTCTTTTGGTATTGGTCAATTGGTCGGTCATAAATTGCAGTTAGAGTTTTGTGAAGATACATCAGTGAAATTAATTGATTATTCAAATTGGATAGGTGGTCGATGGATATGCCGAATGCATCTATTCTTTTTTAAATTGAATTTGGTTGAACATTTTTTGAATGAAATGCATTGTAAGAGTCTAAAATAGAAAGCTATGAAAGTAGAAATTTGGAGTGATGTAGTTTGTCCGTTTTGCTATATCGGTAAGCGTCGGTTTGAGGAGGCATTGGCGAGGTTTGGCGGTAAAGAGGAGGTGGAGATCGAATGGAAAAGCTTCCAGCTCAATCCTCAAACAGTGTCTAATCCAAATATCTCTTCTCATCAAAACCTAGCCAATCACAAGGGCATCTCTGTAGAGCAAGCCACTGATATGGCAAATCAAGTCACAGAGATGGCTTCCAATGTAGGATTGAGCTTCGATTTTGACAAGGCAGTAGTGGCCAATACCTTCAACGCCCATAGACTTTTGCATTTTAGCAAAGCTCATGGCAAGCAAAACGAGCTGAAAGAGCGCTTGCTCAAAGCCTATTTTGAAAAGGGTGAAAATATCGATGATAAAGCGTCTCTAATAACGATCGCTGAGGAAGTAGGTCTGGACAAACAGGCGGTTCAAGATTTCCTCAACTCCGATGAACTAGCCATGGAAGTAAAAGCCGACATTCACGAAGCACAATCACTGAGTATTCATGGAGTACCATTTTTTGTATTCAATAGAAAGTACGGAATATCGGGAGCACAGCCCGTTGAGGCGTTTTTGCAGACTTTGGAGAAGGCAATGCAACATTCACCTGCATAATATTCATATGATAAAGCTTCGAGACTTCTCGGAGCTTTATCATTTTAGACTGTCGTTTTTTCAATCAGAGAGATATCAAGTCTATTCCTCAGCAGTGAACATCTTCCTCAATACCCATTCATCACAATATCCCCAATTCAAAAGAATAGCCGATTGCTTTTCATTAATTTTGTCTTTACCCAAAAACAACATTAATACCCCGAAAAGCAATCAACTACATGTATCAAGACGCTACTCCTTACAAGCCAAAAAATCACATTCGCATAGTCACTGCGGCATCTCTTTTTGATGGGCACGACGCAGCTATCAATATCATGCGGAGGATCATCCAGTCCACGGGCTGTGAAGTAATCCATTTGGGACACAATCGCGCGGTGCAGGAAATTATCGACTGTGCCATTCAGGAAGATGTGCAAGCCATCGCCATTACCAGCTATCAGGGCGGACATGTGGAGTACTTCAAGTACATGTATGATTTACTCAAAGAAAGAGGAGCTTCGCATATCAAGATTTTTGGAGGAGGAGGAGGGACTATCCTTCCAGAGGAAATCAAGGAACTGCATGCTTACGGTATCACGCGTATTTATGCGCCTGATGATGGTCGTGAAATGGGACTTCAGGGAATGATCAATGATCTGGTTTCTAAAAGTGATTTTCCAATGGGTGAACATTTGAATGGAGAAGTAAAAGAGCTTTCTCCTGCCCATGCTAGCAACATTGCTAGAGTTATCTCAGCTGCAGAGAACTTTCCCGAAGCGAATAAGGGTACATTGGACGAAGTTCGAAATAAAACGAAGGATACTAAAACAGCACCGGTTCTCGGAATTACCGGAACAGGAGGCGCAGGAAAATCTTCACTTGTGGATGAGTTGGTGAGAAGGTTTTTGGTGGATTTTGAAGAAAGTGGAAAGCGCATCGCAGTGATCTCTGTGGACCCGTCCAAACGAAAAACTGGTGGTGCTCTGCTAGGAGATAGAATTCGCATGAATTCTATTTTTTCCGAAAGGGTATATATGCGCTCGCTCGCCACGCGCCAGTCCAATCTTGCTTTGTCAAAGTATGTCAAAGATGCCGTAGATATTGTGAAGGCCGCATCGTTTGATTTGATCATTTTGGAAACTTCTGGGATCGGTCAGTCTGATACAGAGATCACCGATCACTCCGATGTTTGTCTCTATGTGATGACGCCAGAGTACGGAGCAGCCACGCAGTTGGAGAAGATCGATATGCTCGACTTTGCTGATGTGATCGCCCTCAATAAGTTTGACAAAAGAGGGGCGCTAGATGCCCTGAGAGATGTAAAAAAGCAATACAAGCGCAATCACAATCTTTGGGATGCGGAGGATGATGCCTTGCCTGTTTATGGTACGATTGCCAGCCAATTCAATGATCCGGGCATGAACCAACTCTACCGAGTGGTCATGGATAAGCTTGTGGAGCGAACTGGTGCTGAGCTGAATTCTAGCTTCACTTCTACACGCGAAATGTCTGAGAAGATCTTCATCATTCCGCCGAAGCGGACGCGTTATTTATCTGAGATTTCTGAGGCCGTTCGTGATTACAATCAAAGGGCATTGGATCAGCAGGCGCTTGCGCAAAAGCTTTATGGTTTGGAGAAGTCCAAAGAGGTCATGACAGATCTTGGTAATAAAGAAGCTATCGCCGCTATAGAAGAAGCAACTGCCCAACTAGAGCTGGATTTAGATCCGTACAATAAGAAATTGATTGCGGAGTGGGAAGACAAAAAGGCCAACTATCAGGGAGATCACTTCACTTATGAGGTTCGTGGTAAAAAGATCCAAGTAGAAACAAAGACCCTGACGCTTTCGCAAACCAAAATACCAAAGGTGAGTCTACCACGCTATGAAGCTTGGGGAGATATTGTGCGCTGGAGTTTGCAAGAGAATGTGCCTGGAGAGTTTCCATTTACCGCAGGCGTTTTTCCTTTCAAAAGAAAAGGTGAGGATCCTACACGTATGTTCGCCGGAGAAGGTGGCCCAGAGCGAACGAATAAGCGCTTTCATTACCTATCGCATGGTTTGCCGGCGGCCAGACTTTCTACGGCTTTCGATTCTGTGACGCTCTATGGCGAAGACCCAGATCATCGACCAGATATTTATGGAAAGATTGGCAACTCTGGTGTAAGTATTTGCTCGCTGGATGATGCCAAGAAACTCTACTCGGGATTCGATCTGTGTGATCCTACCACCTCGGTTTCCATGACCATTAATGGCCCTGCTGCTACGATTACGGCCTTCTTCATGAATGCCGCGATTGATCAGCAGTGTGAGGTCTATATCAAATCCAATGGATTGGAAAAAGAGGTAGACAAGAAGATCAATGAGCTTTACAAGGCGGCTGGTACCAAGCGCCCGGAATATCTAGGAAAACTTCCTGAAGGTCACAGCGGTCTCGGACTGATGTTGCTAGGTGTGACGGGCGATCAAGTTTTGCCAAAAGATTTTTACGAAGAGATCAAGGCGAAAACTTTAAGCTCGGTTCGAGGCACTGTTCAAGCTGATATTCTCAAAGAAGATCAGGCACAGAACACTTGTATTTTTTCCACAGAATATTCGCTCCGACTCATGGGAGACGTGCAGCAGTATTTCATTGACAATGCTGTTCGTAATTTCTATTCGGTTTCTATCTCAGGTTATCACATTGCTGAGGCTGGTGCCAATCCGATCACTCAGTTGGCATTTACTTTGGCCAATGGCTTCACTTTCGTGGAATATTACCTCTCACGAGGGATGAATATCAATGACTTTGCACCGAATCTTTCCTTCTTCTTTTCTAACGGAGTAGATGCGGAATATGCTGTTATCGGGAGAGTTGCTCGACGCATTTGGGCGAAAGCGATGAAAGTGAAATACGGAGCAGATGAGCGTTCGCAAAAGCTGAAATACCATATTCAGACTTCTGGTCGTTCGCTACATGCGCAAGAGATTGATTTTAATGATATCCGTACCACCTTGCAAGCGCTCTATGCTATCTATGACAACTGTAACTCGCTGCATACCAACGCTTATGATGAAGCGATCACTACACCTACAGAGCATTCCGTACGACGCGCAATGGCCATCCAGCTCATTATTAATAATGAACTTGGTCTAGCCAAAAATGAAAATCCGATGCAGGGTTCTTTCATTACCGAAGAGCTTACTGATTTGGTAGAGGAGGCGGTTATGGAGGAGTTTGACCGTATCACAGAACGCGGAGGAGTGCTAGGCGCTATGGAAAGCATGTATCAGCGTGGTAAGATTCAAGAGGAAAGTTTGATCTACGAGACTAAAAAGCACAATGGTGAAATGCCGATCATCGGTGTGAATACATTCCTTTCGTCTACAGGTTCGCCGACCATTACTCCATCAGAGGTAATCAGGGCTACAGAAGAAGAAAAGCAAGCACAGATCAAAAATCTCAATATCCTTCAAACAAGAGGGCAGGAGCATTCAGAAAAATACCTTTCTGACCTTCAAGAAACCGCACTTAACAATGGAAATACTTTTGCGAAGCTGATGGAAACGGTGAAGCATTGTTCGCTAGGTCAGATCACCCATGCTATGTTTGAAGTAGGTGGACAGTATAGGAGGAATATGTGATTCTCTTACGAAAAGTGGAGAATTGAAAGTTGAAATTGGAGAATTTTTGATTTGTTTAAATGAGTTCAATGTAATTACTTTGTAATAACAATTTAAAATTCTTATGAAAGCTTCCATTATTAAAATTGGTAATTCGAAAGGACTCAGATTAAGTAAGCAAATCTTAGAGCAGTATCACATTAATGATGAAGTAGAACTTACATTGGAAGCAGATCGCATTATTTTAAAACCAGTTAATGAGCCAAGAAAAGGCTGGGGAGAAGCATTTCAGATAATGGCCGAAAGGGGCGAAGATGAGTTGCTCGTTGATGACGTTTTGGAGGATGAAGAATTCGAAGAATGGAATTGACTCAATACCAAATCGTTCTTGTAAATCTTGATCCTACGGTAGGAAGTGAAATTCAAAAAACCAGACCGTATGTAATTATTTCGCCAGATGAGCTCAATTCAAACATCCGAACCATTACGATTGCTCCAATGACCACCAAAACTCATTCTTATCCAACAAGAGTTTCTGTAAAATCAAATGATACGGTTAGCTGGGTAGTGCTAGATCAGATTAGAACTATAGATAAACAAAGGGTGGTGAAGTCATTTGGTAAATTATCAGCAAAGGAATCTGCTGAAATAAAGCGGGTTATCAAAGAGACTTTTGTGGACTAAGAGCTCAGATCACGCATGCGATATTTGAGGCAGGAGGGCAGTATAGCAGGAATATGTAATTCTAAAATTGAAAGTGGAAAGCTGAAAGTGGAAAATGGAGAATTGAAAGCTGAAAATGTAAAATGCTCTGTTCTGCTGTAAGCGTTTAGCGTAAAGCGCTGAGCTAGTCATTAGTAAGCTAATTCGGATTTTCTCCGCAAAACCATTGTAGTAATTTGCTAGTGCCCGTTTTAATGTGCCTTTACCAATCTGGCATCATCCTTGGTTAACCTTCTGCATAACCAAATAGGTACGGTCATGAAACGAGCAATTTTACTTTCGATGATGAGTGTCATCCTTTTAGTTTCTAAAAGTGATGCGCAACATTTTAGTTTTGTCACTTCTACGGGACACCAGCATAATTGGGGTATTCCGCAAGCTGTCTATCAAACGATAGATTATGATTTTCACGGATACCAGTGGGTACATGCTAGTCAGGTGCTGCGCCATGGATATACCTTCTATGATGTCACCTTGGTCAGAGGAAATACTTTCGTGCAATTGGAGATGGGGCACCATGGTGAGATTTTCAGCCAAAGCTATACCCGTTCGTTTCCTTTTGATAATCATGTATGTGGTCATCAGTGTGGATTTCACGACAACTTCTATACTAACAATGTTGCTATCTGCGGAGGTCCAGTAATAATTCAGCACAGAAAGCAATATGTAAGACCAACATCTGTAGTTTATGTTCAGTCCAATAAGCATTATGGATATGGACACGGCAACAAGTCAAATGGGAAAGGCAAACATTCTGGAAATGGTAATTCTTCTACCTATGGTAACAAATATGATAATGACCGCAGAGGGCAAAACTCAAGGGTGACTGTAGATAGCAATAGATCTAGGACAGGAACTGCCAATGGCAGTGGAAATCGAGTGGCGGAAACAACCGAGCCTACCTATAGAAGCAGGCCAAACTCTCCGAATTAAAAATTCAAGATTAAGGAGCCAGTTCTGCAAAGAGCTGGCTTTTTTTATTGCTCTGGCTTAAGCTTCCAACGTTTATGCGTCCAAAGCCAATATGCGGGATTTTCAAGAATCTGCTTTTCTAATCTTCTTGTATGTGCTTCGGTTATTTCACCTTCCTCAGTAGCGTTTGGATTCTCGACAAGCAATTCTAAAGTCAATTCATAGTACCCGCGCTTTACCAGTTTTGAAGAGCCATAGATCACCGGGTATTCATATTCTCTAGCATACTTTTCTGCCCCGAAGTGCACTGCAGTCGGTTGTCCTAAAAACGTCATCCAATACACTTTTTGATCTTTGCGAGGACATTGATCGATAGCGAAAGTTGTCAGTGTCAAATCTGATTTTTTGGAATCAAGTGTTTCTTTAATTCGACGTTTGGGAACTAGCTTCAAACCAAACTGCGAGCGCGAAGCACTAAAAACCCGCTCCATGAATGGATTGGTGAGAGGCGTATAGATTCCTAAAAGTTGATGTGGGATTTGTGGATCAGTAGCCACTGCAAAAAGCTCCCAATTGGTATAGTGACCACCTACAAGTATTGCACTTTGTCCTGAGTTTGCTAACGATGCTAATATATCTGGGTTGACAACTCTAAAACGCTGCAAGGCTTCTGATTTGCTCATGCTAAAAAGCCGAACACTTTCCATCAGCACATCATAGAAGTAGCGATAAAATTGTTTCTCAATCGAAGCTCGTTCTTTAGTTGATTTTGCCGGAAAGGCTTTTATTAGATTCGATTGGACTACATTTTTTCGATATGACCAACCTAGGAATGAAAAGCCGTAAATTAAATCAGATAATAGATAAAGTACAGGAAGTGGCAGCCATGAGAGTGGTTTGATAAACCCATAAAAAAGTAGCCGCGCGATCATTCGCCAAAGAAACAAATGAAGGAGTTAATGGACTCTATTCTCGTGGATTAAAAACTTATCGTAATGGTTGCTGGTGATTAAAGCGGTGGCTTCCTTCTTATTGGAATTATAGGATTAAGAACTTGAATTTTTATCAGGTGTATAGAGCTATTTCTCTTTGAATAATTACAAACTATCTAGCTTTTATGCATTGACTATCAGGTAGTTATAAGCCTTATTTAGAATATTTTTATCCTTGTTGATTATTCATCAACTTATTGCAAACCTTGACGTATTACACTTATCTTAATTCAAAATAAACATGAAAAAAACTTATGTAGCCTTAATGCTAATCGTTGTGTTGGCCGGTTGCAATACGAAAGTAAAAAAGGAAAATGAAGCTCTAAAAGCCGAGACTGCTTTGCTAAAGCAAGAGAACGATTCGTTCAGAAATCAAAACAGGAATCTGAGCAGTTCACTGGAATCTTACAAGAAGACCTTGCAAGAGATTGATGACAATCTAATAGCAATCGATAAGAATGCTACAATGGTTGGAAAAATCAATATGGACGGTGGTTCTGAAGAGGATATGAAGGAAGATATCTTATCTCGCATTGAGTCTATCAAAGCTTTATTAGATAATTCCAAATTGAAAATCTTGGCTTTGGATCGTAATCTCAAAGAACTAAGAGCTAAATATGGCGAGCAAAGTGAAGAAGTATTGAAGCTCAATTTGGAAATCAAGGCACAAACACAAGCTTTGATGGATAAGGAGACCGATTTCATAATCATGCAAAGCGAAATGCAGGAAGATTTGGATAAAGTACAAATGGCGTATCAGCAACAAGTCACCTTAACAAAAGAACTTGGTGCTATTCTAAACCGTGCATTTTATTTTGCTGGTACTTCCAAAGAGCTCAAAGAGAAAGAAGTAGTCGATATGGAGGGCGGATTTATCGGTCTAGGCAGAGTGAAAATTCTCAATGCGAATAGCAAAGACGGTCTTTTCACTCAAGTGAAAAAGGACATAACCGACACAATTACTTTCGAAACTAAAGGTGCCGAATTAGTCACTGAACATCCTTCGGATTCATATACTTTAACTGAAGCTAATGATCAGGTTTTATTGATCATAAAGGATAAATCAAATTTCTGGAAGAGCACCAACTATTTGGTGGTGAAAACCAAATAATCTGTGTGAACCCAAACAAAAAAGGCAGCCAATTGGCTGCCTTTTTTGTTTTATGCGGGTATTGTTACACCCTTTTTATAATGTTGATTGATCTCCCAGATTTGGTGGATATCTACAATTAGTTTCTTCAATACATCTGGTGTAATGGATTGTTTTGGATCATCACCAATACCTTTTTTGGGCTGGCAATGGGTCTCTACGATCAAACCATCAGCCCCATAGGCCATGGCAGCCATAGCTGCTGAAGGTACATATTTTGCTCTACCTACAGAATGTGAAGGATCAACGATCACAGGTGCCCATGTTTTTTCTTTCATGAGTGGAGTGATACACTCATCAGGATAATTACGATATCCATCCATAGTCGGAGAGGTGCCTCTTGGGCAAAACATCACATTAGGATTTCCTCCAGCTGCGATATATTCTCCAGCTGCAATGAATTCATTGATAGGACCCATACCCATAGATCTTTTGAGCAATACCGCTATTTGTTTTTTAGCAGTTGCCTGACCTACTTGCTTTAGTAGCGAATAGTTAAGTGCATTTCTTGCACCAATTTGTAATATGTCCACTCCAGCTTCCACTGCAATTCTTAGCTGATGCTCATCCATTACTTCAGTATCTACGGGAAGACCAGTTTGCTCTTTGGCTTCTATAAGAATCTTCATAGAGCTATCATCACCTTGGAAAGAGTAAGGCATTGTTCGCGGTTTCCAAACACCACCGCGGATAGCACTTGCGCCAGCTTCTTTTACTGCGTGAGCAGTCTCTAAGAACAAGTTTGGGTTTTTAGGATCTATGGTACATTGACCAGCGATGATAAAAGGCTTTTCACCCAATAAGGTATTTCCTATGCGGATTCTGTGATTGGCTAGTTCGGAGTGGATATCCATCAGTTTGAATGGAGAATCTACCGCATCGAATCTATCAATATAGTCCAGACCGAGTATCCGATTGACCATAATAGTCTCACGTTCTTCGCCTAGTATTGCATATATGGTGCGGTGGTGTCCTTCAATAGTTTGAAGGCGACATCCATATTCTTCTACAATCGAAACTACCTCTAAAAGCTGTTCGTTAGTTAACTTTGGTTCCTTAGGAATAATCATAATCCTGTCTTATTACTGAATGAGTCGGCAAAAGTAAGTGACTCAAAACATAAGCCAAGTGTATTTAGCTAAATGTTCCTAAATAGTTTTAAAATTTAGTGTTAAATCGAATTTTGGGTAACGATATATTGGAAATTCTATATTCTGCCAAATAAAATATTAATAATAAAGTAACTGCTCTATGAAAGTAAACTTAGGATTTAAATCGGATCATGAATATTATGCCGTAAATGAATCTGGCAACAGATTGGAAATAGACATGCATGCCCCAGAAGAAAAACAGGCAATGTCTCCCATGCAATTGTTACTTGCAGGACTTATTGCGTGTGCTGCAGTAGATATCGTTAATATGGTAAAGAAGCGTCGCAAAACTTTGATTGACTTCAAAGGAGAAATAGATGGTGAGCGTCGTGAGGAGCTTCCAAATAAATTTATCAAAATTGATATTAAGTACATTTTTGTTTCACCTGATCTGGAGACAGAGGAAGCACAAAAGCTAGTTGACCTAGCAGTTGAAAAATACTGCTCCGTAGCTTCTAGCATAGATCCAGCTATCCCATTTACGCATATTGCAGAGGTTGTTAGACCCTGAATTACAGTTTAAATAATAATGCCATTATTATAAGTACCTAATTATTAAGTGGAGTTATATCAAATTTATTGGTCTCAAATTGGAGTTAAAACTATGCACTTTAGTGCATTTCGCTTTAGCTTCTAAAAATCTTACCTTGGAAGATGGGACAAAATCAGCGAGTTAATGGTCATAGCGTTTCTCGTATGAGTGTACATTTGGTATTGCTCTTTCCGCTTAAAAACTGGACTAGTTATGCAGCTGATTTAAAGTTATAATATTCACTTGGTGTTTTCATATTTAGTGCTGAGTGTGGAGCAAATTGATTGTACTCATCC
>JBLIFO010000044.1:0-18095 GCA_047633875.1 Marinoscillum sp. | reverse complement strand
CTATATCTGAATATCCTTTTATCCTATAAGGAACATCCGCATAGACAAAATGCTCTTTGCTAAACAACTCGGCGAATTGCATTGGGAAATGCGCCTGAGCAATTTCCATTAGTTTTAGCAAGTATATAATTTGATGGTCTCCCCAATAGCCTATGTATGACCAAGGGTTGTCTGGCTCTATGACTTCCCAATCTATACCCTCCCTTGTAATCCGATATGGATTGTAACCATCTAGGGTTGAAGCGTTTACAAATTTTGTGATCATGGAAAGGATATAGGATGGAAAGGATAAACTTAATGCTTCCCAGTTCTGAAAAATATCTCTCCAATTACCCTGGTAATCCCTATTCTTTGACCCATCTGCTTTTCGCGTGTTTATCGAAAACTTGTTCCATGGCCTACTTGGATCACCATGCCTTCTGCTAAAAGACAGAGGTAGATATTCGTAACTTATTCTTATCAAAGATGAATCCCCAGTCTCGATCGACCAATTGATCAAGGACTGATAATCCTTCTTTTCTCCCAGCAGGGCCAATTCGGTACTATACTTTTGGAAAATACCATTATTAATGGACCTCAAATAATCTTTGAAGTCATTCACCTTCACTTGATATCCATCTTCGAAAATACCACCGCGCATTACGTTTAAAAGCACATTGGCGTAGTGTCTTGTTGTACTTAGCTCATCTTGAGTATATTGTAATCCATCTGCCTTGCCCACCAATGCCAAAAGGTTATCAGTGCCTTTAAGAACATCTTCTTCTATTTGCTGCTTGAGCGATTGTTTATTACTCAAAGCGTTAATCAGAGATACAACTTGGCTGTGGTCTTGATTTACTTCTGCGACTATATCCCAAAGAGAACTGGTCTTTGGAGTTAGATCTTTTTCAAAAACAATGAAATAGCACCCACGTTCCGCACGGACGTCTTCTTCTTGCGTTATCGGTTGACCCTTTCTGAAATTTTTCAATTGTACCCCGGACAACAAAACCTTTTGATTTTCTTGAGATGTCGACCATACCGTAGTAGCCTTCAAAGCTTCTGCAGGTTCCGCTTTATCTACTATCATCGAGCTCAAAACAAAGATGCCCAATTCAGATTCTGGCTCAAGTTCGTTTTTCTTATAGGCGTTTACCAGATTACTACTGGCCGATTGTAGATTGGCTCCTACTCCATAAGGAAGTATGTTTTGAATCCCGTCTAGGATTTCAATTTTTATGGAATCGTCTGAATTATTGATCAATTCAGAGGTCTTCACCAATCCATATTTTTCAGAAAATTTCCAGGTGTAACGGAAAGTGAGTTTTAAGTCCTGATTAGTCTCTTCAAATATCAGTTGATTCCCAACCTTACTTTTATATAGATTTTTGTATGAACTATAAGTGTATTCGCTGCGAACAGAGAAAGGTTCCCAAATTGTACTCTTACCCTCTCCAACTACGCGAATGATTGTTTTACTCCCGGTATTTTCCGAATTATCCTCCAGCTTATCATCAGTATAGTAAGGGAATATCGATGAATTTTCATTGATACGGCCTGCTGTTAAACCCCCAGAGGTAGAGACAAAAAGCCACAAATCGGTATGACTAACTAGACTTATAAAAAAAGGGCGCATTTGATCGTAATTTTCGATCTTATAAAATACCTCTCCTTTTATAGTGACAAATGCACCTTTGATCATATTGATAAACTTTGAAATGACTAAATACTCAATCTAAATTTTTACTCGTACTGCTCTAAATTAACAAAATTTAAGTTGCTCGTCCTTATCCCAAATACCCCAATAGGCTCCAACATCTCCTTCTGCTCCTACTTTCCAAGACTCATCAAAAGAAGAGAAGTAAAACACTTCAATATCCTCATCCTTAGACCATTGCTGAGTATTCATAAAGTACTTCATCGCGTTTTCACGAGAAGGAATTGCACCTTGCAGATTAGTCCCTTGATCTGGCCATCCTGTTTCTGTTACAATGACCTTTTTACCCTGACCAGCTTGAGCAGCTTTACGGTACATTTCTTTCATATAAAGCAACGAATGTTCCTGTCCACAGCCTTCCCAGAAAGGATAACAATTGGAAAGTATCACATCACAGGCTTCCGTGATTGCTGGACGCGCTCCGAATTCATAATATGCATCTACATAGCCAACAGGCACATTGGAACCTTTGGTCTCTCTTTTCACTCTATCTATACACTCAAGTAATTCTTCCTCAGTAAGGTCATGACGATACATCACTTCATTTCCTACAGCTGCCACATCTACAACCCCTTCATTAACTAGTTTAATCAGGTTTGCTACTTCAGCCTCATTCACTTTAGGATCTTTACCTAACCATGCGCCAACCAAAGTTTTGATTCCATATTCCTTGGCAATCTTTGGTATAAATTCATTCCCCTCAGTGGTGGAAAAAGAGCGTATCCATTTGGTATAAGGACGAAGTATTTCTATTCGTCTTCTCACCTGCTCCTCAGAGAGCTGATCCCCAGGCTCCTGGCCTTCCATATATGGACTGAAGCATATTCCGTGCATACCTGCCTCGAGATATGAACGATACATTGTTTTTAAATCAACTGAACTTTTACCAGTAAAGTCCAAAGATGCTAATGAAAGAAACTTACCTTCTCTATACGACGACATAATATTTAAATGATTTCTGTTGTTTGTTATAATTCACCTCGTCGTTCTACCAACTTAGTTTTAATTTCTCTTGCGCGAGTTTCATTGAGACCATAAGACCACATCACAGCTATTGCTATAGCTGCCGTAGTTGCTGGAATAACTATATCGGCTATTCGTAATTGATGCATTGTTTCTGCTGATTGAACAGCAGCACCTCCATCAAAGCCTACCACTTTTAGAACTAAACCTCCGAGTACTAGTGCTAAAGCCTGCCCCAATTTTACCATCCACCAATAAATAGCTCCGAAAGTACCTTCCTTTCTCGGCATACCATTTTTCAACTCATCTAAGTCACATACATCTGCGGTCATACTCATCATCAGAGTGAATAAGCCCCCTAATCCAAATGCTATAAAAGGAATAGGCATAAACATCAACCACGGCAATTCAGGATTAAAACCCCACCACTTTAATATATAGCCCACTATAGACAAGGTTGTAGATATGATGAAAGCATTTCGTTTGCCCCACTTATTAGCCATCCAAGTAATGATAGGAATTACTAAGAAAGCAGTGATTACAGCAGTAATGGTAGAAAACCAAGCTGGCCATGTACCAGCATCACCATAACTACCATTGAACATGTAGAAAACTATGATATAAACACTGAATGCGGCCACCATTTGAAATCCATTGAACACAAGGAATGTAGCTCCACAGAGTTTCAAGAAAGGCTTATTCTTAAATACCTCCGACATGCTTTGGAACAAATCAATGACATTAGAAAAGAGCGACTTCCAATTGATTTCCTTTCGATTTTCCATATTGGAAGCATCTATACCTTTACAGAAAATAGCTGGAAGAATTCCTAAAACCATACAGATACCTGCAACATATAATGAAAGCTGCCGAACACCTACAGCCTGCGATTGGAATATCTCTGGGTCAGCTATAATCACCCAAAACCAAGGCACTATCATCCAAGCAATCTGACCCATCGTTTGAGAAAATGCCATGATTCTGGTACGCTCATTGTAATCTGATGTCATCTCATATCCAAGTCCAACAAGAGGTGTAGCAAACATCGTATTGCCAATGAGAAATACCATTGACATAATGAGAAAATACCAGAAATTGTACAACTGAGTGTCATTCTCATCCATTTGCCAAAGTAGAGCGAAAAATATTCCACTTAGAATGGCACCTATAAAGATATAAGGCCTTCTTCTACCCCATTTAGAGTTTGTATTATCTGAAATGAAACCCATAATTGGATCAGTGATGGCGTCAAAAATTCTCGGCAATCCTCCCAACAAACCAGCTAAGAGTGGATCCATTCCAAATGCTGTCAAAAGAAAGAACATAAAAAAGCCAAGTGCTCCTGGTAAAAGATTAAGAACTAAATGTCCTGCTCCAAAGGCGGATTTCTGCAAAAAAGGTACTCTATCTTTCTCTGCTGTTACGAATTTCGACATACTTAATTTGGGGTTTTATTTTGCTACCAGGATAGTCTGTATAGCTTGTGGGTTAATAGTGATATTAGTGATTTTTCCTTGGAGCATAAGCGAAAAGTTCTTTGCTTCCATTTCTTGATTGAGGATAACAACTGCTATAGTTCCGTCTGGATTTTTAGCAGCGGTCACCATGAGCGAGTCATCTGAATTTTGTACTCCTATGACTTGTGCCTCTGGCCGAATATACTTGCTGAAGTGTGCCATGATGTAATACAAAGGCGTGAAGTACACTTCATCCTTTTCTGGATCTACAATAACAGGTGCCACACACCAATTTTTAAACCAATTTGGACCACCTTGACGATCCAAGACCATATTCCAATCCACCCATCCATCTACCCAATTATTTAGGCAGCCAATGATATCTCTTGCATATCTGTAGGAAGGTGAATATTTGGGATGCAAATATTTCTGTTCTTCTGGCGCCCAGTCCCATCCCCAATCGGTAGCCTCTTTCCTCCAGTACCATGCATCATCTTGCCACATAGGCACTTCTGAATCGACACAAGCCTCTGTCTGTATTAAGTACTTATTAGGTGCCTTGGCATGGGCATATTGCAAAGCATCAGGAAAAATCTCATAGGTGCTTTCATACCAATGTATGGCCGTGCCTGCATAGTATTTTGACGTTTCTTCATCCTTATACATAGCATCAACCCACTCTTTAATACCCTCACGATTTTGATCATAGCCAAGTATCTTGACATGACCCTTACCGTCAGCTTCTAACTTGGGACCTAAATTATTCATGACAAAATCAGTCATTTCCTCAGGTGTATAATGCATACTTTCCCAATTATTTCCATTGCCATGTGGTTCATTCTCAACAGTAAGTCCCCATATTTCTATTCCTTCATTCTTGTATGCATCTATATATTTAGAGAAGAAAAGTGCCCATGTATCGTAATATTTTGGAAGTAGTTTGCCTCCAACCCAATGATTATTATCTTTCATCCATGGTGGTGCGGTCCAAGGTGATGCAAAGATTTTAAATCCATCTTCCGACACTCTCATAGCATCCTTTATCATTGGGATTAGGTCTTGCTGATCTTCTTCTATTGAAAAATTCTCAAGATTCACATCGTCTGGCACTGGGGCGTAAGAATAATTGCTTAGTGAAAAATCACATGAATTAATATGAGTTCGTGTAAGTGAATAATTGGCTCCCTCCTTACTGAAATATGCCTTTAATATTTTTTGCCGATTCTCAATACTGAGCTGATTTAATAGATAGGCAGATGACTCTGTAAAAGCTCCACCAAAACCAGTGATAGTTTGAAATGTCGTGTCCGGTAACAATTCGATAGTAGTTGAATAATCTGCGCTACTAAATTCGGTTACTTGGGTGAGTTGGTTACCACTTGCGCTTGTTTCGAATACTTCGACAATTAATGGTTTTTCTGAAGTACATGCTGTACTCATAGCTATAATTAGGAGGATTAGGTTTTTAGCTTTTGGGATCATGAATTGGCTGACTAGTTAACTAATTCCATTTTCGGGTTCAAATTTGGCAAAAGCGCATCCTTTAGTAATTCTTCAAAATTTCCATTATACGACTTTTCAATAGGTTTGCCGCTACGAGTTAGTCCCTCAAAAAGGTTCTGATCTACAGCATCCCAAACTGCATATTTTGCACTTCCATCGAGCTTAAACAATCCAAAATGATTTTCTGATCCTTTAGCATTTTGGGCATCTTTCCAAGGCTCGTCAAATGCTTCAAAATAAAAACACGAAACATTATTCTTATTTGACCATCCTCTTATCGACTTATAGTAGAGTCCTTCCTTTAGTTCGTCTGTAGCATTGGAACCACCCTTACCATAAAGATGGTTGTCAAAACTCGCCCAACCTGTTTCTCCTATATGAATTGGTTTATCAATTCCTATACTATTCATATAGCTCTTCACACTATCATATTGGTCAGTGGCAAATGTCAATGCGCGATTCATAGCAAGATTGATTTGCTCCTCTTTAGTTAATTCCTGCTCTTTCTCAGTTACTCCCCAAAAAAATGGATTGTAATGTGAATTATGCATTGGGTAAGTATGCATGGAAACGTAATCCACTGCTTTATAGAGTTTCTTCAAATCCTCTACATGATAAAGCCTATCACCACCACCCCAAGAAGAAAAGTCGTCAGAACTTGTAATCCACAGCTCCTTCGACAGTTTATCTTTATTCTTCAAATCCTGAAGATGATTAACCCACTTCAAAATAACACTTGGTTGCACGTAATAACTCTCGGCCCATTTGACCATCGCTTCATTGCCGACAGCAATTACTTTTACTATATCTTGATATTCATTTGCAAGTGCTACAGCTCTTGCTATTTCACCAGCATTTTGTTCGCTCTCTACATTATGATCTACGGGGAGACCCGTCCAAGCATTTTTACAATCAATCCACGCCCCGAGCATGACGTACATTTCGAACTGCGGATTTTCTTGTTTGAGTTCACGAATTGATTTCAGGACATTTGAAGCATGTGGCAATTGAACATTATAAGTCCTGAGGATTCGTACTCCCATAGCGTGAAGTATGAGGAGATCCTCCTTGAGTTGCGGTAGTGTAGGTTGAATATCTCTCGTATTCATTCTGTAACCTCCATAGGAAATTGCTAAAAAATCGGGGTTACCTAGTATGTTTTTGGCAGTCATATCTGTTTGAGAATTTGTGGAATCTCCTTTCTTTTTAAAATCGCACGATATTAAACACATTATCATGATCAAAAAAGTAAGTATGTTCCAAATTCTTCTCACGCTTTATATTCTTTATTGGATTGATTTGAAATGTGTGGATTCCTTCTTAATGTTTCTGAGATTATCACTAAAAAATAAGAGGATAATGTTCACTAATCTTTGTTGTAAAAAATGAAATTAGAAAAAAGTCTTTGGCTAAAAAAGAAGGCCGGCGAGATATCGCTCGGCCTTCTATGTATTGATCAATGGATGGTTAGATCTTACTTTTTAACGACCACATTGTCAACATTAATTTTCACTGAACTATTCACTATTTCAACCAAGAAGGAGAAACCACCTGCCACTTGATTTGCATTAGCAGGAGTAGTAAACGTATATTGTTTCCTCTCCCAAGATGTTGATAATGAGGTTATACCATCAGCAAGGACATGTTGCGTAGCACCTACGTTACCACCGTCAACACCTTCAGAAAATGTGAATGCTTTAAAAACTCCGCCCTCACCGAATGCACCTGAAGCAATGATGTCAAATGACACAGTATAAGTAGTATTAGGTTCTAACGAACCAGTCGCAAATCTTTCTTGCTTTAAACCAACAGCCTTACCAGTTGCTCCTTGAAGTTGTCCTGAGTTACTCCCTCCGTTATTCACAGTAGTAGAGATAGTGGTAAGAGCAGCATCAAGTAACTG
Source organism: Marinoscillum sp. (assembly GCA_047633875.1). Lineage (GTDB taxonomy): Bacteria > Bacteroidota > Bacteroidia > Cytophagales > Cyclobacteriaceae > Marinoscillum. Next base: position 10,573 of record JBLIFO010000044.1, on the reverse strand, counting down.
CCAGCATGCTGCGCCTGATTCGAAATTACCATTTGATAAAAGCTCTCCAGCTGGAGGTGCAGGGCAACTTCCGTCTCCACCGCCTCCACCGCCTCCACCGCCTGTACGGGTGTAGAGCGTAAGGTCATCAAAATAATAGGTATCTGTATTATTACCATTTAGGTCAAAGAAGATAACTATTTTATTAAATTTATTTGTTTGACCTTCGGCAAAATCAAAAGTCAACTCTTCCCATTCGCTTGTTTTGGTCATTGTCTTCTCCAACTCAGCGTTGTTTCCCGCATTACCTACTTCCTCCAATTTAATTCGAACTTTGCTATCAGCTTTTCCAGACCAAACTTTAATTTTAAATCCTCCATTGGCCGCAAAATCAATTTTGTTAGCTAAGTTATACTGTAAGTTGTCCCATGGGTTTTGTCCTTTCTTAGTCGCTTGACCTACTTTACAAGAACTGTTGACTGCATTGTCAAAATCAGGATTATCAATCCAAGAGAAAGTAACGCCATCATCAATAACATTAGCGGATGGGTTAGTTTGCATAGTCCAATTAAAGCCAGTCGCTGTTAAAGTCTCCGAGGTTTCAGCAGTACAGTTAAATACTTCATTTACAATAACTGTTCTCGATACCTCATCAGCAGCATTTCCTGCAGCATCAGAAACGTTGTAATTCAATGTATAAGAACCTGCAGCGTTTACATCTACAGTTCCAGTTACAGCAATATCGTCTGTAATATCACCGTCAACATTATCAGTGGCTGTTGCTCCTAGATCATCAAATGTATCACCTACATTAATGGTAACCTCTGCATCACCTAATAAAGTAATAACGGGTGCTTCGGTATCAGCTACAACAATCTCGATAACAACTTCAGCTTGTGCAACATCCTCATCACCAATACCATTAGATGCAGTTAACTTGACAGTGTATGTCCCATTTTCTGAGTACTGTTTCACAGGATCTTTAAGCTCTGAACTAGTATTATCACCAAAATCCCAAGCATAAATTGTAGCATTTTCTGAGGTATTAATGAAAGTTACCTTTCCTGTCTCAGCATCTACTGTTTGATTGAAATTAGCACTTATAGCAGGTAATGCATCAGCTATTTCATCACAGCTCACCTGAACCATAATGAATACTCCTAGGGCTAATAGAAGCGCGTTTCTAAAATTAAATTTCATTGTTTTCATCTTTAGTTATTCTCTTGTGTTTGTTTATTTAATTCAATTGTTATTCATATGAGTAAACTCTTACATAATCTACCAGCATTAATTGTGGAAAGACTGTTTCGTTATTAGGAGATCCGACAAAAGTTCCACCAACTGCTAAGTTGATTAAGATGAAAAACGGTTTATTAAAAACCCACTCACCATCAACATCGGCGGGAGTTATTTGATTGTACAAAACGTCATCCACATAGTAATTGATATATTGAGGGCCCCATTCGATACCGAAAACATGGAATCTTGTATCGAACCTATCATTGGCTAATTCATAACTCTTTGTTTCTGCCTGTCCAGCAGAATATCCAGGTCCATGAACGCTACCATGGATTACTGTTGGCTCTTGGCCTCTGTATTCCATAATGTCTATTTCACCAGCTCCAGGCCATTCATTTCCGTCAATATCAGCACCTAGCATCCAGAAAGCAGGCCACATGCCTTGTCCGTATGGTAGGCGCATTCTTGCCTCAAAACGACCATACGTCCAATCAATTTTGTCCTTTGTGATAATACGACCTGAAGTATAATTAGAACCTTCAAAAGACTCTTTTCTAGCAGTGATGATCAAATTCCCATTTTGCGTTTGAACATTTTGGGTGCGGTCAGTATAATTTTGTAATTCAAAATTACCCCAACCATTTTGGCCAGTACCAGTTTCAAGGGACCAGTAAGTTGGATCAGGCGAGCCAGATCCGTCAAATTCATCTGCCCATACCAAGTTGTTAAGTGTCGTAACCTCTTGATTATAATCACCTTCACAACCTAGGAGAGTAACAGCACCTATCACGAGGAGCAATCCGTTTATTGTTCCAAATCTTCTGAACATATTGAAAAGGCTTGTTATCTTTTTCATTTTCGTCATTGCTTAAAGAAATAAATGTTGTCTAAAAAAAAGTTATCTATCTCCGATGTTGTTGGATTGTTGATGTTTTCGTAAATAATGAGTCCGAGATGACCTCTTGTTAAGGATAAAGGCACCTCAAGAGTAGCCCATGTGTCAGCCTCAAAATCATCTGCGTAAAAAAACAATTGCTCTCTAAGATCATCACCACCACCTTCAACGCCATCATTACCAAAATCTACAACTGTAATTAAGAAGTCAAGATCAGCTGGTATTTCGTTGGGAATGAGCATATTCAAATGTAAATGTGTCATTGCGGATGCATCCACAGTTGGATTAGCGAACTGATTACCAACAAAATTAAAATTGGAGTAGCTTATCATGTTATTCCCACCAGCGTTAAAATTAGATGACTCTGTGGTCTGGAAAGGTTCCCAAAATCCGTTGAAAAAGTCAACAGCAACATTATTGTAAGAATCACTAAATATAGAAATCACATTACTAGGGTCTCGGGTTGGATCAGGGGCTGTAACAAAAGCTCCATCCACGTCTATCGTTATTGAACCTCGTGCTTCAACACCCAAAATCGAGGCAGTAATTTCAGCCGTTCCATTGCCGATGAGAGATATAACACCTATTTCATTAACCGTGGCAGCTTGAGGGTTGGATGAATTAAAGGTAAAATAACCAGGGGCAGAAGACACTGATTGATTGATCCCATTAGCTAGATTAAAAGTTTGACTTAAGCCATTAATAACTATTTCAAAGCCAAGAAAAGATCTTTGAGAAATCTCCTGTCCATCAAAAATTTCTGGTTTGGGATGTGCTATGGTCCCCAACTTTTCAAACCTCAACTCATCAATCCAAAAGGTAAAACCAAGCCCACTCGCTGGGGCAGCAGCTGCATACGAAAACATTCCGCGCTCTTCTACTAATTTGGACGGGTCAGGAATAGGTATAGTATACTTGACCCAATTGGTTGAGAAATCAATATTTTGTCTTACCGCTCGGTATTTGTTTTCACCAAAATCCTCCCCGAAACCAATTTGGGCTATTCTAGCACCTTGAGACGCTTTAGCCCAAAATGTTAGCGCATCGTAACCAGTTAAATCTCTACCCACTCCATCAATTACAAATATTCCTCCCGCGTAGTTACCATCAGGATCGTTGGCACTCGGAACGTCAAACCTAATAGAGGCTGTACCCGCATAACTCTCCGATGCATCGACAGAGAATGCATCGTACTTAGAACCTACAGGGTTGGTAGCATCAGGTGCAAAAGGAAAATAAAAGAAAGTACCTAATCCCACGGGTGTATCTGTGAAAATATCCCCATTTGTTGAAAAAGTAGCTGGTACAGCTTCGTCAGAAGCTGTTCTCTCACAGCTCGTCGTTACGGTAGCGAGTGCCCCGACAACCAGAGCAATAATTATATTTTTAGTTTTTTTATTTTTCATGGTTATTGTTTCTTATTTACCAAGACTAATATTTACGTAAGTTCTAAACTCCCATTCGTTTCCATTTGGAAAACCAATAGGGCTTATAATAGAAGATGTTGCAAACTCCTCTGCGGCATTTGGTAAGTAACGAGGAGAATTTTCGTCCATTGATCTCCAAGTAAACCTCATTCCTAATGTAGTGTTAGGTAAGACAAACCAATCTTGCTTTCCAGCAGAAGTAGAGATATCTAACATTGCCTGAAGAGGGTAGGTTAAGTTAAAGTCACGGTGGTAATCAAAAGGTCCCCAATCGTTTACTCTCAAATGCGAGATAACTTTGATGGTTTTGTAGATCACCCGTACGTCACCACCATATCTTTGGATTTCCCGAGCATCAGATCCCCTAGCTTGACCGTTTCCGCCATAAAGATTTGCGATAATTCCAAACTCTGGGGTTAGTTTCGATACAAGACGTGCATTTACTTCCCATAAGTCTAATGCTGGAGCTGCGCCATCAGATGCGGCGGCTACTCTACCTGTTCCAGGAAATATGATGTTGGCATCTGTAGAAGTAGGTAGGTGACGATATACAAAACCAACGCTAGCAGCGAATTTAGCATCCTCAGCACGGTCGTTATCCCATTCGTACATCCAACTACCAGGGGTTGGGTCAAAGGTGATTAAAAGTTCACCTGCTGTAGTTTCTCTATTTATACCCACCATGAAAGGATCAGAGATAATGTTTCTTAGTCTCCCTGCTCCACTAACATCTCCTGGCATTGGGTTAACCAGTGGCATTTGCCATAAAAAATTAGGGGCAATTTGCCATTTACCAACAGAATATGTGAAACCTGATAAGACGTTAGTTTGATTTCCGCTCCCTGAATCCTTGAGTCTCCATCCAGTAAACGTTCGTGTTTGATCAAATCCACCCATAGCAACCAATCCCATATAAGCTGACTGTGCATACCAGTTAATTCTTCCAGAAGAATAGGTTAATTTCATCTTTCCACCCCAAGTGTCAGATTCTTGAATTTTATCTACTACTACGTTGTAATTTCCTTCAGAGATTTCTTCGGCAATTTGAAACTCTCTACCAACGAGTGGTTGTCCACCCCAAATTCCGCCGGCTTCTATACCAAACTTTCCAATATCTCTAGATGCAGCAAGAGTAACTCTTCTTGTTTTTGGCGTAGGTATGGCAATGGAACTAACTGCCGCACCAGGTGCTTGTAAATCTTCATGGAAAATTCCTGTTACTTTATATTTTCCGATTTCCTTACCATATTTTACAAGAACAGCGGCATTAGCACCCCACCATAACTCTCTACCATAGGCAACTTTAAGATTTTTTAGCTCTTTCTTACCTTCAAACTCAAAGCCTTGAGGTGCGAGACCATTATAGATATCTATGTTTGGTCCATAATTAGCCTCCTGGTATAAATTAAAAAAGTCTCCTTCATAAGCCCAATGATAGTGACCTGTTCTATAAAACCCTTTGAGGTCAAACATTTCATGATTCCAAGTATACTCAGCTTGGTATACTTGAACCCTGTTTAATTGTGTAAGTGTAGTTCCGTTAGTCGTATTTACATTTTGGAATCGACCTCTATTTTCATAGAAAATTTCATCGATAGGATTTTGAGCAACATTACCTAATACGTTCAAGGTTACATTCGCGGTAACATTGTCAGCTGGATTAGCTTCGAAACCTATAAAGTAAGACTCCATGTTATCAAACCCTAATTGGTCAGGGTAGACAGGGTTTGTTGGATCTGGATCATCTGGTGTAGTGATCAGATTACCACCAGTTTGATAAGTGGAAATATTAGCTCTGAATTCGCTTAGTCTTAATTTACCTCCTTTTTCTCCAGCCAATGCAGCCTTATCGCCTCTGGCCATCACTACCGCATCCATCAGCTGTATTCCGGCAAAATGATTATTTAAAGTCTCCTCGGTAACACCGGCAGCAAGAGGGTCAACAGAATGAAGTTCTTTCAACGCATAATAAGCAGCTCTTGGATAAAGAGTATACAATCCACGAGCATCCGTTTGTCCTTTCGCGCATATTCCAAACCACTCCTCGTTCATATTATTAGCTCCTTCCTCATAATCGATATAATATCCACCATTTGCCCAAGAAGCATTGTTATCATGAACCGCTAAGTTTTTAGTTTGTCCAAATTTCCACCAACCATCACTAAACTGGAAGGTGAAACCTCCTAATGAGTTTCCTGCTTTTCCCATTCCTGCTGCATTTTGGTAAATTTCTTTCCAGTTCTCTACCATAAAGTGAGCTTGCATTTTTTGGTCTTCGGAGTTTGATATCGCATTGTAAGCGTCAGAACCAAACTCGGTAAACATGATTGGCATGTCGAGTTCATTTTTAACCCTCTCAAAAGCATCGGTAAATGAAGCTCCTCTATACATGTTTAAGCCAAGTATGTCTACATTCTTACATTCCTGATTTATTATTTCAGAAAATAATAAGTCACCATTACAAATAGCCACTGGATGAGACGTATCCAAAGCTTTCATTTGAATGGCGGCATCATTCATAAGTTTGTACATTGGTCTTCCACGCTTTTCACCAATGAACTGCTTTTCTTCTTCATCATCCGGAAAATCTTCTGTTTCAGCTCCAGCCCAAAAAAGACCATAGTTGTTCTCGTTACCTAACAAAAAAAGCAACAAACCCGGAGTGTCTTTATACATTTCCGCCATAGCTATTGCTTCATCCAAAAGTAATTTTTGGGTTTTTTCATCTCGATAATCAGTAACCGCAACCCATGCACCATCAATGGTTAATCCGTACCTCCCAAACGAATGATTCAACATGGTATATATGCCGTAATTCTCATAAATATATTGTATCCACTTTGGTTGGATACCAGTATACTGTCTTATGGCATTTACACCCATATTACGCAACAGAGACATTTCAGCGTCTAAAGCTGATTTTATAATATCATCGGGTTGATTCCATAAACTATATGAATAGTTCGTTCCAATAGGGTAATAATCCCAATTCATTCCATTAATCATGAAATCTTTTTGTCCAACGACCAATTTCATTCCTGCTTCACTTTTCACAACTGAAACCTTCTCTTGCGAGTAGATGATTGAAGTGAATAGAAGAAAGATAGTTGTCAAGTAAATGTTCTTCATACTGTTTAATTTGAATTTTCTTTTATTGTGGGTTGATGAGAATGCTTAAAAAGGCATTTGAAATTTTCGTAATTGAGAATCTTTTTAATAGCTCCTTGTTACGATATTCTTAAAAATATATCAAATTAGCTAAAATTTAATCTCAACAAAAACACATCATCCCTATTTATTCGATACATCAAAAACTCATCACCTAAGTAGTTAAATCAATCAAATAACATTAAAAAAGAACTTTTTAAACACTTCAAGGTTTCTCATCCATGTTCAGAACATTTCTCAAAGCGATTTACATATTCATAAATCTTATTTTTGGTTTTTCAGTAAGCGCGCAACAGTTAAATCTCCCGAAAGTTCCAATAAGAGTTCACTTCGAACCGGGTGAATATGGTGGCGGTATTCAAAACTGGGATTTTGCTCAAGACACCTCCGGAATTCTATACGTCGCAAATAATGATGGCTTGATAATTTTTGATGGGGAGGATTGGAAATCGCATATTGTACCTTCCGCCACTAAAATAAGAGCCGTTTTTGCAGATATTAATGGAGATATATATGTAGGTGGTCAAGGTCAAATTGGTGTGTTCAAAGAATCGCAACACGGGTTGAAATTTCATCAATTATTGAATGAACTGCCTAATTCAGAAAGAGACATTTCAGAAACTTGGAAAATACTCAAATTCAATAATGAAATCTACTTTAGCACACTAGATAAACTCCTTGTTATAAAGGACAAAAAGCTTCAAAAGGTTGAACTTCCAGGACAACCTTTGAGACTACACAATGTTGACAACAAACTTTTCATTCAAATCAAAGACCAAGGGATATTAGATATTAGTTCAAGCGAATACTCAATTCTACCGGGTACTGACCAAATTAAAACCGAATTAACAGGTGCTGCACAGCTCCGTGGAAATTTGGTGTTTTTTGGTATAGATGGTAGCGTATATGAAGTATCGAGAGAAGAAACAATCAAATTGGATAATCGACAGCTCAATGGTAATATTATTAATGTAGTCATTCAATTAAAAAATAGAGGTGTTGCCATTGGTACCCAAAATATGGGCTTATTGATATTTGACGAAGCTTTTAATTTCGTGAAAAAATACACCAAAGGTCAGGGGATAAGTAACAGAACCGTAATTGCCATATTGGAGGATGATTTTAGCAATCTATGGATTGGTCTTCACACCGGAATCGATTATCTCGAATTAAGCTCCCCCCTATCCTTAGTTACTGAGCAATTAAGCTTTGAAGGAACAGGATATTTAGCAAGTGTTTGGAATAATAAGACCTATCTAGGTACTAACAATGGATTATTCGCTCAAAAGGCAGATCGGTTTGAATTAGTCCCGGGAAGTGAGGGGCAAGTTTACAATTTGTCCGTCATCAATGGATCACTTATCATGAATCACCATAAAGGGGCATTCGTGGTGGAGCCATCGGGTCTGAAACAAATCAGTAATATCGGTAGCTGGAAGATAACAAAAACCCCTATTCCTGGAAAATATATTGCGGGTAGTTACGATGGAATCCGATTTTTCGAGAGGAAAAATGGAGAATTGCGGCCCACAGGGGAAATCCAAGGGTTAGATGAATCATCACGGGTATTTGAATTTGAAAACGATTCTACTATCTGGATGACTCATGGATACAAAGGAGCGTACAGAATCATCATGGATAAATCATTGAATAAAACGATTAGTATAAATCATTATGGAGCTGAGGATGGTTTCCCATCCAACACCTTGATTAATGTATATGAGATCATGGGATCTTTGGTTTTCACGGGAGAAACTGGATTTTATAATTATGATCCTATCCAAGATAGATTCTTCCCAAACAAATTTCTTGATGACCTATTTGGCAAGGAACATGTCAGTAAAATAACAGTCACGGAAGAAGGTGATATCTTTTTCATCCAAAACAGAAAAGCAGGTTTCTTACGTCAAGAATCACTCGGTAAATACAGAAAGGAAACTAATATTTTTAATAGAATAGATAAGTATATAAGTGATGACCTTGAGAGCATAGTCGTTCTTGATAAACAAAATGTACTTATAGGTGGAAAAGAAGGCTTTATTCATTTTGACCCCAGTGCACAAGTCCAAATTAAAGAGTTATTTGATGTTGTCATCCGCAAAGCGAGTGTGATTTCAATGGATAGTGTCACACATTTCACAGCAAAGGCATTTCAAGACACTAAAATTAAACATGGAGAATCTTTGGCTCTTGAGTTTGCTAGTCCATATTTCTATGGATTTGAAGACTTAAAATATTCATATCGAATTCTACCCGTTCATGAAAAATGGACGGAATGGAGTTCTCAGCACAATAGAGAATTTAGCTTCTTACCTGCTGGAAACTATCAATTTGAAGTAAAAGCGAGGAATGTCTTCGGTGGTGAAAGTAGCATAACTAAATTAAACTTTTCCGTTTTAAAACCTTGGTATTCCTCTCAGCTGGCAATATTAATTTACGCTCTTACGGTGCTAATGGGATTTATTGGATTCTCATTGAAGCAGAGAAGCAAATACTATCATGAGAAAGACGAAATCAATAGAAGCAAAGAAGAGGCAATCAACGAGAAAGAGCAGATAATTACCGAAATAGAGCAAAAATCAAAGAATGAATTAAATGTTCTTCGCAATGAAAAATTGAAAATAGAGATTAATCACAAAAACAGTCAATTAACCTCTGTGACTACCCATTTGCTTCAGAAAAACGTATTGATCCAAGACATAAAGAAAAAAATTGAATACACCATAGATAATGGATTAACCAAAAATGATTTACGGAAGGTTGTTCAACATATTGAAAAAGATATTTCTAATGATGACTCATGGAATCAATTTGCTTTCCATTTCGACCAAGTTCATGGAGACTTCCTTAAGAAAATAAAAACAGGCTATCCTAGCCTTACGCCACAGGAAACAAAGCTTGCTGCATATTTAAGAATGAATCTTACATCAAAAGATATAGCTCAACTTCTTAACATCTCAGTACGCGGAGTGGAGATCAGCAGATATCGCCTTAGAAAAAGACTCGAGCTGGAAAGAGAAACCAATCTGGTGTCATTCTTAATGGACATATAAGCCTACCGGAACAGAGGATACATAAGCCTGATTGACTCAGGCTTTATCAACTAAATCAGGCTTATCTAAAACGCTTATTTAACCAATATTATTTCTAGCTCCTCTAAAGACTTACCTTTGGTCTCTGGCACAATGACTCCCACGAAAAGCAGTCCAAAACCTGCAAAAAGGCCATATATAAGGAAAGTAGTGGCACTTCCCAAAGTAGCTAACTCCCAAGGGAAGACTAGCTGCACAATGAAACTGATTGCAGAATTCACAAAGCCAGCAAATGATATGGCTATACCTTTGATACGCATCGGAAAAAGCTCTGAAAACAATACCCACATAACTGGACCTAGAGAAATAGCAAAGGAAGCCACGAATCCTAAAATGCCGACTAAAATAAGCATTGGATTCATTTTTATAGCAGCAGCGATAAGTTGAGACTCGTACTGCTGCGCCATCTTAAGGCCAAGTTTTCCAATCGTCGCATCTTTGAACTCCACATCACTTTCATAAGTAATATTAATAAGACTGGTAAGGTCTTGCTCATGAACCTCTTCAGGAAGTGAAGCAATTGTTTCATCCGTCAATATATAAGTAGCATCTGAAAAACCGTAAGAAAGCAATAACATGGTGATTGTAATACCAGCTAATCCAATAATTAGAAGTGGTTTGCGGCCAAGTCTATCCACAAAGAATATAGCTAAAACTGTAAAGACTAGATTCACTAGCCCTACTAAAATCGCCTGAATGAAAGAAGCATCCGTTCCGATACCAGATTGCTCGAAAATCATTGGCGCATAGAAAAAGACAGAGTTGATCCCAGT
>JBLIFO010000043.1:0-18445 GCA_047633875.1 Marinoscillum sp. | reverse complement strand
TCGTAATAGCAGCCTTGACCATCTACTTAGGCATTATTCCACAACACCCATGGCTGAGAATTTCTCAATGCGTTGCATAATTCTATCTTCAGTTTTTATTTTAAGCAAAGACTTGAGATGCTTTAAGATTTCTGATTTCAATTCTTTAGAAGTTGATTTCAAGTTTGTATGCGCACCACCGAGTGGCTCACTGATGATGCCGTCAATAAGCTTATTTTTAAGCATATCCTTAGCCGTTAATTTTAAAGCCTCAGCTGCTTGCTCCTTATAATCCCAGCTTCTCCAAAGAATTGATGAACAAGATTCTGGTGAGATCACAGAATACCATGTATTCTCCATCATTAGCACTTTATCAGCTATTGCTATTCCCAATGCACCTCCAGATGCACCTTCTCCTATAATTATGCTAATGATTGGAACTTCCAAAGTCATCATTTCTTTTAGATTTCTAGCAATAGCCTCGCCTTGTCCTCTTTCCTCTGCTTCTATTCCAGGATATGCTCCCGGGGTATCTACTAATGTAACTACAGGGATATCAAACTTTTCAGCCAACTTCATCAATCTCAAGGCCTTTCGATAACCTTCAGGATTGGCCATTCCAAAGTTTCTTTCTTGACGTTGCTTTGTATTCCTACCTTTCTGCTGCCCAATGAGCATCACGGGTTGACCGTCTATGGAAGCAAAACCACCAACCATAGCCTTATCATCCTTGACAGTACGATCACCATGCATTTCTATGAAATCATCTGTAATTTCATAAATGTAGTCTAAAGTATATGGTCGCTCTGGGTGTCTTGAGAGTTGAACCCTCTGCCATCTTGTTAAGTTTTCGAAAGTTTCCCTCTTCAGTTTAAGAATATTGATCTCCAATTTTTCAATTGCCGCGGATACATCCACCCCGCTCTGTTGAGCAATTGATTTCATATCAGCTAATTTACTTTCTAGTTCAACTATTGGTTTCTCGAATTCCAGATGCATGTGCTTTCATTTTTGAAAACCCAAAGGTAGGCATTATTACATTTTAGGCGAGATAGCCTCACCTCAAAAAACACTTCAAATTAATTATTTTTAAGTGTTGGATTTAAAGGGCTAAGGTTATAGTTTTGCATCGCAATTGAGCAAACGGTGTGGTAGTTCAGCTGGTTAGAATGCCTGCCTGTCACGCAGGAGGTCGCGGGTTCGAGTCCCGTCCATACCGCTTCAAAAGCCTCTGGGTTAATCTCAGGGGCTTTTTTTGTTTCCAAATTGATTGAATTACCCTTTTAAGTTTACGAAACATATTTTAGTGAACTTCTAGTATCAATTATATGAATGAAGTGACTATTCGATTAGGTGGTGTTCCCGAACATTTCAACTTACCAATTCATCTAGCAATTGAGGAAGGTAAATTCTCCGCAAATGGCATAAACCTGGTTTGGACAGATTTCCCAGGAGGTACTGGGCAGATGCTGGAAGCCTTGGAAACCAAGGAAATTGACGTATGTATTACATTAACTGAAGGAACAATAACGCAAATCATTCAAGGCAAACCTTTTAAGATTATCAGTGAATATGTGAGCTCGCCTTTAATTTGGGGTATTCATACTGGCATTAATAACCCATTGTCTTCCGGTGAAAACATGTTTGATAAGCTTCATGCAATTAGCCGCTTTGGTTCGGGCTCACACCTCATGCCAAGAGTCAATGCTAACACTCAAGGCCTAGAGTTAAAGAAGGAGCAATTTGTGGTGATAAATAATCTAAATGGAGCAGTAGAATCCTTAAATAAGCTTGAGAGTGATGTATTCTATTGGGAGAAATACACAACAAAACCTTTGGTTGATTCAGGAGCTTTGAAAAAGATTGGAGAATACCCCACACCATGGCCATGTTTTGTGATCACAGCCCATGATGATGTACTGCTTCAAAAAAAGGATTCAATAGAAAAAATGCTTGAAATCATTCACACAAGTTGCGTTGATTTCATGGTATCAACTTCAGCTATATCCCTTGTTAGCAGTCGCTATCAACAAAAAATTGAAGATACTGAGCGATGGTTTCAAGAGACTAAATGGGCCAAAGACAGTTCAATAAGTACTCAAATGATCGAAATGGTGATCAACCTCTTAAAATCTTCTGATATAATTGATGAAAATCAGAAGATTCCGTCAATTTTATGGCCCCATTGAACAAACAGTAAATATCCTATTACAGAGAACCTCCTTAAAAAAATAGATTGAAATGAAAAGGCCACTACTGGTTTTCAGCAGTGGCCTTTTCATAGATGATATTATCTAATTTTACCAGAAAATAGCATAAAGTACAGCACACAAAATCATCACTGTAAATGCGCCTACATTGAAACCTGGAGATGTTTTAAACAAGCCCTTTCCAATATAAATTCCTTTCTCACTGTCTTTACCTTTATTCTCGGCATAGCTAAATATCACTATAACCAAAACGGAAAGTAGAGCGGTCAAGCCCATTTGATGCAAAAATGCGATTTCTGTCAATCCTAATTCTGGGAACAATTTTGGCACCTTAAATGCGAGGGCTATAGGTATTGAGAGTACAGCACCCCAAATAGCAGCCTTGTTTGTTGCCTTTTTCCAGAACAATCCTAACATAAACACAGCCAAAATACCTGGACTTACTATACCCGTATATTCTTGAATATATTGGAAAGCTTGATCAAGATCTCCCAAAAGAGGTGCAATAATACAAGCTATTGCCAAAGCAACTGCAGCCGAAATCCGACCTACATTTACAGTTACACTATCTGAGGCACTCTTATTGAAATACTGCTTGTATATATCCATTGTGAAAATCGTAGAAGTAGAGTTAAGCATGGAAGCAAGTGAAGACACAATTGCAGCTGCAAGGGCAGCAAATGCAACCCCTTTTAGACCACTAGGTAATAATTGAAGCAACCATGGGTAAGCTTTGTCTGATTGTCCAGGTCCAGGCAGATTTACCAATCCTGCTTCTCCTAGTCTTGCCATAATCACTGGATCATTGACCATTACAAATGCGGCAATCCCAGGAATAACTACAATAAACGGAATAAGTAACTTCAAAAAAGCTGCCATAACAATACCCTTTTGAGCCTCCTTTAATGATTTAGCTGCTAAAGTTCTTTGAATAATGTATTGATTGAAACCCCAGTAATACAAATTGGCAACCCATAATCCACCAATTAATACCCAGATTCCAGGAAGATTACTGTATTCAGGATTCGATTTGTCTAAAATCATATGAAACCTTTCAGGAACGGCATCAAACACTTGCATAAAGCCGACAAATGCACCTTCTCCATCAGATAAAGTATTGAGAGCCAGGTAGGTAGTAAAGAGTCCTCCCAATACTAAAAATACAACCTGAATAACATCAGTCCATGCAACAGCCGAAAGACCTCCATAAAGAGAATATGCTGCTGCAAATATGGCAAGACCAAGTACTCCATACATCATAGGAACACCCATAATTGTTTCCAGCGCCAACGCGCCGAGATAAAGTACCGAACTAAGATTCACAAAAACATAAAGTGCAATCCAAAATACCGCAAGAATTGTTTTTAGATTGGTACTATATCTTTTCTCCACAAATTCTGGTATCGTATAGAGACCCTTTTCAATAAAAATTGGGAGAAAGTACTTCCCAACTATGAGTAAAGTAATAGCGGCCATCCACTCATAAGAAGCAATCGCCAGACCACTGGCAAAACCAGATCCTGACATTCCAATGAATTGCTCTGCAGAAATGTTTGCAGCAATTAAAGATGCCCCCACTGCCCACCAAGGCAGTGATTTACTTGCTAAAAAGTAGTCTTCAGCATTTTTTTGATGACCTGCTTTGTCTCTTGATGCATAGAGGCCTACTCCCAAGATTAAAACACAATAGGCTCCAAAAATCAAGAAGTCCAATGTAGAGAAGTTCATAAGTTAGTTTTTAGGTAAGTGTTTGAAAGTTTTATTGAGTTTCTCCCTTATCATTTTTATCAACATTAAAACTTAGAAGGAAGCTGCCTGCCAAATTGATAAATAGTCATTAAAAAACCTCAATTGCATTAGTATGATTTCAATAATTAATATTTTTCAAGGACTAATATTACATAAAATTACTATAACCGTAGATATTACGATTAATATGTTACCTACCAATTTCGGAATTCAATTCGATTTATCTCCACAACGATTACTCAATTCCTTAGCATAAATTATATCCAAAATTGGGTCAAGATGTTCTAATAGTAATATTGAAATGAATATCTATAAACATTATTATTACAACATGAACCCTAAACTACAGAGGTCTATTTGATCAAAAATAATGATCTAAGAATAGAAATAAACTATTTTGAACTCTTCAAATTGATCTTTTGGCAAAATATGAGTGTATCTTGATCCCCAATTACTAAATATTATTTTTTAACCAAAAATTACTAAGGAAATGAAAATCTTAAAAAATGCCTTTATTCTTATTGCTGTCCTATCACTTACTGCTGTTGTAAGCTGTGGTGGTGATGATACAGTCGAAACCGAGACTCAAAAAGAAGTTTTAGTTGCCGCTCTTACATCTCAAACATGGACTGTTGATGCAACTGCTACCAATGTTTCAAATGTAACTGGAGCGCCTGATAAGGCTACTTTCTCTATCACGTTTGCGCCTACTGCTGAAGGTGTTAGTTACAGCTTGGGTGGTGATATTAATGATTACATCTCAGGTGGATCTTTCTCTATAAGTGAGGAAGGAAGTCTTTCTGCTTTCGTTGCTAATACAGTATCAACAGACCTTTCAGCCTCTGTAGCAAGTATTACAGTGAACGCTGAAAATACTGCAGTGACAATGACTATCAATGTAAGTGAAGCAAGTGCGAGAGTTGGAGGAATCGGCCAATATGTAATTGTATTCTCAGCCTCTTAAAAAAAAATTAAAGCCTTAGTAACTTAAAGCCGCTCCTTCGAGCGGCTTTTTTTATTGTCTAGCATTCGCGCTGTGCCACTCAGTGAAATCAAGAAACTGATCTGTTTCAAGTTTCTTAGCTAGAATTTTTTTATCACCATCAAGCAAGTAAATTTTAGGTGTACTTCTCACATCATACTGCACTCTAAAGTAACTCTTGCCAGTCGGGTCAATAAGATGTATCCAGTTTGGATTTGCTTGTCTTACAAACTCCTTCCACCTTTTAATGTCAGTTGTGGTACATAATGCTACAATAGTTATTCCCAATTCGTTAACCTTTTCATCTTGCTTTTCAAGTAGAGCTATTGTCTTTTTGCAATGGCCACAATCAGGATCATAGATAAATAAAAGTGTATATGGTGAGGATATACGATCTAAATAAAATGGCTGCATAAGTGAATCCACGGCATCAATTGGTGGTGCAATTTTACCTAGCAAGTTGGGCTTAGTGAAAGCCACTTCATCTTTTAGCTGTTTCCTGTATTCCTCCGAAATCCAAGGAGCCCTCCCCTTGAGATAGTAGTTTTCTATCAAATG
The DNA here is from genome assembly GCA_047633875.1 of Marinoscillum sp. Taxonomy (GTDB): domain Bacteria; phylum Bacteroidota; class Bacteroidia; order Cytophagales; family Cyclobacteriaceae; genus Marinoscillum. The sequence goes on along the minus strand of JBLIFO010000043.1, from coordinate 12,967 downwards.
AATAGTCACTGCATCCATACCCATGGTCTTATTATCCGCATACAACTTAAAAAGAGTGACTAGCCAGTATCTCTCTAGTTCTTGATCCCTTTTGAGTTGGCCGAAAAACCAATCTAAAGCCTGATTAATACTATCGGGCTGTTGGATAATTACATTTTCAAAATAATTAATAGCCTTTTCATGAAGAACGGGAGTTCTAAGCATACGAGGATCAGCTAATAATTCATCAGGAAAATAATGGTTCTTGGCGTATAAATAACGTAAAAGATTTCGCTGTTGAACATCCGCAACGCTAAACATGGCTGGGACTTCCTCTTGATCAAGGAGTTTTAAAAATTGAGCGAAAAATGTATTCTCATTTTCATTTATCAACTTTCCTCTCATGATCTTCATTTCTCCATTCATCTGATCTAATTGCTCATAAATGAGTAATGAATCCTGTGTGTTGGCTGTATTTAATTTCGCAATAAGGGAACGTTGTTCATTCTGTAAAGAGCCGAGCTCAACTTGAAACTTCTTGAAAAGATTATTTTCTATGGAGCCTTTAACCTGGAGTTCTTTGTAACCTCCAATAACACTAGTTTCAAAAGAAAAGCTATTGCCGTCAAGAATGAATTCTAAGTAATAATTTGGTGTGTAGAGGAAATAAATACCCTGCTTTGGGTCTTTGATGGAGAAAATAAATTTGCCATTATCCACAGAAACACTATCCACCAGAAATTTTTGATTACCAAAATGATGGCCAATAAAAATCTCACTTTCCTGAAATCCTGTAATATTAAACTTCATGTCAACTTGCTGAGCAGTTGACGTAAAACCACTCCAAAAGATGAAAAGTAGAACTAACAGTGAATTCCTCATATTTGATCTTTGTATACGCTGTAAAAATTATTAACAGAGTAAAATTATATCGCAAAAAATAGATTCTTTCCTTTTCAAATGTCTATTAGGTCGAATTTGGATTATTTTTAAATAATTATTGAATTTGGTATGAATATGACAATTAATATAGGCTATCTTTTTACTTATTTAATATATTCTAATAGAAGTGGTGTAAAATTAGCAATAATGAAATAATGTTTGGCGCAAATGATCTATTCTAAGATTTTCTTTCACCAAAACACTGCAATTCAGTATTTTTGAAGTTGATTTAAAGTTTATACATATATATACATGGTTAATAAAGGACTGTATACGAGTGAGTTAGAGCACGATTCTTGCGGTGTAGGATGCGTAGCAGATATCAATAACGTGGCGGAGCATAAGAATGTGAAAGATGCGCTAACGATGTTGAAAAATATGGAGCACAGAGGAGCTACTGGTAGTGACGAGAATACAGGAGACGGTGCTGGCATATTGGTACAGATCCCTCACAGTTTTTTCAAGAAGGAACTTGACAAGTTTGGAATCAAACTACCCGCACAAGGCGCATATGGTGTGGGGATGATATTTTTTCCAAAAAACTATCAAGTGCGAGAAAAGTGCCGCCAAATCCTCAATGCTTGTATTAAAGATCTTGGCCTTTCGCTAATTGGATACCGACTAGTTCCAGTTGATGATCAAGTGCCTGGTTTCGAATCGAAGGGCGCTGAGCCATATACAGAGCAGGTTTTCATTGAAGTGCATGAGAAATTGACAGAAGAAGAGCTCGAAAGAAAACTTTTCGTTCTAAGTAACTACGCTACTCGTGAGATCACTAACAAAGTGCAGGGTCAAAACGGTGAATTCTATGTCTGTAGTCTATCTGCAAGGACAGTGATTTACAAAGGCCAGTTGAAAACCGATCAACTGGAAGACTACTACCATGATCTTATCGATAAGGAATTCAAATCCGCATTTGCGATAGTTCATTCTCGCTTTTCAACAAATACTTTCCCTAATTGGAAATTGGCTCAGCCATTTAAATTTCTAGCTCATAATGGTGAAATAAACACCATTCGAGGAAACGTAAACAAAATGAAGTCAAAGGAAGCCAATATGTCTTCTCCTTACTTCAGTGCCAAAGAACTTGAATGGTTAATTCCTGTTACTGATCCTAAAAACTCAGATTCAGCTAATCTTAATTCCCTAATAGAACTTCTTGTACTTGGAGGTAGAAGTTTGCCCCATGTGATGATGATGCTAGTGCCAGAGGCTTGGCAAGACAACTCTCAAATGGATGTTATGAAGAAGGCGTTTTACAAGTTTCATGCTTCGCTTATGGAGCCATGGGATGGTCCTGCCGCGCTTTTCTTCACTAATGGAAAACAATTGGGAGCTACACTCGATAGAAATGGTCTAAGACCAGTTCGTTATTGCATCACAAAGGACAATAGATTAATAATGGCTTCTGAAACTGGTGCACTACCAGTGGCGCCTGCTAATGTGAAAGAAAATGGTCGTCTCCAGCCAGGCAAAATGCTTTGGCTTGATTTGCCTAATAATCGTCTGTATAGAGACGAAGAGATTAAAAAGCAAGTCGTGGAGAATAAGCCTTATTTCAACTGGATCAAAAGGGAGCGTATTAAACTTAAAATGTTGCCAGATCCTGAAATTGTTGAGGAGCCTGTTGAGCCTGAACTCCTAAGAAAGCAATTGAAAGCTTATGGATATACACAAGAAGATGTAAAACTTTCTGTTACGGACTTAGCTAAACTAGGCAAGGAGCCTTTAGGATCTATGGGAGCAGATGCACCATTGGCTGTGCTTTCAAGACAAAGTCAACATGTTTCACATTACTTCAAACAATATTTTGCCCAAGTAAGTAACCCACCTATTGATCCGATCAGAGAGCGATTAGTAATGTCGTTATTTACACGTGTTGGTGAGTCACTAAATATTTTAGATGAATCTCCACTTCATACAAAGCAAATTCACATTTCTCAACCTGTGCTTTCACGACAGGCATATTATAAACTAGTCCATCAAAATAGTATTGGGTTTGATCATACTGTAATTGATGCTACTTATGATCATAATGTGATCAACCTTAAGGAAGCGTTAGACCTTGTTTGCAATGAAGCTTCAGCTGCCGTAGAGACAGGTAAAAAAATCTTAATTATTTCAAATAGAAATATTAGCGAAACACGAGTGCCAATACCAACGCTACTTTCTATTGGAGCAGTACACCATCACCTTGTCAATCTTAATCAGAGAACCAAAATAGGTCTGATTTGTGAATCTGGTGATGTCTGGGAAACCCATCATTTTGCTACTGCTATTGGATATGGTGCAAGTGCTCTTTATCCATTTAAAGTATACGACTGTATCGCTGATTTATACCATACAGGCAAACTAGACAATAAGAGTCCTCTCAAATATTATTATGATAATTACGCCAAAGGAATCGGTGGAGGTCTTTTAAAGATTCTTTCTAAAATGGGAATCTCTACACTCCAATCCTATCAGTCAGCGCAAATTTTTGAATGTGTAGGCCTAGGTTCGGAAGTTGTAAGCAAATGCTTTAAGGGAACAGTGAGTCGTTTAGATGGATTGACTTTTGAGGATTTAGAAAAAGAATGTCTTATCAAGCATTATTCTGCTTATCATTCTGATAGGGCGTTGCTTGAGGTTGGTGGTTATTTTCAATGGAAACGTAATGGAGAAGCTCATTTGCTCAATCCGGAAACGATCCATTTATTGCAGAAATCGACATCTTTGGGCAATTACGAGCTTTTCAAGAAATACACTGAAAGCGTTACTAAAAACGAAAATACTGACATTACTTTAAGAAGTCTTTTCGAATTCAAGAAGCGCTCTTCTGTACCTCTCGATGAAGTAGAGCCAGTGAGCGAACTCCTAAAGCGATTTGCTACAGGTGCTATGTCTTTTGGATCTATTTCTCATGAAGCACATTCTACTTTGGCTATAGCTATGAACCGAATAGGTGGTAAAAGCAATAGCGGTGAAGGTGGCGAAGATGAAGTTAGGTTTGCAAAGAAAGCAAATGGCGATTGGGAAAGATCGTCCATCAAGCAAGTGGCTTCTGGAAGATTTGGCGTTACAAGTAATTATCTCAAGGAAGCGACAGAACTCCAAATCAAAATAGCACAAGGCGCAAAACCTGGTGAAGGCGGTCAATTACCTGGACACAAAGTAGATGAATGGATTGCTAAAGTAAGACATTCTACACCAGGCGTAGGACTTATCTCCCCTCCTCCCCACCACGATATTTACTCTATTGAAGATCTTAAACAGCTGATTTATGATCTAAAAAATGCCAACAGACACGCTAGAATAAATGTGAAACTAGTCTCCGAGGCTGGAGTTGGTACGATAGCTTCTGGTGTGGCAAAAGCAAAAGCAGATGTTATATTGATTTCTGGAGCTGATGGAGGTACGGGTGCATCACCTTTGAGCTCTCTCCGACATGCGGGTCTACCGTGGGAAATTGGACTAGCTGAAGCGCATCAAACATTGATGAAAAATAACCTCAGAAGCCGCGTGGTACTTCAGACAGATGGTAAACTCATGACTGGTCGTGATGTAGCCATTGCAGCATTGCTTGGTGCTGAAGAGTTTGGATTTAGTACTACCGCGCTTATTGTAGAGGGTTGTATAATGATGCGCAAATGTCATTTGAATACATGCCCTGTTGGTATAGCAACTCAACGTCCAGAGCTTAGAAAACTATTCACTGGGAACCCTGATCACGTCGTTAACTTCTTTACCTTCATAGCAATGCAATTGCGTGAAATTATGTCAGAATTAGGCTTTAGGACTCTAAACGAAATGGTCGGTCAATCAAATGTACTTAAAGTAAGGAGTGATCTGAATCATTGGAAATTGAAGAATATAGATTTCTCTCCTATCCTTCATCAAGAAACCGTTCCTTCTTCTTATGGTACTTATCACCAAATAGATCAAGTACATGAATTGGAAAAGGTTCTTGATAGAAAATTGATCAATGACTATCTTAAGAAAAAAGAAAACAATAAGACATATAAGATTATCAATATAGATCGATCAGTAGGTGCTATGCTTTCACATGAAGTTTCCAAGGAATACGGAAGTGCTGGCTTGAAAATCAGTCCTATAGCAATAAATTTTAAAGGTTCAGCAGGTCAAAGTTTTGGGGCATTCCTTGCACCTGGTATAACCTTTACACTGGAAGGTGAATCAAATGATTATTGTGGAAAAGGCTTATCAGGCGGAAATATAATAGTTAAGATACCTGCAGAAGCTACATTTAGATCTGAAGAAAACATCATCATTGGAAACGTGGCTTTCTATGGGGCTACTTCCGGTAAAGCTTATATCAATGGTAGCGCTGGAGAAAGGTTCTGTGTGAGAAATTCCGGAGTAGAAACAGTAGTAGAAGGCGTAGGTGATCACGGATGTGAATACATGACTGGTGGAAAAGTGATAATACTTGGTGAGACAGGAAACAACTTTGCGGCAGGCATGAGTGGTGGTATCGCTTATATCTTTGATACCAACAATTCATTCAAAGATCGTCTCAATACCGAAATGGTAGAACTCGACACCATGCTAGATTCAGATTTAGCCTACCTAAACAACGAAATAAGCGCACATCAAAAATTGACTGGCAGCCAGCTTGCCGGAAACATTTTAGACGATTGGGATCATATGAAACAGTACTTTTTGAAAGTCATGCCTAATGATTTAAAACGCGTACTAGAAGAGAAAAAATCACAAGAAAAAGTAGCATAATGGGATCAGCAGAAGGTTTTATGAAATTTGGACGCGAACTACCTGCGTCAAGAAATACGACAACACGTAAGGAAGATTACAAGGAAATCTATGAGCCTTTTGGTGAAGAAAAAACGAACAAACAAGCTGCTCGATGCATGGATTGTGGCGTTCCTTTCTGCCACAGTGGTTGCCCACTAGGTAATCAAATACCAGATTTTAATGATGCAGTTTATGACAAAGATTGGCAGTTAGCATTTAGTATTTTGTCGTCAACCAACAATTTCCCCGAATTCACAGGAAGGATTTGTCCTGCTCCATGTGAAGGATCTTGTGTGCTTGGCATCAATAAAGATCCAGTTGCAATTGAACTTATCGAGAAATCGATAGCAGAAGAAGCTTATGAGAGAGGTTTAGTTGTGCCTACACCTCCCAAAGTTCGAACGGGAAAGTCTATAGCTATAATTGGATCTGGCCCTGCCGGGCTTGCAGCTGCTGACCAATTGAACAAAGCAGGTCATAATGTAACAGTATTTGAACGAGCAGACGAAATTGGGGGCCTTTTGCGATATGGAATTCCAGATTTCAAACTTGAAAAATGGGTAGTAACTCGCCGATTGAAAATACTAGAGGCTGAAGGAATATCATTTAGAACTAAAGCCAACGTAGGGGAAAATATTTCAGTTAGTGAGCTTGAGTCTAAATATGATGCATTGTTGCTTTGCGGTGGTTCTACTGTACCTAGAGATCTACCATTACCAGGTAGAGATTTGAAGGGTATTCACTTTGCTATGGACTTCTTGAGTCAGCAAAACAAACGAGTTTCTGGTAATCCGGAAGTACTTATTAATCATAAAGGCAGTGAAATGCCGGCAGAGATTTGGGCGACAGGCAAAAATGTGATTGTTATAGGTGGTGGTGATACTGGATCAGATTGCGTAGGTACATCTAATAGACATAAAGCATTATCCGTAAGTCAAATCGAGGTTTTAACAAAGCCATCATCAGAGAGAGCTTCTTCCAATCCTTGGCCGGAATGGCCAATGACTTTGAGAACATCATCTTCACACGAAGAAGGATGTGATCGTTCTTGGGCAATACTCACGAAAGAGTTTATAGGTAATGAAGCTGGAGAATTGACTGGCCTTAAGCTTGTTGACATCAAATGGGGAGCTAATGGTATGGAAGAAATTCGAGGTTCGGACAGAGTAATTCCTTGTGAGCTTGTACTTCTAGCAGCTGGATTCGTTCATCCTCAAAGAGAGGGTATGATTGAGCAATTGGGCTTAGAATTAGACCAAAGAGGTAATTTACTTACCAATAACTATATGACGAGTAAACCCAAAGTCTTCGCAGCTGGCGATATGAGACGTGGACAGTCACTAGTAGTATGGGCTATTTCTGAAGGTAGAGAAGCTGCCAGAGTAGTCGACGAATTTCTTGAAGGGTCCTCTATCTTACCATCAAAGGAAAAATCATTCTATGAATTAGTATAAATCCCTTATTTCAAAGTCCTTACCTTGTCCATATCGAGTTAAATCAGACATTAAGTAGGTTTCCAATGTAGTGAGATCTTTGAGTTTGAAATCATGCGAAGGTAGCACTTCCATAATTTCAAACTCATATCTATCGCCAAAGTTGGTTAGCCAATATTTCTTCCCCGCCCTCAAACTACTATAGCTAATCCCTGCCATCCGACTTTATTTACTTTGTTCAGTCACGAAAATATCATGGTAAATTTTAATCCAACGCAAAAAAGCATTAAAATTGACGTGATATAACTTAACCAAAATTAAAAATGAATCTTACACTGCGAAAATCATTGCAAACACTTTCGATTTGCTCTTTGGTATTACTACTAGTTTCATGTGGTGGCAACCCAAACAAGGATAGAAAAGAGGCAGAACAAGCAGCTTTTGAACAAGCAGAGAAGAAAATCTCAACTGATTTAGATCGTGTACTAGGTGAGCTTCCCTCACCTACTGAGGTTCCATATCTTCTCCAAGCTACTGGGGCAGATTTCGATGCAAATCTCATCAACTCCCTAGACAAACTATCACGATACGAAACGAGCGAAGATGAAGCAGGTTTGAACCTAGGCGTCTATGCCACAGATATGGGATATCTTCTATCCTACGGAAAAGTAACTGAGTCAACTGATTATATGGGTGCATGTCAAAAACTCGCTGAAGCTCTAGGTATAGCTTCGGTATTTGATATGAAGACTATTGAGGCTTTCCAGAGCAACATGAATAATCCTGATTCTTTAAATCAAGTAATTAGTAGAGCAATCATTGATGTAGAATCAAGATTAGAAGATGCAGACAGGGTTTCAGTTGCTGCACTTATATTGACTGGAAGCTTTATCGAAGGTCTTTATTTAGCTGTAAAAGTGATCGAAACTTACCCAACTGACATATTAGACGTTGACACTCGCAACTTAATTTTGGAACCTATGGTGAAAGTAGTTTTAGACCAACGGAAACCATTGCTCGATGTGATTTCAATGTTAAAGGATCTTCCACAAGACGACATTATTGCTAAAATGATTACGGAATTGAATATTTTGAAAATATTTTATGATGGAGACCTTGCTGATATACAAGAGAAGATATCTCAAAATACTGGAGGATTTGTTTTAACTCAAGACATGCTTATAGATATTACTACTGAGGTGAAAAGAGTTCGTAATGATATTATTGAACTCTGATAGATTCCTCCTATCCATTAAACATTACAAAAAGCATTGGTATCCAATGCTTTTTGTATTTTTATTCTGTTTAATTATCCTTAGCGAACATGAGTGAAGAAATATTACACGCAATATTGCAGCTATTAGCCATTGTTGCTAAAGAAGATGAGGTAACGTCTGATGAAAGAGCATCGGTAGAAAAATTCCTTAATAGCTCTTTAAACAGCGAAACTGCTGCAAAATACTTGAATTACTTTGACGAATTCACTCAGTCATTATCAAGTGTGGTCGAATCAAATCAAATTTCAGAAATATGCAATAAGATAAACCGCGAGCAATCTGCACAACAAAAAGTAGTGATCATTCTTGACTTAATTATTCTAATTGCGGCAGATGGTCAAGTTTCTGAAAGAGAAAAAAACCTACTCTATTCAATCTCTGACGCGATAAATGTTCCTAAATCCGTTACAGATTTAGTGAAAGCCTTCGTCATCTATCAAGAACGCAGCAAGCTGAGCTCTAAGCATATATTGATTATTGACAATGGCACTAATGAAATCCCTGATAATTGCAAACATTTAGTCCGTGAAGGATTAGAAGGATTCCTTTTAGTATTAAAAATCCCAGACATTAATAGCTATCTACTTAAATACATTGGTGAAGATCATGTATTGTTGAACGACGCTCCAATGGATATGCACTCCATATATACCTATGCGAGCGGGAGTTCAATCAAAGGTGAATCGATAGATCCAATTTATCATAGTGAGGTAGTGAATTGCTTTTTGACTGTTGCATCGGATCAGCATCTTACTTTCACGGCCCGTGAACTTTATTTTAAATTCCCAAATGGTAAGATCGGCCTGCATAATATTAAAATAGAGGAAGAATCAGGTAAGTTGATTGCCCTTATGGGTGGCAGTGGTGCAGGCAAATCCACCTTACTAAATGTACTCAATGGAAATGAAATACCTTCTCAGGGTACAGTGAGAATCAACGGAGTTGATATTCATAAAGAAAAAAGTAAAATCGAGGGTGTAATAGGTTACGTACCTCAGGATGATCTACTAATAGAAGAATTATCGGTTTCGGACAACCTATATTTTGCGGCAAAGTTGTGCTTTAAAGATCTTAGCGAAGGTGATTTACATGGCCTTGTAAATAACACGCTTGATGCCCTTGGCTTGTACGAAACCCGATATTTAAAAGTAGGGTCTCCTCTAGAGAAAACCATATCTGGTGGTCAGAGGAAACGCTTGAATATAGGACTTGAATTACTCAGAGAACCATCTGTTCTTTTTGTTGATGAACCTACAAGTGGGCTTTCATCTCGTGACTCTGAAAATATAATGGACCTTTTGAAGGAATTATCGCTTAAAGGCAAAATGATCTTCGTAGTGATCCACCAACCTTCCGAAGATATTTTCAAAATGTTTGACAAGTTAGTAGTATTGGACGTTGGCGGTTATCAGGTTTATTATGGCAATCCTATTGATGGTATCTCCTATTTCAAAGAAATTGTAAAAATGGTTGATCGATCAAGGTCAATCAATCCCGAGCAAATCTTCAATATAATAGAAACCAAAGTTGTAAATGAATATGGGAATTTTACAAAAGAAAGAAAAGTAAGTCCAATTGAGTGGAATGAACATTTTTCAAAGAAGATTGAAATAAAGTCAGTAGAAGAAACTGAAGTTATTCCTCATAAAACACTAAGTATACCTGGGAAATTAAAGCAGTTTTTAATCTTTACTATACGTGATTTCAAATCCAAACTAAGTAATAAACAATACCTAACAATTAATTTGCTTGAGGCGCCTGTACTGGCTATTGTCTTAGCTTTTATTATCAGGTACTTACCAGAAGACACTACGGTCTATCATTTTAAGGAAAACCTTAATATTCCTGTTTTCTTTTTTATGAGTGTTATTGTATCCCTTTTCATGGGACTCACTGTAAGCGCAGAGGAAATCATAAAGGATAGGAAAATTTTAAAGCGAGAGGAATTCCTAAACCTCAGCAGAGGAAGTTATTTGTTCTCCAAACTAGCTATACTCTTTGGGATTTCTGCATTCCAAACCTGCACTTACATTTTGATAGGAAGTTGGATTTTGGGAGTTCAAGGCATGTTTTTTCCGTTTTGGGCTGTCCTGTTTAGTGTTTCCTGTTTTGCTAATATTCTTGGATTAAATGTCTCAAGCGCCTTTAAGTCAGCTATTACTGTATATATATTGATACCACTTCTGGTAATCCCACAGTTGATATTGAGCGGAGTAGTAGTGAATTTTGATAAGCTCAATCCACTAATAACCACCGAAGATAAAGTGCCAATGATTGGTGAGATTATGGCCTCTAGGTGGGCGTTTGAAGCACTCGCTGTTGAGCAGTTTAAAGCAAACCCATACAGTGAAATATTCTATGAGGATGAGAAAGTCATGGGTCAATCAGAATTTAAGACCTCATATTTTCTACCACGATTAATTGACGATTTGGAATTTGTAAATAAGAATTACAAAAATGAAGATCTGGAATCAGAGCGAAAGGTTTACAATAAATTTCAAACCATTAAGAATGCTCTCGATAAAGAACTTTCGAAGTTGGGTTATGATAAGTTCCCAGAGTTTGAAAATTTCAATTTTGAAAAATGGAACAATTCTCTTTATAATTCAACCACTATTTTCATTGAAAAACTGAAGGCTTATTACAATGTGCTTTATAAAAACGCCAATGCTATTAGGCAAACCAAGCTCAAGGAATTAACTGATACTCCTGAAAAGCGTCAAGCATATGATGAGTTAAAGAAAGAGAATTTGAATGATGCGTTAGCTATAATGGTGAAAAACTTAGCTACTGAGCATAGAATTCTTGAGCACAATAATGAGTATGTTCAAAAGCTCTATCCGATCTATCATGAACCCGAATTTCCTAAACACGCATTGGACTTTAGGGCACAATTTTATCAGCCAACAAAGCATTTCGGAGGACTGTGGTTCAGCACCCTCCAATTCAATGTATTTATCATTTGGATGATGTCTTTGGGATTGTTTCTACTTCTCTATATGGATGGATTAAAAAGATTGCTGGATCTTTTTGATAGATAAAATGCTATTCATTTTATCGAAAATATTGTACATATTTTTAAATCCCCTGATCTGGATTGTTGCTTTGTTGCTTTTAAGCATTTTTAATAAAAACATCAATTTGGCCAAATACAGCAGGATCAGTGGGATAATTCTACTCATTGTATTCACCAATCCACTTTTGATCAATCTGGCTTTATCTAAATGGGAAATGCCTCCCAAAGCCAAGGATACGCTACCACTTATAGAAGTAGGAGTAGTACTAGGAGGCATCACATCAACACCTGAGACATTCACTGATCAAATTTGGCTCAATGAGAGTAGTGAGCGGTTAGTAGAGGCATTCAGACTTCTAAATGATAAAATCATTCGAATGCTAATCATTTCAGGCGGTGATGCAGGCATTCTCACAAAGACCAGATCTGAGGGAGTCATTCTAGAAGGATTGTCTCTAGAGTTCTTCAATAAAAAACAAATTCTTTCTGATACACTTTCTAGAAATACAAGAGAAAATGCAGTGGAAGTGGCACGAATTCTTAAATCTGAAAATAAGGCCGAACAACCTATACTTCTTATAACTTCCGCCTTTCATATGCCTAGGGCAATAAGGTGTTTTGAAAAACAGGGAATTCAAATTGTGCCCTTTCCGGTGGATTTTCGAACTGTACCTATCACTTGGAGTCCAGAATGGTTAATACCTTCTTCTAGTGCCTTATCAGATTGGCATTTACTATTAAAGGAGTGGGTAGGCTTATTTGTCTATAGGCTATTCGGATACGCATAAAAAAACCTAAAGAGTTCATCTTTAGGCCTTTAATATTTCAGAAAAAATTGAATCAATCTTCTTTAGACTCTTCATTTTTAGCAGCAGCATTTTCTTTAGGAGCAACTGTCTCTTCTACAGCTACTGCTTCATTTGCAGGAGCTTCTGCTTCCTTATCTTTTACTGGTGCGGCAAAAGACTTTTTCATTTCTTCAATGTCAACATTCTTAATTACAGGCATTGCATTAAGTCTTTTAACACTAATTACCTTGTTCTTAGCTCTTGATATATTTTTTTTGCCTTTTCTTTCTAGTCTTGTAATAGCCATCTTTCAGTTCATTTCTTTAAAACAAGACGCAAATTTAGCGGATTAGTTAGTTTTGTCCAAAATTAAAACATGGCAAAGTCAAAACCCTCTTTACCTAAAGGAACGCGTGATTTTGGTACTGAACAATCAGCCAAACGGTCTTATATCATAGATATCATAAGTAAGAATTTTATAAAATACGGATTTCAAAAGATAGAAACGCCGGCCATGGAGCAACTCTCCGTACTCACTGGTAAATATGGCGATGAGGGAGATCAGCTTGTTTTTAAAATCCTCAATTCAGGGGATTACTTAAAGAATTCAAGTCCAGAAGACATAGGTAAAGGAAGTCAGGCTTTGCTTGATAAAATCTCCGAAAAGGGATTAAGATATGACCTCACAGTTCCTTTTGCAAGATTTGTAGTCCAAAACCAAAATGATATAACTTTTCCTTTCAAGAGGTTTCAGATACAACCTGTTTGGAGAGCAGATCG
>JBLIFO010000042.1:0-18499 GCA_047633875.1 Marinoscillum sp. | reverse complement strand
CAATGTAGCCGGTTGGATACTAGAACTGGATAGAGGCGAGGGAATTCCTTGGAAAGGAAACTATAGCAGCTGGCTCGACCAAAAGCAGAAGAGACTAGCAGATGAAGAAAAGTCACAATCAAAGCGTCAAAAGACGTTGGAGCGTGAGCTAGAATGGGTGCGTATGACGCCTAAAGGAAGACAGGCCAAAGCCAAAGCCAGATTATCTGCTTATGATAAATTGCTCGGAGAGGAAGGAAAGGAGAAGGAAAGTCAATTGGAACTTTACATTCCACCAGGTCCGCGTTTGGGAGCCAAAGTGATAGAAGCTACCAATGTGACTAAAGCATTTGGAGACAAACTCTTGTTTGACAATCTTACTTTCAGCTTGCCGCAAGGTGGTATAGTAGGAGTGGTAGGGCCAAACGGTGCTGGTAAAACCACACTTTTCAATTTGATCACCGGTAAAGACAAGCCTGATTCTGGAAGCTTTGATGTAGGCCCAACTGTGGAGATGGCCTATGTAGATCAAGAGCATAATGACCTAAGAGGAGATCGTACTGTTTTTGAAGCGATCACTGGAGGTAATGAAATCATGATGCTCGGTGGTCGTGAAATGAATTCACGCGCTTATGTAAGCAAATTCAACTTTTCAGGATCTGATCAAACCAAAAAGGTAGGAGTACTCTCTGGTGGAGAGCGAAATAGAGTTCACTTGGCCATTGCATTGAAGCAAGGTGCCAATTTGATATTGCTTGATGAGCCTACCAATGATTTGGATGTGAATACACTGAGAGCATTGGAAGAAGCACTGGACAACTTTGCTGGGTGTGCCGTAGTGATTTCCCATGATAGATGGTTCCTTGATCGTATCTGTACGCACATTCTTGCCTATGAAGGCAATAGTAGTGTGTATTGGTTTGAGGGTAACTTTAGTGATTATGAGGAAAATAGAAAGAAGAGACTTGGTGATGCCTCGCCTCAAAGAATCAAATATAGAAAGCTGAAATAGTGAAAAAGAAAGAGTGCCCTTCTTGCGCTATGATGGTTCCGGCAAGTAGTAAAATCTGTCCGGTTTGCGCTTATGAGTATCCAAAAATGGGAATTGGCTACCAGGTGGTAGCCATTCTTTTGATTTTGTTGTTTCTGTTGTTTCTGTTGTTTTAAACTGTAGATCCACCACAACTAGACCCGGCACCTGCCGTACATCCATAGCAGTGCTGACTCAATCGAATGGATCGCTCATTTACTTTCTCTAATGAGAAGTCTGAAATGTGCTCCGGTGCATCTTGGAGTTTCATATCTAGCATTTGATTGAAGTCACAATCATAGAGGTAGCCATCCCAACTTACACTGATGGTATTGCGACACATTACCTCAAGGGCTGCCGCTGGATTATATGCATTTACTAACTCATGCATGTAAGAGGCGTAGTTTTCCGAATTAATCAGGTAATCTAAAAACCGACTGATAGGCAGATTTGTGATAGCAAAGAGTTGGTTAAACTCTATGTTATAAAGACCTTTTAGCTTCTCTTTAAACTGGTTTTCTAACTCTTGCTGATCATCTGGAAGGAAAGCTCCTGATGGGTTATAAACCAAGTCTAGCTTCAAGCCACTATCTGGTTTGCCATAACCCAATTCATTGAGCATCTGTAGGCCCTTGATCGACTTTTCAAAAACACCTTCTCCACGCTGTGCATCAGTTCTGCGTGCCGCAAAGTATGGTAAAGATGAAACTACATTCACTTTGTGCTTTTTGAAAAATTCTGGAAGATCGTTGTATTTCGCGTTAGCAGTGATGATTGTGAGATTACATCGAACAATAATTAACTTCCCCATTGCTGAAAGCTGCTCCACAAACCATCGAAAGTCGGGATTCATCTCAGGTGCACCGCCTGTCAAGTCTACAGTTTGTACGGAAGTACCATCAATCGCTTTCAAGATAAGCCGCATGGTTTCTCGGGTCATGATCTCTTTACGATCTGGCCCTGCATCCACATGACAATGCTTACAAACTTGATTGCACATCTTCCCTACATTGATCTGGAAGATTTCCAACCCAGTCGGCTTTAATGGAAATAAATTTTGGCTTTCCAGCTTACTCGCAAAACTCGGGATGTCCACAGATTGGTGGTCATCCAGAATTGCCAGTTGTTTTTTAGCGATGGCTAAATCGTGCTTTTGCCTGTTTAACGTTGCTAAACCCATATAATATTTTTCTTTCTTGAAATGCCCACTCATTTTGAGTTGGCTTACATCATTTTATCTTTCACTTGATTCATCATCTGCACACCATGTACCAACGATGCTCCACCACGTATAGCAGCAGCTACGTGTACAGCTTCCATCATCTGTTCTTCATCGTACCCTTTCTTAAGTGCATCAGATGTATAGGCATCTATGCAATATGGACATTGGATTGTATGAGACACTGCAAGGGCAATAAGTGATTTTTCTCTGGCAGATAAAGCTCCAGCTTTGAAAACTTCACCATAGTAATCAAAAAACTTCTCTCCGAGTTCCTTTTGGAAGTCAGTGATGTTGCCAAATTTTCCGAGATCTTCACGATTGTAATAAGTGTCTTTCATAGTTTCCTTGAGATTTAATATTAGGGTCTTTGAGTTCGCATTTGCGTGCCTCAATATACTAAATCTCATTGCTCAACTACATTTATGAACTCATCGGTTAACTGAAATGTCGCCCCAGTTTCTTTTGTTTAAGAAATTAACTTTCGGAGAATTCTACTCCTTTTGAAGCTAGGTCTTTCCAAAAGTCAGGGTATGACTTAGCTACCACCAGTGGGTCTTCAATCACAATAGGTTGATTTCGGCAAATGGGTGCAAATGCCATTGCCATTCTATGATCGTCATATGTATGAATAGCATCGATTTTCTCTGGGATCTTTCCAGGAATCATAGTCCATGAATTGCCGTTTTCGAGTAAACGAGATCCGATCTTATCTAACTCATTTTGCATGGCTGCTATACGGTCTGTTTCTTTTATTCGCAGACTTTCTAATCCAACCATATTGAGTTTGATTCCTTTCAGAGCTGCAGTTACCATGACGGTTTGCGCTAGATCGGGGCAAGTTCTGAAGTCAATATCAATTTCTTTTTCTATTGCTCCAGTTAATTGGAGATGGGCGCCATCAGTCAGATAGGTCGTTTTTACACCCATTTTGGCCATTATAGTAGCTATAGCCTGATCACCTTGAAGACTATCTTCTCGCAATCCTCCAAGAATCAAGTCTGCTTCATCTGACAATGCAACCAAGGAGTACCAATAGCTAGCACCAGACCAATCACTTTCGATGGTGTAACTACCTTCGGTGTACAGCTGAGGTGTTATATGAATTGTATCGCCAGACCAATCTGCTGATACCCCAAATCTTTTCATCAAGCCAAGTGTCATTTCGATATAAGGACGACTGAATACTTCAGTTGTGAGCTTGATCGAAAGACCTTTTGGTAAACTAGGAGCTATCATCAACAAAGCGCTGATGTATTGGCTACTAATGTTGCCCGGGATTTCAATCAAATTTGTCTTTTGAATCTTAAGGCCTTCTATTTTTAACGGGGGGTAGCCTTCTTTTCCGAGGTATTCGATCTTAGCACCAATAGCTGAGAGCGCATCTACTAGGAGACCAATCGGTCTTTCACACATTCTGGGTGTACCCGTGATTGTTTGTCCAGTTCCTTTGATAGCTAGAAGGGCAGTGCAAAAGCGCATCGTAGTACCAGCATCAAGTACATCCCAAATGTCTCCTGAATTTTGCATTAAGCGAGTCATTGTCTGCGTATCACGCGCCGCGGAAAGATTGTCAAGCTGAAGCTTGTTATCGCTGAGTGCATTGATGAGTAATACGCGGTTGCTTTCACTTTTTGAAGAGGTCAATTGGACTTTTCCTGTAAGAGGCTGCGTATATTTTTTAATATGATATTTCAAAGTGAAAATAAAGTTTGGTTAGGGTAGTTCGAATTACAACTGTTTAAATACAAATTCCGTCTTAGTACATATTAACCCAGATAAACATGTCCCTCAGAAGAAACCTTGGATCACTCATAATCACTGTACTCGTAGGATCGCTCACATTTATGATCGCAACACCCAAAAAGGTCAGTAAAAATAAAGTTCGAGTCACCAAAACTAGCTCGCATCCCCGTCTTGATGAAAAAGAAGACCTTTTTATTTAAGGCTTTTATAAAAGTCGAAGGATTCTGAGATCCACTCACTTTCTGCGTGCTCATCAAATGAGCAATTCCCAATTCCTTTAATCAGAGAAAAGCTGATATTGGAACCAACATTCTTTTTGTCATGTGCAACCAGCGCCATAACCTCATCTAGTGGTGGAAGCTCTTCTTTGCCATAAAGGTTTACCAAGAAGATGCTGATTAAATGTAGATCAGTTTCTGAAAGCATGCTTTTTTTGAAAGACAAGAAGCCTTCCAAGATCATTCCAATTGCTATTGCCTCTCCATGTAGAAGGGATTTTTCGTGATTGAGCGCCCAAGTCTCCACACCATGTCCAAGGGTATGTCCAAAGTTTAAGATTTTCCGAAGGCCTTGTTCTCGAGGGTCTTTTTCCACTACTTCGCTTTTAATCTCGGCACTTTTCTCGATTACTTTTTGCCAGTCGAGTTCTGGAAAAGTGGCATTTCTAATTTCTTCAAAATAATCTTTATCGAATATTAGTCCGTGCTTGATCACCTCAGCATAGCCAGAACGCAGCTCACGATCAGGAAGTGTCTCCAGAAAAAGATCGCAAATTACCACAGCCGATGGGTCGTTGAAAACACCAATATGATTTTTGAATCCATTGAAATCTATTCCCAGCTTTCCACCAATATTGGCATCAACTGCCGCTAAAAGTGTTGTGGGGAAGTTTATGAATCGAATGCCACGTTTGTAAGTAGAAGCTGCAAAGCCACCCATATCACCAATGACTCCACCACCTACGTTTATCAAAAGGGATTTTCTGCTAAAGCCTTCGTCGGTAAGTGCAGACCATATTAGGCCACATGAATCAAGATTTTTGTTGATTTCTCCACTTTTAATTTCAATTACAAAAGCTTCTTTTGGAAGCCTCAGCAAAGGCAAGCAATGCTCTCTAGTATGCTCATCTACCAAGTAACCCACCTTATCTGGTTTGAGCGTTTCTATCAACTCTAAAAGGGATTCATGCGGTTTGCGCGTGAAAGAAATGTAGTCAGGTAATATCACTGTTTGGTAGGATTAAGATCTGTCTGAAATCAGCCTAAAAATGTAAAGGGGCTTGCTATCTTTGCCCTCCAGTTTTCAAATGGTATCTAATAAAAGAATCCGTTTTGTAAATCTGAATTCAAAAGTATGTCAGAAAATTCAAAAATTAACTTCGAAGATACGGCTACCGCATTCGCCCATAAATCGGATGTGGACCTCAAGAAGTCGTATTTTATGTTTTCGGCCATGAATTACCCATGGATAGTATCGGCAGGGACTTTTCTTACGGCATCAGCATTAAAAGCTAAACTCCCCGTGAAGTCATTAATTAAAAAGACGCTGTTTGAGCAGTTTTGTGGAGGAGAATCTATTGAGGGTAGCGAGCCGCGAATGATTCAACTCGCAGAGTCTAACGTGAAGACTATACTTGATTACAGTGTAGAGGGCGAAGCTAGTGAAGAAGGCTATGAAGAAGTCTTAGAGGAGGCTTTGAGAGTCTCTACCTATGCTAAAGAGCATGTCAGCATCCCTTTTTGTGTAATTAAACTAAGTGGGCTTGGCTCGCCGAAGCTAATGGCTAAAAAGCAGAGCGGTGAGGAACTTACGAACTCAGAAGAGCTAAGATTGCAAAAGATATTAGATCGCATTGATCGAATTGTTGGGCATGCAGTTGCCAATGAGATGAAATTCATGATAGACGCTGAGGAGTCATGGATACAAGATGTCATCGACAGGATCACTTATGATCTAATGTTGAAATACAACAAGAAGAAGCCTTATGTCTACAATACCTATCAAATGTATAGGCATGAAGCCTTATCGAACATGAAAGAGGGATTTAAAGAAGTGACTGGCAGTGGTTGTTATTTTGCAGCGAAGTTGGTAAGAGGAGCCTATATGGAAAAGGAACGTGATCGTGCAGAAGAATTACGCTATCCAGACCCTATCCAGACCAGTAAAGAAGGGACCGACTTGGATTACGATGCTGGGTTGGCATTTGCTGTGGAAAACATAGAGCGATTCGCTTTGTGCGCTGGAACACACAATGAGGCTTCATGCCAATTTTTGGCAAACCTCATGGATACGCACAGATTAGCCAATGATGATAGCCGTGTTTATTTTGCTCAGTTGCTGGGTATGAGTGATAATATATCTTTTAAACTTGCTGATCTAGGATACAATGTTGCAAAATATGTGCCTTATGGCCCTGTGGAGAAGGTATTGCCATACTTGTTTAGAAGAGCTGATGAGAACACTTCCATAGCTGGACAGAGTGGTCGAGAATACAGATTAGTACAAAAGGAATTGAATAGAAGACGAAGTAAAAAGTAGCAGATGCATTTGAGCGAGCAAGAGATCCAAAGAAGAAATGAACGTGAGGCACTGATGGCAATGGGCATAGATCCATATCCAGCAGAGATGTTTGATGTAAATGTGAGTGCTCAAAACATATTGGAGAACTACGAGCGCCAAAAGTCTGACTACAAAGCGATAAGCATTGCAGGAAGGCTTATGAGTCGAAGAATCATGGGATCAGCTTCTTTTGCAGAGATTCAAGACAGTACTGGCCGTATTCAGATCTATATCAGAAGAGATGACATTTGTCCAGATGAGGATAAGTCGTTATACAATGACGTTTTCAAGAAAAGGCTTGATATAGGTGATATTATTGGTCTGACAGGATATGTCTTTACCACCCAAGTAGGGGAGATCTCCATAAATGTCACAAGTCTTAAAGTATTGAGCAAATCCCTCCGTCCACTTCCTATTGTGAAAGAGGCAGAGGATGCAGAAGGCAATGTGAAGACTTTTGATGCTTTCACAGATCCTGAGCAACGCTACAGGCAGCGCTATGTTGACTTAATCGTCAATCCACAAATCAAAAAGACATTCATCCAACGAACACGACTGGTCAATACCATACGTGATTTTCTAAATGATAAAGGATATTTAGAGGTAGAGACCCCTATTCTCCAGCCGATCCATGGTGGCGCTGCTGCTAGACCATTTGAGACACATCACAATACATTGGACATGAAACTCTATTTGCGTATAGCAAATGAGCTTTACCTCAAGCGCCTTATCGTTGGTGGATTTGATGGTGTTTATGAATTTGCCAAAGACTTCCGTAATGAAGGAATGTCACGTTTTCATAATCCAGAATTCACACAAGTAGAATTGTATGTAGCCTACAAAGACTACAACTGGATGATGGATTTGATGGAAGCTCTAGTTGAAAAAATAGCTATCAATCTACACGGAAGCACTGTTGTGAAAGTTGGTGAGCATGAAATCAACTTCGAGCGTCCTTGGAAGCGATTCACCATGTTTGAAGCCATAGAGCATTTCACTGGGGTGGATATTTCTACGATGACCGAGGATGAATTGAGGAAGACGGCCAAATCGATGCATATCGACGTGGATGATACTATGGGCTCTGGTAAGCTGATAGATGAGATCTTTGGAGAAAAATGTGAGGGCAAGCTGATCCAGCCGACCTTCATCACCGACTATCCTGAGGAAATGTCTCCGCTTACCAAAAAGCACCGATCCAAACCAGGTCTTGTCGAGCGATTTGAGGCGATTTGTAATGGTAAGGAGATCATGAATGCCTACTCGGAGTTGAATGATCCTGTGGACCAGCGTAAGCGCTTTGAAGATCAATTGGAGCTGGCAAAGCGTGGTGATTCTGAGGCGATGGTGTTGGATGAAGATTTTCTCCGTGCATTGGAATATGGAATGCCACCTACTGCAGGTGTTGGACTGGGGATTGACAGGCTTGCTATGATCATGACCAACTCCAATTCTATTCAGGATGTACTCTTTTTTCCACAGATGAAACCTGAGAAGAAAACCAAAGAAGTGGTTCTCAATGGTGATGAAAAATTGATCTTCGATCTGCTTCCAGAAACTGAGAAACTAGTTTTGGATGATATTAAAGAGAAATCTGGGCTCTCCAATAAAAAATGGGATAAGGCGATCAAAGGCTTGACTCGTGAGGGTTTTGCCAAAGTAGAAAAAAACGATGATGGTCTTTTCTTAAGTCGTTCTTTATAGAGCCACTTACAGCTTTCGTTTCATTACTATTTGATCTGCCGCCTGCTTGCCATTTTCTATGATTGGCTCTTTATAATATTTTATAAAGTGACCTTTCACTATGAATGAATGCTCGAATTTTAGCTTCTTATAGAAACTAATAGCATCAAGACTCACATCGGATGTTTTGACGATGATGGTTTCGTAACCTTCCATTTTGGAAATGCGGAAAGCATATTTGAGGAGGTCTTTGCCAATACCCTGTCGACGATATTTTTCAGCGACACAGATGTTTCTTACCTCTATTTCGTTCGCCGTATTGGGAGTGAGAATGATTGTTCCGATTACTTCATCTCCTTCTTTGGCAAGATAGCAATCACCAGAGAATAGATATTTTTCGACCATCTCAAAAGATGGATCTGCTTCCAGTAGTAATTCCATCGGAGCCTTCTCCGAATGTCCAAGTTTACTTATTTCCAAAATGCTAATTTACTTTAGTTTGGGCGTGAGCTAGGCCATAGTTAATCCAGCTCATTAGTTGCTCTTCTGTTTCATATCCTGCTGGGTCCACATAAATAAATTCTTTCATGGGACGTTTTGTGAAATCCATTTCTCTCACTGCCGGATTTTTAAATACTTCTTCAATCTCTGATTCAAGGACTCTCACCATGAGGTCATCCTTAATCAGTCCTAAAGTCATTTTACCTTTGTATAGAAAAGCTACTCCACCGAACATTTTCTTTTCTGACAACTCAGGAATATTGATTGTCTCAAAAGTCTGTCGAATCCGTGAAGCCAATTCATCATTGAATGCCATAGACTTCAAATATGCAAAAATTCACTGATAATCTTCTCGCCAAAAAAGGTTTCACCCTGCTTATCAAAACTCTCTGTGCTATCTGTTGTCAAAAACTTCACTTTTCCGCCTTTGGTACAGTACTGATTAATTTCCTGATGTCTCTGAAGGTAGTCTTTGAGGCTAGGTGCCACTATTTCACCTTGATTTAAAATCGAAACATGGTTAGGGACGTATGCCCTTATTTTTCCCATTAATATTGGATAGTGCGTACAGGCGAGTAGCAAGGTGTCGATCAGATCTGATTTTGTGAAAAGCTGATCAATATACTTCTCAATGAAATAATCTGCTCCTTTAGAATTCCACTCCCCGTTTTCCACCAACGGCACCCACATGGGGCACGCTTGCTGATAGACTTGAAGTTGGGGATGAAGTTTTTTTATTTCTATTAGATAGGACTCAGAACTCACCGTACCTGAAGTGCCAAGTACACCAATATGTCCTGATTTTGTGTAGTTTGAGATTACTTCAGTCGTTGGGCGAATTACTCCCAGCACCCTTCGATCAGGCGAGATTTTCGGTAAATCTCGCTGTTGTATCGTCCGAAGAGCTTTTGCGGAAGCTGTATTACAAGCCAAAATGATCAAAGGACAATCCTGATCCAATAGGTATTTCACACAATGAAGTGTGTACTCATATATGGTCTCAAATGAACGTGTACCGTATGGAGTACGGGCATTGTCTCCGAGATATAAATAATCATATCCTGGGAGTACATTTTTGATTTCTTTAAGGATAGTTAAACCCCCGAAACCTGAATCAAAGACACCAATTGGACCATCGTTCATAGTGCTAAACTACTCATTCAAAGGGCAACTGATCAACGATTTTTTGAAGTTTGGCTGCATTATACATGCCTTTGGTACTGTAAATGATTTTACCTTCGGGATCTAGCAAAAAGAAATAGGGTAGGTCCTTGTCATCTATCTTAAGTCTTTCTTTGTAGTCGCTCATGGTGCCTTTGTAGAAGAGCACATTTGGATGCAATTTCTTGTCAACATCCTTTTCCACTTTTTTCATTACTTTCTCATAAGCTGGTCGCTTAGCTCCAGTGATCATAGGCACAAAGTAAACTTGCACATCATAACTAAACGCGAAGAGTGAACCTGCTTCTGGCTTTTTGATAAGCTGGTCGTAAATGGGTCCAAACCATCCATTGAGGTATTCTTCTGATTTCTTCGAAAATGCAAGACCGACAAGCGTATGCTGACCGGCAGCATCCTGAGGAATGACGACTTGCTCATGCTTAAGACTTTCTCCATCAAGAGTTGGAAATATAGTGCTTGTCTGTGCCCAGCTGAATAGGGCGCCAGTAATTAATGCGAAATATAGGAGAAACTTCATTTTTTGATTTTTATTTTAGACAAGTAATTTATTTCTTGTAATTGAATTTTAGTCTTTCGATCAAAAAAAAGAGGTTCATTTGCTTATTGATTCTATAGAATGATAGTTTTAAACTATGACACTTAATCAGTTAGAATATGCACTTTGCCTAAGGGCTATAGGGAGCTTTGTAAAGGCCGCTGAAAAACTTAGGATCAGCCAACCTGCTTTGAGTGCGCAAATTAAGAAATTGGAGGAGGAAATTGGCATAAAACTATTCAATAGAACTAGTTCGCCTATTGAAGTGACCAATGATGGCGCACGATTTCTTGACCGTTCTGATCATATTCTGACAGATGCAAAAAGACTTTTGAGGTTTTCGCAAGAGCTTCATACAAGTTTCATTGGTACTTTGAAAGTAGGTGTAATACCTACACTTGCGCCGTATTTAGTGCCACTTTTTATTCCAGCACTTCTCAAAGACTATCCAGATTTCCGTATCGATATTTATGAATATACCACGGAGCAAGTAATCTCTGGTGTTCGCAATGGATCATTGGATGTGGGGATTATTTCCACGCCACTTACTTCACCTGGCATCCGCTATGAAGTGCTGTTTTATGAGCGATTTTATGCTTACTCTTCTGAAGATACCGGTAATAGAACCAATCTTGAGATCAACGAAATCAACTATGATGAGCTTTGGATTCTTAATGAGGGTAATTGCTTCCGCGATCAGGTCAATGATATTTGCAACGTCAGCAAAGTGCGTGAAACGAGGCAGTTTAACTATCGAAGCAACTCCATTGATGCCTTAATTCGTATTGTGGATCAAAAAGGTGGGATAACTATTCTGCCTGAACTGTGTTTGCTTAGCCTTGATGAAGTGCAGGAGGAACGTGTATTGCCGCTTGCCTCCGGCTTGAAAGCACGAGAAATCAGCCTCATAATGACCAAACAGTATGATAAAGAGAGGTTTATTTACAAACTTCAGGAATATATCAAAAAGAATATACCGAAGCACATGCTCAGCTCGGACAATTATGAAGTAGTGGATCCGCAGATTTCTTAACGAATTATCTTTTTTAACTTCGAACAAAGGCTTTAATATTTGGTCTAATCTTTCAATGGAAAAGTCACCACAAATCACTTGCATCACCTTCTTTCACTTCACTGGTGCGAACAAATGGTGGATCTTCCGGCAAATGGGTTCATACAACTTCGGCCCGGATGAAGTGTCTGGTCTCTCTTTTGTGAGGCTGATGGGTAGTGGATCTGGAGGAGGCTTTTCTGCATGGCCTGATTTCTCTACCTATGCGTTGCTGAGTGTATGGAAATCAGAGGCCCACGCCGAGGATTTTTTCTCAAAAAATCTTCTTTTCCAAGATTTTTCTGCTCATGCAAATGATTACTCAACAGTTTTTATGGGCAACATCAAGGCCCAAGGTCTTTGGGCTGGCGGGATGCCCTTCGATGATTTCCAAGAGTACCAAAGCGGTCCGATTGGTGTTATTACAAGAGCAACTATCTATCCATCAAAATTGATTGATTTTTGGCTCAATGTGCCTGCTACAGGAAAAATAGTCAATCAGCAAAAAGGGCTCATTTATGCCAAAGGCATAGGAGAATATCCATTATTCATGCAAGCGACTATCAGCTTTTGGGAGAGCAAAGAAGCGATGATGCAGTATGCCTACAGCAGCTCGGCTCATAGCGATGTGATTCAAAAAACTAGAGAGCGGAACTGGTACAAAGAGGAGCTTTTCAGCAATTTCTTACCCTATCGGATAGAGGGTACTATGAGTCATCCTCTGAGGAAATGGCTAGATAATTAACCTTTTTTTGGGAAACCTTTTCGTTTAAATAGAGTAAACAAAAACTGTCCACTACCTAATTAACTCTATGTTTAATCTGTTTTCGAAAAAAAAG
This sequence comes from Marinoscillum sp., assembly GCA_047633875.1. Taxonomy (GTDB): domain Bacteria; phylum Bacteroidota; class Bacteroidia; order Cytophagales; family Cyclobacteriaceae; genus Marinoscillum. The sequence continues at coordinate 6,175 of JBLIFO010000042.1, read as the reverse complement.
AAATTCAAAGCCTCATGCGATCTGAGTGGGGGCCCGCTTGAAAGGGAATCCGCCTATTTAGTCTCTACAGCTCAAATTATTGCATCGAAGAAGTTTTGGGACAATATCATGACGGAGCCTGATACAATGACTTACACTGAAGCCTATTTTAAAACAGGCGATGCAAATGCTACCAATATTCGTGGGATGATTTTCAACCGATATGCGGGCAAGGACAAGCATTGGGTAATTTCTGATGCTCACCTACATTTATTTGATATAGATGAGCAAACATCCAAGTCAATAGCCGACAAATGGTGGGATTCTGAAGGCAACGAAGTGCCTGCAGACTTTGCGCAATCTTTAGCCAATATGGATAAGACTACTTTCGGCGAATTAAAATCCTATGCTATCGAGGAGGCTGGTAGAAGGATGGTGACCTTCAAATAAGCTGATTAGGCAATATTTGTAAAAACTGCCTGCACGTCATCATCATCTTCAATTTTATCGAGCATTTTTTCTATCTCTTCCATCTGCTCTTCTGAGAATGTCACAGGTGTAGTAGGGATTCGCTCCAATGCTGATTTCTTCACATCTATTCCTTTCTCTTCTAAGGCTTTTGAGAGCTTACCAAAATCCGTGTAGTCAGCATAGAGATAGATGATATCCTCATTCAATTCTATTTCTTTCAATCCAGCATCAATCAATTCAAGCTCGAGTTCTTCAATATCCATCTGTTCTGTTTTCTCAAATTCGAATACAGCTTTTCTCGAAAACATGAATTCTAAAGAGCCATTTGGAACCACACCACCACCAGCTCTATTGAAGTAGGACTTCACATTGGCGACAGTTCTTGTAGTATTATCTGTAGCGCATTCTACAAAAACCAAAACACCGTGTGGGCCTTTACCTTCATAGGTGATCTCAGTATAGTCAGTAGCATCCGATCCAATGGCTCGTTTGATGGCATTGTCTATATTGTCTTTGGGCATGTTTTGAGCCTTCGCATTTTGAATTGCTGTGCGCAATTTGGCGTTCATCTCAGGCTCAGCTCCGCTTTCTTTTACGGCTAAAGTGATTGCTTTTGCAAGCTTTGGAAAAATCTTGGACATTTTGTCCCAACGTGCTTCCTTAGATGCTCTCCTATATTCAAATGCTCTTCCCATGATTTTTGATTTTCACGGCAAAAATAAGCAGTCGCAAGAGATAAGAAAAAGTATTTTTCTATTGAAGATTTAATTAGAAGAAACTCAACGCTCGGCGAAGTTTGATTTCGTCTATTGGCTTTTGGATATAAGCTTGGTAGGCGATATCAAAATTATCTGTCATGTAATCCTCTGGAAAGGCAGAGACCATTATAACTTTTGGCTGATATTCTAACAATTCTATAAACTCTGGACCCTGTAATCCTGAGATATTGATATCTAGAAAAATGATATCTGGCCGATGTTTTTCTATACTAATTACTGCTTTGACAGTGTCAGAGTATATCCCTAATACTTCTAAGGAACTAATTCTATCAAGATAGTATTGCAGAATCTCCTGATGACCCTTGTCATCCTCAACTATTACGCAGGTATTTTTCTTATTGCTGTCCAAAGTGCTGATTGAAAGAATGAATCTAGCATTATTTCTTAATAGATGCTGCTAAAATCCTATATTATCTTGAAAACTTCTTCTTTTTTCTAGTTTTAAATCTTGAAGAATTGCGCTTTTAGGTCTAATCACTAGGCTAAATGATTGAAATCTACCAAATGGCACCCATGAAAAATTCATCGACCAGCAATGCAAGTCTCTGGTCACACCTAAACGCGTCTGTGTGAAATCCATATTTTTGATATCATAGCCAGAATTGAAAGTGATTTGGGTGTTGTCTGTTAAGCCCAGAGTTCCATTGAATTGCACCCCGTGATTGGTGATTTCTGCATCACTTAGGCCATTCTTACTTCTATTAGCGCTATAGCTTACGCGCAGACTCCATGGCAAGTTGAAATCAACATATTCTTCTGGATTGGCCTTAATATATTCTTTTTCCTGCAAGGAGCCGTATGGACTATCGTCGATTGCTGCACCATCATTGTCATAGGCACTGAACCCGTTTCGATCATTTTGCTCTTGGGTATCGTCTTTAGCATTTCCCGACTTTTTGCCTTTCAGGGTAAACCCCACAGCAGTAGATAGACTTCTTAGATTCCCCAAACCTTGCCCATTGTTCCAAGCATATCGGTCGATTCTTCTCCCTTGATCAGTACCATTTTCTACGTATACGTAGGGGTCAAAAGCTCCGCTCAATGTGAGATTTACCTTATTATCAAAAAAGCTGGTACGTGCATTCCAGCTCATATTGCTCAATTTGAATGAATCCGCTGCGAAGTTATACCCAGTATTCATCGATAAGTTGTCAAAGATTTTCACCTTTTTGAACTCATTTACAGAGTCTTTTTTACTCCTCACCTTCATTTCTATATTGTTGGTAAGTGAAAAACTCAATGTCTGACTTTTGCTACCTGATGGGCTTCCGTATGCGAAGTTTTGGTACTTTGAAACTCTTACTTCATTTCCAAGTGTATCTTTTTGAATGGTTTCATATACTCCGAATTTTTCATCGCCAAAGTCTGGATTGTAGCTGAAGGACAAGCTTGGGGTCATTACATGTCGGATAGCTTCAATGGCTGAGATTCCTTTGATATAATACATACCATAAAGTCGTGTGTTCATAGATGCACCAGAGTTCCAGCTGCCAGCACGCGAGAAACCTTCAACTGTATCTACCCTAACACCATTTTCTTCAGGTATAAATGTATAATCCAAAGAGCGTGTATACCATACTTCATTGTAGTTGAAACTCGGACTAACAGTGAAATGCTTCAGCACATTGAATGAGGTAGATATTGGAATACTATGTTTTCCTCCAATTTTTGCTCGATCGTAGATAGCACTGAGGTTGTCAAAATTAAACTCTAAGGTATCCTCATTGGCCTCACTAGTATTTACCACATTGAAACCGAAACCTGATGTGGTCAATGGGGCATTGGTGATTTCACTCTTAGCTAGGAAATTATGACTTAAACTGACCTTGGCGAGAGGGGATTTTGAGGATTTGACCAGTTTTTTGAAAGGATAAATCCTGTTGACATTTAATGCAAGATCAGGCAATGTCATGTTATAAATACCACTTTGGATATTCTGGCGATGACGAAAATTGGTGGACATATTCATCGGTACTTTTTTGAATTTCTGTGTATAGCTAAGGCTGGAGTTGAATTCTGAGCTGATACTTCTTGTTGGATTGTTGATTGCTACGTTGTTGTTTTGGTTGAAGCCCCTTGACCCACCATTCACGCTGGCGCTAAAGCTCGAATTGCCCCGAGTCTCTGGACGATGACTCCACCTTATCCAGAAATCATTCGTCTCAATGGGCTCCTCTGCTGACTCTGTAATGTTTTTATTGTAGGCGAAATTTAGACCCCCGTTGAATTTATACCTCACCTTATAATTAGAAGTTGCATCAAAAGCATAGCCGCCTTTGGAGTATATATCTCCAGTTAGCCTTAAGTCCACATAGTCACTGATGCCAAAGTAATAGCCACCCCCTCTTAGGAAAAAGCCCCTCCTAGTTTCTTCACCATAGGATGGAAAAACTATACCAGAGGCTTTCTCTCTCGGCTGAGGGAACATCCCAAATGGAAACCAAAGTGGTGTAGGGACTTCTCTGAATTTTAGATTGAATGGGCCAGACAAAACTTTATTCCCTGGTATGACTTTAATTTTTTCCGATTTGATAAAGAAGTGAGGATCTGAAAGATTGCAGGTGGTGTACTTTGCGTCCCTGATGAAAAGCTCATTTTCTTCATTTTTTTTAACGTCTTCACCATGCATGATGGCGCCATCTTGTTCTGTGATTACACCTTTTATGATTGCACGTTTCGTTTTGAAATTGTAAAGAATATCATCAGTCTCGTAGGAGTCGGATCCTTCCGAAAAGACTGGTTTCCCTCTTTTTCTTCCTAAGGAATCAAGTGTGTATTGTGACTTGATATTTCGCTCTGTCCAGTCGATAGAAGTCTGACCAGATTCTAATGTGATACCGCCATAGTCTATATGCGTATCTCCGTACATCCGGAGCCTTTTATTTTCAATTTCAAAAACCATCGAGTCCTTCGCATTATAATTAATGGTCGTTTCGATATCGTTTTTTTTCTTTTTTGCCGGAGCTAATGCTGAGGAGTCAGCTGTAAATTCTGGAATTTGGATGCTATCACCGATTACGGCATTATTTGTGTTAAGAGTAGCCGCGGGAATCAGCTCATTTCCTGTAAATTTGAGCTCAGGAGATTCCATAATTTGGGCAGAGTCAGCTCTACGGGAAAAAGTAGAGTCAGTTTGTCCGTAAAGCGGCAGGAGCACCAGAAATAAAATAGACACAAGCGCAGTTCTCCTCAAGCCAACTGATTTTAATAACTGATTAAAAATTTACAATTTTGCGTAAAAATATGGCATTTCACTATATAACCGAGCAGCCTTGAGAAATATTGCAATCCCGTTTTGCATTTCGATTTTATTGGTTTTGGGTGCATTCAATACTGTGAATACACGCTCCTACAAAATCAGAAAAATAGTGATTGACGCTGGCCATGGAGGTAAAGATCCAGGCACAAGTGGCTCATTCATAAAAGAGAAGGATGTGGCACTGGGTGTTTCACTAGAGCTCAAGCGCATTATTAATGAAAATCTCCCTGAGGTAGAGGTGCTTTTAACGCGAAGGAAGGACAGCTTTCCTCAATTAAAAGACCGAGCGAATATCGCGAATAAAGAAAATGCGGATCTTTTTATCTCAGTCCATGCCAATTGGGTAAGCAACCCTTCAATCTATGGAACAGAGACTTATGTAATGTCAATAGAAAATTCTGGTAGAAATCTAGAAGTAGGCAAACGTGAGAATTCAGTGATCCTTCTTGAGGAAGATTATGAAAAGAATTACGATTTTGATCCAAAATCTCCAGAGTCTTTTATTCTCTTTTCGCTAACCCAAACAGCCTTTCAGGAGCGGAGTATGCTCCTTGCGCAAAAAATTGAAGATCAAATGCGAACCAGAGTTGGGCGCAAGAGCAGAGGTGTAAAGCAATCTGATCTATATCTCATGTGGAGTACCGCTATGCCCAGTGTATTGGTGGAAGTAGGGTATCTTAGTAATTTAAAAGAAGAAAAGGATCTAAGTGATCCCTTGAATCAAGTCTATATTGCTTCTGGTATATACCGAGCCTTCCGTGAGTATAAGGAAGAATTAGAGACCATGAATTAAATCTAAGTAATGTCGAAAGAATTTAAAGTAGGGTTAATAGCCTTGATAGCAGGAGCGTTGATGTATTACGGCTTCAACTTCTTGAAAGGAAAGGATTTTTTCTCACCCACGAATAAGTATTACGCCATTTATAATAAAGTAGATGGCCTTAATAAATCCAATCCAGTGATCATTAATGGACTTACAGTCGGGCGGGTTGGAAAAATTCGCCTGCTACAAAGTGAAGAAAATTTGATTCTGGTAGAGTTGAATATTGATGATGCTATCGTATTAGGCGATTCTACAGTTGCTGCGCTTTCCAATACAGATTTTTTGGGTAGCAAAGGTGTTATTTTGACTGTCAATTCCATAGAAAGACCACTTATACCCGGAGACACTTTGATCTCTGTCATAGACAAAGGACTTGAAGATATCCTAGCTAGTGCTGAGCCTGTTGCAAATAACCTCAATACGACAATTACTAGGATTAATGAAATTCTAATAGGTCTCAAAGGAAGCGGAGAAACCATCAATGTCACATTGAATGAATTGAAAAAGACCACAATTAGCGTAAATGAAATCATTGGGCAGAATCAAAATAAACTTGCTCAAATCATGAATCAAACCTCCTTATTGGTTCAAAATCTTAATAGAAAACTAGATGGAATAGATCCCGTTTTCGCAAAAACAGAAGGCTTACTCGACTCGTTGAGCAATCTCCAAATCAATGAAACTTTGGCTACCATTAGAGCTGCAGTAAATGGGCTGAATGAAACTGTGGCTAGTATAACCAATGAAGAAGGTACTTTAGGCAAACTGATCTCCAATGATTCTTTGTACAATAGTATCGATCAGACCATGTCGGATTTAGATCAGTTGATCATTCACATGGATCAATACCCGAAGCATTTCTTT
>JBLIFO010000041.1:0-18684 GCA_047633875.1 Marinoscillum sp. | reverse complement strand
AGAGCTGCAATTTGTCATTGATCTGGTAATCATAATAAAACTGTGTAAGCCAAATAGATCGGTCATGCGAGAAGAAAAAGAACGGATTCTCAGCTCCAGTATTTCGATTTTCCTGATCCTTGATGATAGGCATCAAGTAAGAAGATTGTATCGAGAGTCTCTTGATAGAATTGAAAGGGGATATTTTGATTTTCGGACCGATCAATGAAATGCCTGTTTGGGACGCTCGGTCACTTGCGCCATCTGGCAAGGAGGTAGACTTCACCCAGACATCCACTCCAACATTTATTTGACTGTTGATACCATAGAGAAATTGATTGATAGAAGTGAAAAAAATCTGAGATTCTGGGACTGCTGATGTCTTACCAAAGCCCCCGTCTGCATCGAAGGATTTCTTTTGGCTATACAAATTCTGGAAGCTCTTAAACTCCCATGCCCCTTGACTAAAAAGTATAGAAGGCGTATAGGCTTGCAGGTTTTGTGCTTGCGACCAAAATGAACCAAGAAGCGCACAAACAATTAGGATTCTTTTCATGGATTCAATTTTAGTCAATAGTGAATCCTTAGCTGGTCAAAGGCACGACAATAGCGTAATATTATCAGACCAACTTGGCCATATCTCTTATCAAAATCCTCCTTCGGTCGAAGTTGATAATGTTTTCCTCGCGAAGTTCATTAAGAACCGTGGTGACAGTCTGACGTGAAGTACCAGTAAGACTAGCGATATCTTTATGTGTAAGGTGATTTTTGATCATTGTTTCAAAACCCACTTTCTGGCCTTTCTCTTCCGCCATTTCTTTAAGAAAATCCACAATTCTAGACCTAGCATCCCTGAATACTAGTGACTCTATTCTACGCTCCATTTTGCGTAAACGAAAGCCCATGATTTTGAATATTTTCAAGCTGAGTTGCTGATTTTCATTCATCAAATCCCTTAGACCATCTATAGTCATAGGACAAACACGTGTATTGTTGTCCATTGCCTGTGCATAGTCTGTTCTTTTGATTTCACCTGCCAGCGCCAACTCACCAAAGATCTCGCCTTTGCCAAGTATAGCCTTGATTATCTCTTTACCATCATCGAGATAGCTACCGATCTTCACACGTCCCTCTGCTATCATGTAGATATTCAATGACGGCTGATCTGGAAAGAATATAAATTCATCCTTTTTGAACACGTTGGGGTTGTGTGCTTCTTCTAAACTCGGGGTTTTGGTGGGACACAGGATTTCAAACAAATCCACATCTTCAAAATACCACAGTCTGGTTTGGTCACTCATTGTTACATTTGATGTTTAGGCTCCTCAACAACTATTTGATAAGTCTATAGCAGGTTGCACTTTTGTGGCTTTCAAGACCACTGTAAGTCTAACTAGTTTTCACCCATTTTGTCACGCTCATGGACTATTTATATTTAAAAGCCTTACATATCATATTTATCGTGACTTGGTTTGCTGGGCTGTTCTATATCGTGCGGCTGTTCATCTATCAAACAGAGGCCACACAAAAGTCTGAACCAGAAAAATCAATTTTAGGTTCCCAGTTGGCACTCATGTCTCGGAGACTGTGGATGGGTATTACTTGGCCATCAGCTATTATAACGCTGATATTCGGCAGTTTGCTGATTTATCAACAGCCGGGCTGGTTGCAGCAGCCTTTTATGCATATCAAGTTGATATTTGTTTTTTTCCTTTATGTCTATCACTTTTCGTGTCATTGGTTGTTTAAAAAATTACAAAAAGGTGAAGCAAGATTTTCTTCCAATGAATTAAGAATTTGGAATGAGGTTGCGACGCTATTTCTTGTGGCCATCGTATTTTTGATAGTTGTAAAAAATCAACTAAGCTGGATTTGGGGCACCTTGGGAATATTGGTATTTGGCGTGATGCTCATGCTCGCCATCAAACTCTATAAACGAATCAGAGAGAAATGAATAAACTTATAATAACTGTAGCAATAGTTGTCACATGTATGTCTTGTGGAAAAGTCAACTCTACCTATGAACTTCCCATTCTTGGCAGATCAGAGATCATAGAAACTGAAACGGAATCAGGGACTACTTATGACACAGTTTACCACACTATCACAGACTTTGCGTTTGTAGATCAAGACAGCAATATGGTAACCAATGAGACTTTTACCAATCAGGTCTATGTGGCGGATTTCTTTTTCACCTCATGCCCTACCATATGCCCAGTGATGAAGCAACAGATGCTACGAGTATATGAAGTGTACAAGGACAACCCCAAAGTTGGAATTCTCTCACATTCTATTGATCCTGAATACGACACAGTGGCACTTCTCCACGAATTTGCAGCTAGACTTGGCATCACGTCTGACAAATGGCATTTTGTGACTGGCGACAAAGAGGATATTTACGAGATCGGCGAAAAAAGCTACATGGTAGTGGCAAATGAAGACGAGTCAGCACCGGGTGGTTTTATTCACAGCGGAGCCTTTTTATTGGTCGATCAAAAAAGAAGAATCCGTGGAGTTTATGACGGCACAGTGCCCGAGCAAGTAGATATCCTAATCAACGATATTAAAAGACTTACTGGATCGAAATGAGACAGTCTTACGCTTTACTCTTCCTAAGTTTTCTGGGGCTACTCTCTTGTGGCACACCTTCCAAAAACGGAAACACCGAAGAACCTCAAGACGAGATGCGCTTGAGACAATACATTGTCCAGGGAAAGCAACTCTATCAGACCAATTGTCTCAACTGTCATCAGTCCGAAGGACAAGGATTTGCAAAACTCTATCCTCCTCTTGCGAAATCCGACTATCTACTCACCGATCTTTCACGTGCAGCTTGCTTGATTAAAAATGGTCAGAACGGAGCTATAGAGGTAAATGGTGTAATCTACAACCAAATGATGCCAGGTTTCGAAAACTTAGCACCTATTGAAATTGCGGAAATCGTGACTTACATCTCTAATGCTTGGGGCAATGAAGCGGGGCTTTCGAATGTTTCGGAGGTCACTAAATGGCTAGAGAAATGTCAAGAGGAATAGCTCTTACTTCAGCGCCTCCTGACCTTCAGCCAAGGCACCCATCATATCTGTTTTTACCAGTTCTATAGACTTTAGCTGGTCTTTGAGGTAGGCATCCATTGCTTCTTCACTTCCTTCAAATTGCGGGTTGAAATTTCTCATCCAAACCATCATAGACTCATTGGCTTCATTAATTTTATCTGCGATCTGAGTCAATTCCATTTGAGTTAGACTGTCAAGTCCTTCTTCACCAGCTTTCATCACTAATTGCTTCTGAACAGAGCGCAATTCTCCCATTTTGGGCATCACTTCATCATGTACAGCCATGACTTGATCTTTGAGGTTTACTTTTTCTTCTTTGGTCTCTTTGGCTGTACCACAAGCAAAAAACAAAGAGAGGAATAGGATGGCTAAGTTTTTCATAATTTAATCATTGATGGACATAGTGGATTCTTCGATGATGTACATAAGCTGATCGACATCCGTGGAATTGAGTTTGAGCTTGCCTCGGACAGTCACTTTCTTCGCTGTGTATTTGACAGATTCTTTCAAATCCACTTCCGCAACAGACTCTGGTCCCGCTCCGCCACAAAAGAAGCATGAAGCTACTGGCACTGAGGAAATTATCAAATGATTGGGCTCAAACATTCCTTCAAAAGGTATGATATAGCCTGAAAGCACTATCTCCTTGCCCTCTAAAGCTTTGATATCCTCGCCAAATTTTGGAACATAGATTTCTCCATATTCATCAGTAGATTTTTCGTATTCTATCTGACCAAGTGCCTTCCAGTTATCGGAAGATGTACTTTGGCTAAAGCCAAAATGAGCAAAAAGAATCGTGATAATAAGTATCGTAAAACGCATAATTAACCTTTAGCAAGTGTTTCGGAAATATCAGTTCGGTAAGCAACCAATGCTGGAATAATTGAGGAGATCAAACCGATCACTACACATCCAACCAAAACCAACCATTCCTCATTTATAAAATAAAAACTTTCTGGGCTCACGCCTTCCAAGTTTGATGCCAGTATATAAACCAATCCGTGCGCCAGTGCAAGCCCCGAAACCACTCCAACAAAAGTAATGATCATTCCCTCAATAAGGATGTGAGAAAATATCTGAATAGCGGTGGCTCCCATGGATCGCATGATGGCGATATCGTACCTTCTGTCTTTCAAAGAATTGAGCAATGAAAGGAAGACACTCAATCCCGATATGATAATGATCAATAGACCGAGATAGTTCAATATCTCCACGCCAACACCGATAATATTAAAGAGCCGCGCAGCTTCAAAAGCAGGTGAAGCAGCCTGTAAATTACTTTCTGCATTGATCGCTCGGGGCAACATTACGGCGCCCATAGGAGACCTGTATTTTATCAAAAGTGAGGTGATGTCCTCCTCTTCATATTGCTCTTGGGTCACGGTCACTTTCAAGTGATCGATGGTCATTAAAGAGTCTTCCAGTTCTTCGTGCTCATCATGACCGTGTACTGCCCAGATGCTTTCCAGGCTAGTCAAGATAAGTTGATCTACTACCGTTCCCGTACTTTCTAATATCCCAACAACAATAAATGGGTGACCGCCATGACTATCAGCATCTTCCGAAAGTCCATGTTGACTTTCGAATGTATCGCCGACCTTTAGTCCCAACTTCTTGGCTGCACCAGCCCCTAGCACCACCTCCATATGATCCTCAAACCATACACCTTTTAAAACGCCGGCATTGTAGAGTCCTGGATATTCCTGCGTAGTGCCAACGATACGGGCGCCGCGGTAGCTATCACCTAAAGAAACAGGTATCGCCCGCTCTATATATCGGCTTCTAGATACAGTAGCCGCTTCCTTCAAAGAGATATTTCCGGTAGGAAAGTCCACATGAAAGACATTGCAAAGGATAATTTGAAGTGGGCTGCCTTTTGCCCCGATTACTAAATCTATGCCTTGTGCATTTTTGCCAATTTCGGATTTCAAGCCATTGGCGATCAGGAGAATCAATAGCACAATTAAAACACCAAAAGTGAGCAATAACCAACTCAGTAGGCTACTCAGTGGCTTAGCGATAATACTTCTCCAACTTAGAAAAAATATGCTCATAGCTCCAATTGATTAGAAAATTGATCTTTCACCCGCTGATCATGTGTAGCCATTATCAATGAAGCATTGCAAGCTTTGGCTTGATCGATTAACAATCGAATGACAGCATCACAGCTCGCATCGTCAAGACTTGCAGTCGGTTCATCACAGAATATTATGGATGGTTCGTTTACCACAGCCCTTGCAATAGCTACACGTTGAGCTTGACCTTGACTTATCTGGTGTATCTTCTTGGTAGCCAATTCCTCGATAGCCAAAGATTTCAAAACTTCCTCGATCCTATTTTTTTTCAATTTTCGCTTACCGAAAAAAGCAGCCAACGAAATGTTTTCTTGAACTGAAAGTGCTGAGATCAAATGTGGTTTTTGGAACACAAAGCCCACGTGCTCACCTCGAAAAGCGTCCAACTCAGATTGACTAAGTGATCCAATATCAGTTCCCATCAAACTCACCGTATCTTTTGCGGGCTTTAGTATCCCAGAAAGCAAATGAAGTAAAGACGTTTTTCCACATCCTGATGGACCAATAATGAGAGCCTGCTCACCTTGGGAAACCTCCCAATCTGGATAAGAAAGTGTTTTTCCGGCTTTATAAGTGTGAATAAGATTTTTGCAAATCAGCATAGGTGGGTAACTAAGAAACGAATTTCAAAGTTCGGTCAATTTGATAGATATGATGCTTTAAGTGGGCATCAAAAAAACGAATCATTTGTGGAGCCGAAATCAACCCTGCAAGAGGTTGCCTGTAAACTCCTTTCTTAAGGTATTTGTCGGGAAATGAAACCAAGAACTCCTCCAGTTCTGAGCGCATTGCCGTAAATTCAGTTAATGCCTTTTCCAATGATTCAATCCCTTTCGGACTGGCTACAACTGCTGGGGCTTTTATTCTGTAAGGGGTGCGCAGAATGGCGTCATACAATGACATTCTTAAAAATGTGATTGAGGAAGCATCTTTCAGCTGGTCTCCTGCTTGCATTTTTCGTTTGGTGTATGCCAGTGAGGCTGCTTCCGCATAGATCAAGTGATCAAGTACTTGCAAGATCGACCATGCATTTTCAGCTGGCTTGGTGGCCAATTGATCATTACTGAAATCAGAAAGTTTGGTAAAGAGCCTGCTCTTTCTTTCTTCCAAAATAGAAAACGATTTTTCAAATGCCTTATTCATGTCTCGCAAATTAATGAAAAGGATGTGAATGCTTATTGCCCCATTTTGCAATCAAAGTGAAAAGAGGCTATCTTCACAGGGACTTTCGTGCAGAATGTCGATATAAACCGCCAAAAGAAACTGTTTACCTTAAATCCGTAAACAGCGCCAATTACACCAACTGGACTATTATTTTAGTCATTTATTGAAATAACTTTGCGGTAGAACGCGTCAAGATTAATCGGCAACAACTATGCACGTTTTAGATATTTTAGCCCTTTTTATATTCCTAGCGGGGTTATTCATATTCGTAAATACTTATTTTTTAAAATTACCATCTTCCATAGGTCTGATGATCATGGCTATGGCACTTTCTGCTATTATTCTAATAGCAGGGGCAATCTTCCCTAGTCTAAAAATAGGTGCTGAGGAACTTGAAGAATACGAATATGCTGAGGTACTGTATCAAGTAGTACTCTCATTTATGCTCTTTGCAGGGGCTTTACAGATTGATTTTAAGAAACTATCTAAAGAGAGGACACCTGTTTTGGTACTAGCTACTACAGGAGTCTTCATTTCCACAGCAGTAATTGGGACGCTGGTTTATTACATGACCCATCTTTTGGGATTAGATCTTCACTATATCTATTGCCTAGTTTTTGGTGCTTTGATCTCCCCAACTGACCCAATCGCTGTTACGAAGGTTATCAAGCGATTCAGCTTGGATAAAGGTTTAGAAATTAAAATTCAAGGCGAATCACTCTTCAATGATGGAGTAGCTGTGGTATTGGCGCTCACCTTACTGGATATAGCCCATGCTGGTGAAGACCATGCACTATCGGTATTTGAAACTAGCTATATAATAGGTGCAGATATAGGCGGTGGGATTTTTATCGGATTGTTCCTGGGATTTATTGGCTTTCAATTGCTCAAATATGTCGATAATGAAGCGGTAGAAGTTGAGATTTTGATCACACTTGCCATGGTCATGGTCGGCTCATTCTTGGCTGATTTTATCCACGTTTCTTCAAAACAAGCTGCAGTTGTCATGGGACTTGTAATTGGGAATGAGGGAAAAGGCGAACATGTGATAAGTGCCGCTGGAGACTATGTTTTTAAGTTTTGGAACCTGATGGAAGAATCCCTTGCCGCTATGCTTTTTGTTCTGATTGGCTTGGAAATGCTTGTGATTCCACGAAGGTTGGATTATTTCTCTGCCGGATTCTTTGCGGTGAATATTGTCTTGTTGGGAAGGTGGCTGAGTGTATACATACCAATAAAATTGATGTCAGTCAAACGGTCCTTCTCTCCACAAACAATACCCGTGCTCACTTGGGGAGCATTACGAGGTGGACTATCCATAGCACTGTCTCTTTCTTTGTCAGAATTTCACGGCAAGGACTTGATCATCACGATGACTTACATCGTCGTGGCATGTTCGGTTCTTTTCCAAGGTATCACTGTTCCTTTACTTATGAAGTGGAGTTTTGGTGCCGAACAAAAGAAGACCATCGATATGCACTAGAGGTTGCAAGTGGACTTTAGTAGTATCCTAATACTAAGGAAATTGCTAGGTTTGCAACAAATAAAAAATCACGTGAAATCAGCTACTCTTGTCCTTCTTTCATTTCTTTTTTTGATCGCATGTAATAGCGAAAAAGAAGCAGGAGATGCTGCCCAAAATTCCCCACGCATCAAAAAGCAAACTAGGCTTGTATCCCCTAAAATCAATGCAGAGTATGTCCTGGGTGATGTGGTTGCATTCAAAATAGAATCAGAGACTCCCGTAGATTCAATAGTTCTAGAATATGAAGGTAAAGAATCTGTCTATTTGGAAAAGGAGTTTGATTGGAAAGCTGAGTTAGGTAAAACTGGTATACAGAAACTTAAAGTGAGCGTATACTGCCAAGATCTATCAGAGACACATTACCCGAAAATCATTTTTTTCTCGGATGTAACGCCTACAAAAACGGGCTATCAAGTACTTCAAACTTTACCTCATGATCCTACTGCCTACACGCAAGGCTTATTTTTCATGGAAGACACACTAGTAGAAAGTACTGGGCAAAAAGGTGAGAGTCGTCTAAGCAAAATCAACCTTAAAACAGCCCAAGTTTATAGCTCTACTTCATTGGCCAGCCAGTATTTTGGAGAAGGCAGCACCATATGGAAAGATCAGATCTACCAACTCACTTGGACTTCACATACGGGCTTTGTTTATGACCTAAACCTTAAGCAAAAACAGACTTTTTCCTATCCTCACGAGGGCTGGGGTATCACAACTTTTGGGGATACCCTGATCGTGAGTGATGGTACAGAGACACTGCACCTGATCGACCCAAGAGATTTTTCTGAGGTCGGTAAATTGGAGGTCTACACAGATAAATCCAAAGTGATGAATCTCAACGAACTGGAAATGATAGATGGGATTTTGTATGCCAATGTATGGCTAGAAGAGGTTATCGTTTCTATCGATCCAAAATCAGGAAAAGTACTTTCCGTAATTGACATGAGTGGCCTTGATGATAGGTTTGAATCTGATGACGCTGAAGCGTATAATGGTATCGCTTACCATGCAGGAAGGAAAGAGATCTATGTCACTGGTAAGCTTTGGCCTAACCTCTTCCAAGTAAAATTTATTCCAAAGAATTAATAAATCTACAATAACATGACCCTTGCAGAAGCCACAGAAAAAGTAAAAAAACTAGCCGCTAACAATGGCGGAAAAGTGAAAGCCAAAATCAATTTTAAATTTGATGAAGGCTATATCCATCTTGATGATACTGTGTCTCCCTCCGTAGTTACGAATGAGGAGACAGAAGCTGCCTGCACAATCAAGTTGAGCATTGACAACTTTGTAAACATGATACACGGCGATCTAAATCCGATGATGGCATTCATGACTGGTAAAATGAAGATCGAGGGTGACAAGGGAGTAGCTATGAAGCTAGCTTCTCTATTCTGAAAAGCTTATCTAAGGAGATAAATTTTCCCAAAACCATTTTTAAAAGCTTTATCGGCAGTGGTGTTCCTATGGTCCATTTCTTTACCCATGGATCTGATGAAGACTTTATATAAGTAGACACCATTTGCCAATTGGTCACCATACTCGTCACGGCCATCCCAGGCGTATTGAGAGATGTTGTTGCCAATCTTTAGCGGACCTATTTGATCTTGCGTGATTTCGCGAACTACGCGACCAGATACGGTCATGATCTGGATTTTAATTTGATCTGGGATATTACTTCCCGTAAGTGTAAATACAAATCTGGTACTGGTCGAAAATGGATTGGGATATGGGTAAAAATGTGTGATAGTAGATTCATTGATCACCTCAAATGTGATCTCATAAGGCTCTGCCCCAGATTTATTACCCGTTTGATCCACCCCTTGTACTCGAAGGCCATATACACCATCCACCAATGGGCCCGGGGCATAGCTCAATTCATAATCTTGATTTTCTGCTGCTGGAGTATAGGTAAGCTTTGCACCGGTAAAATTTACACGCTCGTAAATGCATGTCTCGCAAGGCGCCTTTAATTCTATCATAATTCCCGATGTGTCTTGCTTAAATAAATAGGTGTTTTCATCCTTTAGCCTAATCAAGATATTTGGGTTTGGAGAGACAATATCTCCATTCAGGATATACCCACCATCAAAAGTTACATCCAGCACAGGGTTCGCATTGTCCTGAGATACTGTGAATGCAACAGGATATTTAATAATATTATTTACTCCGTAAAGTTCGGTTTCTCTAGGTCTTACAGTTAGTGATAGACTATTGTCTCCAATTTTCGTTTGAGATTCTGTGATTAGATTAATCTTCACACTATCTCCACTTAAAGGCGGCCCTACTACTTGCTGTTCCACTTCAACCACCCCACTGCTTACATTGACATATCTGATGGAGACATCCAGAGAATCTGAAAAATCCACTGAACTAAGATTTTGAAATAAATAACTCGAGGAAAAATCTTCGCCCTCTTGTAGCTTAAGGGGTGTGGTGTTTCCCCCTGAAATGACTCCTTCTGGAGGTAAATCATAATCTACACTCCAGCTACCAAGTTTAATTGGGGTTTGAAGTTGATTGTCTGAAAAATTAAGATTGAAATATAGGTATGGAAATAAGTTGGCGTCTACGCTGCTCAAATCAATGCTACCTATTACAGTATTTATATCCAAAACAGATAATTCCTGACCATTTGTATTCACAGCATTCACTTCCAAATTCCAAAAATCAGAAGCCTCTGCTGCTAAATTCAGAAGGAAAGAATTCCATTTTTTCGCTGGCCCAATTAAGGTGCTTTTTGTACTTCCTTCAGAGTATTTTCCAGTTGCTGCCCCTACAAATGAGATTGCTTGATTTTTTATTGGAATAGCACTGCCATCGTTAATTACTCTTGCAGCCGAACCTATAGACTCCCCCTTTTTTCCAAGGATTACCAAGGGTTGACCATTGGTTAAGCCATCAATCAAACTATTTTCAATCCCTACTAGATTGAGAGAAGATTTCAACTGAGTATCCCAATTCGAAAACGCCACAGAATCAAATGAAAACAGTAAAATCATGTCGCCATCATCCATACGGTCAATTAATAGATCCAAGTAACGAGATCCTCCCAGCATCTCTGATTCGCTAAAGTTGTAAATCATCTGAGGAAGTCTTCCACATACCAAATCATTGCTCACGTCTGAACCTGAGATCCCAAGTGGTCTAGTTGGCTGTGCTGACTGCCTGTCAAATACCACGGCATTTACCGCATTGAGCTTTTTACAAACAGGATCAGCTGCATTGTTGGTTGCCAGCAAGTTGATACCATCCACTATCACTTGATAAGCATCATACCCATTCGGGTGGCCCACTCCATGCGTATTGACGCTGACATCTGTTGATGTCTCTTGAAAAGACATTTTCCCAGTCAGAGGGCTAAAAGAAACACCAGAAAATGAATTCAAATCAAATTGCCGTTCATTTGATTGGATCCATCCATTACCGCCTGCCTGTACTTTTGTAAATGAATGTTGCACCCATGATGTGTCTTCGTTGGGCTGAGATTGGTCAAATCTTGTACGCCAAAAAACAGTCGTGCTGTCTGGCAATGTGGCCAAATCAATTTCATAATTCATGATTAGGCTTCCAGAAATGATCTCCTGTTTATGAAAAGGGGAGCTAAAAGAAGTTGTAGTATCAATAGCTAATTGAAAGCTTCGCACATCCGAAAGTTGATTCGCTGACTGCCAAACCAAATCGACCTTGTCTTGACCTACTTGAGCAAAATCAATAGGGAAAAGAGGTATAGTATTGCCTCGAGGAATAAAGATTTCCAGCGAAGCACTATTATTCACTTCATTCAATTCTTCAATGAGATTTCCAGGATCGAGTGTCACCAAAAAGTTATTGATACCTTCATTTACTAAAGTTTGATCATTTTTTACTGACAACTCTAAAGTATCCAATCGCCTTACTGAAGGCCTTTTATAGAAACTTGTCAACTGCGTACCATCTGCAAGTGTACGCTCTAACTTAATGCCCAATGAATCCGATATAGTCCTGCCAAAATTTTGTACAGGCACTTCTATCAAAAATGAATCTGCACTTGCCAAAACACGATCTGACCCAAATGAAGATGCGGTTAGCTCATTACCAGATAAAGCAAAATCAGGAGATTGGGAACCAAATAATTTGATAGCAGGATCACCTTGAAATAAGGTTTGAAAAATCTGGGATTGACTAAAAATATCAGTCCCATACACTTCATAATATGGAATAATCAGATTGTGAATAATCTTGCCTACTGACAATCCAAATTGATCTCCCTTGGTAAAAGCTTCTTTGTAGAATAAATCCGACCATCTTCTTAGACCAGAGGACAAAGCATAGTCCGAGTTAGCAATCACCCCCAATGCCCCAGCATTTGGTGTTTTTATCCAATCTTCACCGAATGTCAACACAGTAGCGAATATGCCACCGGCATTACAGCCATTTACAAGTAACACGGGATACTTACCTTTATTGATATACCCTTCATCTGGATTAGATGCACGACCTATCTCTATATCTGTAACGATACTACTAGAGTGACCAAAAAAAGTAATCAAACTTACACCCTTGTTCACATCACCTTTCACATCAATAAGCTCTACTGCGTCAGTGGTCGCTTTGCTCTTGCTACTTACTTTCCCACCTAGAAAATCCCCTTCAGCTATCACCTCAAAAGAACTGATATAACTTTTGAAAATGGCCAATTCAGAAGCTGTCTGACCTCCACTTAAGTGAATTAGATTTTTGCGCCAAAGGGCATCATATGGCGTTTGCTCCATTTCTTTTACCTTATCCAGATAAGTCTTTACCTCAGCGCTAGACAATGCATTGAGCCTCCCAACTGCCAAATCTGGAATAAGATCTCCATCGGATGGATCTACTGCAAAGAGCAAGTCAGAGCCTGGGAATCCATAAGTAGGCACATAATTCGTCACGGTGGCAGTGCTTCTGAACACATTGTAATTGGGAGTATATCCTTTCCCTATAATGAATAGATATTCAGCCGAGCCATTATTTACTGCGTAAGTACAAAATCTGCGAAGCGCTACAGGACTAGGATCCCCAAAGCCAAATTGATCGTAAATATCAAGTATGCTGGCATTGATCACATTGAAAGATCCTCCCTCGGCACTGCTTCGATAGGCTGCATATTCACTTACTGGATTTATTCCCCCTGTCGTATTATCCATAGTTGGATGGGCTACTATAAGATAATTAGCTGTGGCGAAATTCATTTGTAGAAAATCCACCTTTTGAAGCGATCCAACTGCTTTCACAGTTGAGAATACATGAAGTTTTCTTGCTTGTGAGAAATTGGTAACAACTAAATCAAGTCTATCTGCATATAAAGAAGGAGATAGTGATATGGGATTAGTAGCATCTGTAATGTCTAATGCACGAAATGTAGCAGGTGCAGTGGTAGTGGCAGTTACTTTCATATATCCTCTAGTATTCCCTGAGGCAACAGTATTGAAGGTTTTGGACGTTCCTGAGATCGAAAAACCTTGAGCATAGTCCACTTTAACAGAGGAAACAGAAAGCACGTCCGTTTGCCCAGTAACACCAATAACAGTGATTTTCACTACTAGATTCCCATTAGCCGCCACATCTGACCATGCGGCATAGGCACTAAATCTCTGACTATTTCTCTGCTGAAAAGTCACCGTCCCAATTTTCCTTACAGAAGCTTCACTTGGCCCAACGCTGATATCCGCCACATGATCGAAACTGCTTATCCCAGCTAAAACAACTTCGATCAAAGGTGGAGTACCGCTGGTAATGGCATCATTGAGAACAAATGAAAAAGACTTGGATTGATTTTTTGAGATGTTACTCCCCGTCCATCCTTCACCATATTCATAAGCTGGATTTTGGATATCACCACCGCTTCCATACCTGAATCCTGGGTTGTAAGCATTGGTCTGTAGTTGTAATGAAGATGCCATGTGAAATGGCTGTGCTGAAAGACCAGTCGAGTCTCTGACATTTGAAAAAGAAATGCGCTTGCCCAAAGAAGGTGATGAACTGGCATGCCAAGTGAGAAAATAGGCCGCGCTATCTGAGAATAAACTGTAATAGTCATGTGGCTGAGCATCCGGACTTACATAGAGTTCTTTGTCTGCAGCTCCATCATTTCGCTGACCATAAAACTCTAAATAATCTAATCGACCATCATTGTTATCATCGCGCACATTGATTGCGACCTCTACACCTCTTCGGAAAAGCTGATATTTATTAACCGCTATGTTATTGACAGGCACTCCCACCACAGCAAGCTCCGATGCATTTACACGATAGATTCCATCATCAATCACACGGATACGATAGTAGGATTTGGTATAGTCTATCCATTCATTGCCCACTACCTGAGCTTGAATAATGAGAGTGAAGCTCATCAGCGCAATGCTTACGAATGTTCTAATCTTCCACATCGAAATTTACTTTTACAGAAAAAACATGTGAATAAAGTCCTGCTGCCTGATCGCCAATATCTGTGAATGCATAGTCAATGGTGATGCCCTGCACGTTGAAACCTAAACCAATATTTGGCTGAAAAGACCAAGTCAGTGAATTGTCAAAATCTTTGATCTGCTGAAACTGTCGCATTCCTGCTCTTACAAAAACCAGTCGATCGTATCCAAACTCAAGCCCAAAAGCAGGGTCTACTGAAAAGGCATCTGTCTTTATCAAAGTATTTCTTCGGCCATCAGTAGTAGCAATCACGTCTAATGAACTAAGTAATGATACTTTTTTACTCAAATCAATCGTCCTAGACACTCCTAGCACCAAAGTTGGCAAAGTGATCTCCAGCGAACCCGTTGACAATGCATTGTTTGTCTGGGCAAATACTTCGGCTAGCTCTTCATCTGCTATAGACCAACTATTGAAAGTGCCAAATATGTCTTTTGCCATTAGACCAGTATTCCATTTCCCAAATTTCTTTTGTACGCCAGCATCTAATCCGAACCCCCAAGATTTGGCAAATGGCCCTACTACTCTTCTGATGATTTTAACATTTGCCCCAAAATCTAAGCCATGCAAAAAGGGAAGTCTTCTAGCATAAGAAAGCAAGACAGCATAATCGGCAGCTGAGAAAAAGCGAATATTGTCATAGTTGATAGCTCCTGTAGGATCTATAAGTAATCGTGTATCTGCAATATCATCTACTGCAAAGCGAATGACAGAAAGGCTAAGAACAGAACTATCTGACAGCCTACCGGCAATGGCACCAAAGTCATAGTTCGCAATCCCAGCAAAATAAGCCGAGTGCATCATCTCCAATTGATAGTCGGCCGGTAAGTAAACCAAACCAGCAGGATTCCAATAGCTAGCGGATACATCTGCTGTGTGCGAGACCATGCTCATTCCCATGCCAAAGGCACGAGCATCTACACCGATATTGAGAAATTCATTGCTGTATTTGGGTGCATTGTCTTGCGCCAGCAAAGGCGAAAAGTAGATCCAAAAACTTAAAACAAAAACAAGCCTGTACATCCAAGTGATTTGAATTGGTAATTTAGATGAAGCAGCCTCAACACGAAAATGTTCACTATCAATAGATGGTGAAATTAACGTCAATTCTTTCTGTTTATTGAACTTTACTAATTTTACATATCACTATATAAAGTATTTTCGATTACGAGCAAATATTTTTCATATAGTACTCGGCTATACATAGTACCTTTCCGTATAGAGTAATGAAGCCGCAAGCAAGCGGCAGATTAAACGCATGGAAAATGAATATAGAAAACACTCAGGTGCAAATGCGGAAAGGGATTCTGGAGTTTTGCATTCTTCATATTATTGCAAGAGGAGAAGTGTACGCTTCGGATATGCTCGAGGAGCTGACTTCCGCAAGAATCATGGTAGTGGAAGGGACGCTATACCCACTACTCACAAGGCTCCGAAAGGCGGGGTTAGTAGACTACAAATGGGTTGAATCCAATTCTGGACCACCCAGAAAATACTATACTCTCACTACAGAAGGCACCGACTTCCTCAATGGTTTGGGACAAACCTGGGATGAACTTGTGTCCTCGACCAATAATATCATTTCTGTGAAGCACTCAACTCAACAATCATGAAAAAGACTATTAGCATCAACATTGGAAGTATCATCTTTCATATAGAAGAAGATGGTTACGAAAAACTGAAAAACTATTTGGATTCAGTTATAGCATATTTTTCATCTTTTGAGGACAGTGGTGAGATCATTTCAGATATCGAAAGCCGTATTGCGGAGATTTTTTTAACAAAGCTTGCTGATGGCCGTCAGACTGTGAATATAGAAGACGTGGATGAACTCATCGCTACTATGGGAACTACCACAGATTTCGAAGCTAGTATAGAGCCAGAGGACGAACCTAAAAAGCAAACTAAAGAAGAATCTAAAAGTACGGAAGCGCCAGCATGGGAAGGTTTTTCCAATACCAGCAAGCGATTTTATAGAGACATTCGCAGAAAAATGCTCGGTGGTGTAGCTTCTGGTATAGCTCATTATTTTAGTGTTGATCCACTATGGATCAGATTGCTATTCCTCGCACTTCTATTCAATTTCTTTTTGGTACCACTTAGCGGAGCAGCACTTCTAGGTTACATCATTCTTTGGATTGTAATGCCAGGTAATGCCTTTCTTGAAGAAGACCAGCAGGTCAAAAAACTCTTTAGAGACGGTGAAAGAAGGGTAATAGGCGGTGTGGCCAGTGGAATAGCGGCCTATTTCGGTACTGATACTACAGTTATTAGATTGCTATTTGTCCTCTCTATCTTCCTAGGAGGAGCTGGGATCATCGCTTATATCATCCTTTGGATTATCTCCCCAGAAGCTCGAAGTATCACTGAAAAAATGCAAATGATGGGGGAGCCAGTCACCCTCTCCAATATTGAGCAAAATGTAAAAAAAGGACTCAAGGTGGAAGAGGGTGAAGAAAGTGCGTTGGTGAAAATATTGCTCTTCCCTTTTAGATTGATAGCAATCATCATCAATGGACTGGGTAAAATCTTAGGCCCAGCTTTTAAACTTATTGGTGAAATCTTAAGAATTGGTTTTGGAGCATTCCTTTCCCTCCTAGGATTTGTGCTGATGGTTGCCTTAACTATCGCCCTTTTTGGAGCACTCGGCATAGGAGATTGGGAAGCATATGTGCATTTAGGTGATATTCCGCTTGCACTTATTCAGCGTTCTTTAGATACTTGGACTATCACTTCTGCTTTTGTTGTATTAGCTATTCCATCTTTGGCTTTAAGCCTACTAGGATTGGTGATAATCCTTAAACGCAGAGTAGCTAATGCCTATGTAGGCTGGTCACTATTTTCCTTATGGGTCTTAGCCGTCATATTCGCAACCTTCTCTATTCCAAGATTTGCGAAAGAATTTGCTGTGGAGGATGACATCCGTGTGGAAAAAACCTTCCCTGTTACTGAAAGCATCCCAACACTCAAGCTAAATGACCTGATGATGGATAATTTCAATTCTGTTGACCTCATGCTACGTGGACATAGCGATAGCACCTATCACCTTATGCTAAATATTGAAAGCAGAGGAGAAAACAGACAATCGGCACAGGATAACGCTAAGCAAGTGAAATATGAGGTGACTCAAAAAGGTGATGAATTTTATTTCGATTCGAATATTACTTTCCCTGAAGAAGTACCTTATCGATTCCAACAAGTGAAAGCTTATTTCTACATTCCTTTCGGAAAAACCTTCCGTATGGATGAGGATCTTGAAGAAATACTCGTCAACACGCTTCACCTCAATGGCTACAAGGCTTATCAAATGCAGGGTAACGATTGGGCGTTTGACCGATCTGGCATCAAATGTCTAACGTGTGCTGACAGGTCTTCAAGCATGGGATTGGGAAACACAGACGAAGGTGTCAACTCAGATTATGACCAATTGGATCGTATTGATTTTCCTTTTGAGGATTTTGATGAAGTGGAAGTGGCAGCATACTTCGACTTTGATATCAGAAAAGGTGACAAGTGGCAAGTTCTCCTTCGAGGTGATGATGATGACCTGGATGAAGTCTACGTCAATCAGGTTGGCGAAAAGCTTCAAGTAAAATTCAAAGAGGATAACTGGGAATGGTGGAGTGATAAGAAAAAGAAGAAAATTGGTCTCTTTATCATCATGCCAGAGCTTAACTACCTGGAGCTTCTAGGTGAAAGTGATGGTAAAATACGTGGCTTTGAAGGAAACAATATGACCATTAATGCTGTGGGCGCATGCGACATAGATGCCGATCTACATGTCAAGAATATAGAAGTAAGCCTTACCGGAGCTTCCTCTTTGAAAATAAGTGGTTCTGCTGAGGACTTCTATGCTGAGGTTATCGGAGCATCAAGATTAGAAGCATTCGATTTGAATGTAGATCGTGTAGTTCTCGAAGTACTGGGAGCATCTAACGCGGAAGTCTATGCCCGAGATGAACTAGAAATAGAAGCGGCGGGTGTAAGTAAAGTGAGATATCGAGGCACAGAAAATGTGAACATTGATGAAGCTGGCATTAGCTCGATAAAGAGAGATTAGTCATTAATTTTTTCGGTCGGTTTGAGCCCTGTAGATGTCTAGTCGCAGGGCTCTTTTTTTTCACCTCTAGAATATCCCCATTCTACGGCGATATCTCTAATTCACTCCTTTTTATAGCTGTGCAGTTCGATAATGTGGCTTTATTTGTGGTCGACTTAATTCGAGTTCCTTTTGCGAAACAGTATTTTCTACATTTTGACAGCTATCAGTTTGCAGGCGTTTGCGAGCGATCCAGAGTCGATTACTGCAAAGGTGCGTGTATATAAGAATGATCTTGATAAGATTTACACGGTTTTCTTTGCGGATACCAGCGCACATCGTGTAAACATCAAACTCCGTGATGACAAGGGAAAAATATTGCTCTCTGAAGATTTTAAT
>JBLIFO010000040.1:0-18849 GCA_047633875.1 Marinoscillum sp. | reverse complement strand
ATGCGCAAAGAGATGAGGTTTATATCACTTCACCATTCTATTCATATTTTGAAATATCAGATGTCACTGCGGGATGGTACGATCAGTTCTTTGGATATTCTGAGAATTTTGGAGAAATACGAGAAAGATGTGGGAGATTTCCGGGAAGAGGATTTAGTCAAGTAGACGAATTTGATGCTACATTTGAAAATGACACTCTCAGGATTAACTGGGTGGATATTGGTAATGGTATTAATGGGTTCTCAAAATTCTGGGTGATAGGTGATCAGCCAGTTGAAGTAGTAGCTTTAACAATTCCTTCAGTTACTCAGGCTTACTTGGCAGGTAGCAATAAGATTGAACTGACATGGCAAGGTCAAGAGGACCAATACATTGTGCAACGCTCTAGAGGTACCTCTTCTCAGTATGTTAATATTGATACTGTTTCTAGTGCTTCTTTTATGGATGTGAACAGCTTAGATAATAGCTATTACTATTACAGGGTAGTATCTTATAATGGAGAGGAAATTTCATTGCCTTCAAATGAGTCTTCTATTGTACACAAGGCGGCTCTTTTCGAACCAGTTCAAAATACTGTGACAACCGACATCACACGTACGAGTTACGGTGGATCTTGGGGAGATTTTGACGGTGATGGTGATGATGATCTTTATGTAACCAATGCATTCGATCAACCGGCGAACTTCTTATATGAAAATACAGGTAATGGTACGTTCAAGAAAATCATTGGGTCAATTGCGACATCTGAGGAGGCATTTACAAGATCAGCCGCATGGGGTGATTATGACAATGACGGTTTCTTAGACTTATTGGTGCCAACACGTGATGTAGCCGGAGATAGAATTTATCACAATACAGGAAGTAAGAGCTTTGAGATTGCTGCCACTGAAGTCACAACAGCTACTGATAATATACCTTCAGAATCAGGTATTTGGGTAGATCTTGATAATGATGGATTCCTAGACATAGTTAATTCTAATGGAATGGTTTTCACAAACGATGGATCAGGTGGATTTACACTGACACAGCAATTAGAGAATCAATTTGGAGTCCTTGCTGAGTTGCCTATCCTGATTTGGACAGTGAGTAATGTGGATATAGACAATGATAGAGATCAGGATCTGTATTTCACTTCCGATGCCTACAATATGCTTTTCTTGAATGATGGGGCTGGTGTAATGACATACACGGAAAATTTAATTTCCAATCCTTCATTAAGGGCAAGGGGCTTTTCTTGGGCAGATTTCAACAATGATGGAAATATTGATTTGTTGACTGGAGATAGAACTCAGGACATGTTTGGTCTTTATCTCAATGATGGTAATCTGGCCTTTGAGTTTTTCGCTCCAGATGATTTTGTAACCGAATCGAGTATTCCAGTTAGTAGTTATTTTATAGGAAGAGGTTATAGCGTAGCTGATTTTGACAATGATGGAAATGTAGACATCATAGGAATGCTGAATTCTAGAGCTAGAATTTTCTATAATAATGGTAATGCCGAGTTCAGAATGCTAGAAATTGAGGATCAAGCCTTTCCACAAACAAATCAATTTTCACATATTTCTTTGGCTGATTTCAATGGAGATGGTGCCATGGATATCTTCCTGCCAAATCAGGAATTTACAGGTGCGAATTACATGTATCGTAATAATGGTAATACCAACAATTGGTTAACTGTTCAGCTTAAGGGTATACAATCAAATCGTACAGCAATAGGGGCACGCGTGCGAGTCAAAGCTAATAATAAGTGGCAAAGTCAAACAGTTAGATCATTAAACGGAATCAGTAGTGGTAATAGTCTTGCCCTAGAGTTTGGACTTGGACTAGCTACAATTGCTGATAGCGTTGAAGTTTTATGGCCTTCTGGATTGATAACCAATCAAAAGGATGTACCAAGCAATAGAATATTAGCCATTGTAGAAGTACCGCAAGCTGGTGGACCGACTGTGAATCAAGCAGACTCAGCTGCTTTAGTAGCGATTTATAATAAGAACGGGGGTGCCAATTGGACTAGAAAGCAAGGATGGCTAACAGGTTCGCCACTTGGCTGGGAAGGTGTCAACTTCAATAGTGATGGACGCGTGATTTCATTGATCTTGAATAGCAATAATCTATCAGACACAATTGCTTCTCAAATCACAACCTTAACTGCTCTTCAAGTATTAGATTTTAGTAGCAATAAGCTGAAAGGTCCATTACCAAGAGCACTTGGAAATCTAACAGCTTTGGTCAACTTAACACTTAATGACAACCAATTGGATGGTACCATTCCAAGCTCAGTTGGGACTTTGGTTAATCTTGAAAACCTTGATTTATATAACAACAAATTCTTTGGCGAGCTTCCGAAGGATTTAGGTAAGCTGTTGAAAATTAAGCAGTTTGAGATACATAATAATGGCTTTATTGGTTTCGTTCCTGCTGAAATTGGCACATTAAAAACACTTGCTGTCCTTAGATTGGATAACAATGACTTTGAAGGACCACTTCCTATTGGGTTGGGAGGAATGACGAATTTGCAGGTGTTATACATCAACGATAATCACTTTACAGAATCGTTACCTGTTGGATTAGGTTCATTGAGTAAACTTTTGGAATTCAAAGCTCAGAATAATGAGTTTGTCGGTGCTTTGCCAACTTCTCTTTCTAATCTCAAAGAACTTCAATTTGTTGATATCAGCAATAACCAGTTTACTGGTTCAATTGCTCCTTTGGCACTTGCTCCTTATTTGTATTACTTCAATGGGAATAAGAATAGGTTTACAATACTAACAGACTTGAGCAAGTCTATTTCTGATTCACTTTTAGTCAGAAACAATTCCCTCGATTTTGGAGCCTTTGAGTTGAATGATAGACTAATAAAGGACAAACGTCTTTTCATAAGTCCACAGGATTCGCTTTTTGAAAGAGTGGATAGTCTTCATCGGGTAGGTGAAGAGATAGAAATTTTCTATTCGGTTGGAGGAAGTTTCAATACTTATAAATGGTTATTTAATGGCGCTCCACTTGAGGCGGCTACAGGTATTGAGATCTTTGGCAACTCATTGGTACTTACTAATCCAGACACGCCAAATCAAGGCACATATGTATTGGAGATTACCAATTCCAATTATCCAGGTGTGACTTTGAGGACTTTTCCTTTCAACTTAAAACTTTCATCATTGGAAAGGGATAAGCAAGCTTTGCTGGCATTCGCTGCAGCAGTAAATAAAGGTGCTTTCCCTATAACACTTAACTGGAATGCATCGAGTGCGCTCACTTCTGATTGGGATGGAGTGACTGTAGCTGGAGATAGGGTTACAGAGCTTGTTCTACCTGCGGTAATTGACACAGATTTAAGTGATGGAGATCAGAGCCAAATATTTGAGGGAGATGTGCCTTTGAGCTTTGCTGATTTGAGTGGTCTTGTCTCGCTAAACTTGAAGGATCATTTCCTAAGATCATTCCCGAATATCTCAAACTGGCCATCGATTACATCTGCTGATATAAGTAACAACAGGCTTGCATTCAAAGACATTATTCCGAATGTGAAGCTTGGTAGTAAAGTTACTTATATACCTCAGCGTAGATATGATGTCACCACCTATGACACAATTCAAGCAGGTGATGATAAAATCTTAAGAATCAACATGAGTGGCACAGGACTACAATATCAATGGTTTTTTGGAAAGTATATTGCTGGGCAGCTTTTCAATAATACTGTTGATTCAATCATAGGCGCTAATTCAAGAGTGTACCAAATTGAGAATGTTGACTTTGATAAAATGGGAACTTATAGAGTGGTAATGACTCATCCAAGTGTTCCTGGCTTGACCATAACAAGTAGAAACAAGAACATATTGGCAAGAACGGATGTTTTCGGTACTGTGTATGCAGATGGAAGCAATACCCTTCTTGATGATGGAGAAGTTATACTTTATCGAAAAACCCCAGAAGGACCATTTGTAGCTGAAGATACTGCACTAGTTGATGGAGGTGGGGAATATGCCTTTACAAATGTGGTGTTAGGAGACTTCTTGGCATTGGTGAATCCAAATAGAGTAGCTTTCCCAAATACTATAGTTACCTATTTTGAAAAAGCAGAGTTTTTTGCAGATGCAACTACAATCGAGGTAAGGAATAGGGTAGAAGGTATCGATGTAGAGATGATATTCTATGAAGAGCCTGAAATTATCGAGACTGGGGCCGATTTTGAAGGGGTATTGGAATCCGATTTTGAAGATGATGGTAATCAAGATGAAGAGGGTAATGGAAGAATAAACTCTCGTAGAAAAGTGAAAAAGGCGGCGTGTTCTATGCGAAGATTTGTAAGAGCTGGAAGGATAGAGGAAGATGTCTATGAACTCTATGCTTATGTAGAATCTGATGATGAAGGGCGTTTCAATTTTGAAGGAATAGAGGAAGGCAAGTACAGGTTGAATATCGAATATCCTGGTGTGCCTATGGATCCTAATTCAGAAATTGAGTTTATAGTTGGTGGAGATAAGGAGAATCAGAAATTCACACTTTTGGCAACTATTACTGAAGATGGGATTGTCGTAGAAGCTGAAGAAGTTTTATACTCTTTGAAACCGTATATCAAGGACATAAAACTTTATCCGAACCCTACGGAGGGTGTGATGAAAGCAGACTTCCTTGTTTATAGAAAACTGGAAGATTTGAAAATGGAAATTATGGACGTGAGAGGGATTAAACTTTTTGAAGAAGAGCTAGATCACCGAATGGGCTTACACAGTACCAAAGTTGACCTTTCTCAATATAATGCTGGTGTTTATTTCATGGTCTTTACAGATGATGCTGGCACTTTCCGTCAACAAGTAAAAATTGGTAAAAAATAGAAAGTGATGATCTGATTGAGAATTAAAAAAGAAATAAATGCCCTATTTTGGGTATTGTGAGCTTTTCTTGAAAGAACTAAATTCGCAATAGTTAATAGAGTTGCTTTCTAAATCATTCGTCGCTGAAAACCCATCCTGATTATAGGATGGGTTTTATTTTGTTATTGTTTGCTAACTTTTTCTCTGAACTAATGTTATCTCCACATGGCTACATCTACCAAACCAAAGACCAAGCAAATTGATACAAATCAATTAAAGGATGCTTACTTAAAGCACCTGCTGTTGCATGGGGAAGCTCCCAAATCTGTTTATGCATTTGCGAATGATCTGAAATTGCAAGAGGCTGAGTTTTATAAGTTTTTCAATTCCTTTATCGCGCTAGAAAAATCGATCTGGTCAGATTGGTTTGTTGATACTACTGCTGCATTAGAGAAAGATGAAGCGTATACAGAATATACTGTTCGCGAAAAGCTTTTATCACTTTACTACACATGGCTTGAGGCATTGAAACAGAATAGGAGCTATGTTGTTATGCGATTTGGCTCATTGCCAAAGCATGAACTTAATCCGACCTTTTTAGAAGATTTACGACATATGTTCAAGAGTCAAATCAATGATTTATTGATGGAAGGAAAGGATACTCTTGAAGTAGCTGAAAGACCTTTTGCCTCGCAGTACGATAAAGCCTTTTGGTTTCATTTTCTATACATCACGCGTTTTTGGGTGGAGGATACGAGTAGTGATTTTGAAAAGACAGACGCTGCAATTGAGAAATCTGTAAATCTAGCTTTTGATTTAGTAGGAAAGGGAGCACTTGACTCGATGATTGATTTTGGAAAATTTCTATTTCAAAACAGAAAATAATATACTCAAGTATTGATATTTCTCAAGGTTGAGAAATAAATGCCTCTTCAATTAACTTTTTAATCACAACGCTGTTCTAAGAACAGAATTTAAGACAATGAAGGAGCAAATAAGTATACCAGTAGGGAAGGTCTCACGCGCAGCGCGTTTTGTAAAAACCGGAGCAAAGGTTGGAGGTAATTATGTGAAGCACTATGGCCGTAAGCTGCTTGATAAAAATGCAACACGAGATCAACTTGATGAGGATAATGCTACGGACATCTATGATTCGCTGAGCGAATTGAAAGGTAGTGCATTGAAAGTAGCTCAAATGTTGGCAATGGACAAAAACCTTCTACCAACGGCCTATCAGGATAAGTTTGCGATGAGTCAGTACAGTGCACCGCCTTTATCATTTCCGCTAGTTGTCAAAACATTTCAAAAGTACTTTTCAAAAGCTCCATCTGATATTTTTGACTCGTTTACCAAAAATGCGATAAATGCTGCATCGATAGGTCAGGTGCATAGAGCAACCATTGGGAACAAAACATACGCGGTGAAAATACAATATCCTGGCGTTTCTGAAAGTGTGAAGTCAGATCTAAAATTGGTGAAACCTTTCGCATTGAGACTATTTGGTTTGAATGAAAGAGAGCTAGATCAATACATGGATGAAGTGGAATCTAAACTTTTGGAGGAGACGGATTATGAGTTAGAAGTCAATCGCTCCATGCGCATCTCTAAGGCGTGTAGTCATATACCCAATCTAGTTTTTCCTGAATACTACAAAGAATACTCAGCCGCCCGTGTCATAACCATGGATTGGATAGAGGGTGCACATATTAAAGAATTTCTTTCAACGAATCCTTCTCAGTCTACCAAAGATCAAATAGGGCAGGCGATGTGGGATTTCTACCATCATCAAATCCATCAACTCAAAGAAGTACATGCCGATCCCCATCCAGGCAACTTTATGATGCGACCTGATGGCACCTTAGGTGTAATTGATTTCGGATGTGTCAAGGAAATACCACAGGATTTTTATGAAGGTTATTTCAAGCTGATGAGCAAAGACCTTATAGAAAATGATGAGAATCTTTTGCCACTTTTGTTTGATTTGAATTTCATTTATGAAGATGATAGCCCATCTGAGAAAGCGCTATTTATATCTATTTTCAAAGATATGACCATGCTTTTGGGTATGCCTTTCCATGTAGATTCTTTCGATTTTGCAGATGATACCTACTTCAAGAAAATCTATGCTCTCAGTGAAAGGTTAGGCAATATGAAGGAGCTCAGGAACTCCAAACATCCTAGAGGATCACGTCATGGACTTTATGTGAATCGAACCTATTTTGGATTGTATCAATTGCTCAACATGCTGGGAGCTCATGTGAATACGACTAAACCTGACTGGTTGAAATAGCCGCTTCGATTTTATTTGGTGAAGTCTTTTCTTATCTTTTCACTATGAATAGGAAAGTGATTTGCGCGTTACTGGCGCCCTTCTTTTTTGCGTGTACCGATATAGATGTAAAAGAGCTTGGGAGTGAATGGAAGTCAATTGAGCGAGACTTACAAACTCAACTTATCACATCTGAAGATAGTGTGGTCATTGATCTACCAGAGGGGCATTTTATGTTCAAGCGATCTTTATCTCTTGATGGTAAAAAACACATCACACTGAAAGGCCAAGGGATAGATAAAACCATTCTTTCATTTGAGATGCAAGAAGAAGGGGCAGAAGGTTTGAAAATCTCCAATGCTACTAATATTACCCTAGAAGATTTCACTATCGAAAATGCCAAAGGAGATAATATCAAGATCACTGATTCTCGTGGTGTTACCATTCGAAGAGTAAAGTCCCAATGGACAGGTGAACCAGATGAGCAGAATGGAGCGTATGCATTTTATCCTGTATTGTCCAAAAGAGTACTAATAGAAGAATGTATAGCTATAGGAGCTTCGGATGCTGGGATCTATGTAGGTCAGTCGGATAGCGTGATTGTGCGAAACAATGAAGCTATGTACAATGTGGCAGGCATTGAGAGTGAAAACTCAAAATGGGTAGAAATTTACAATAACTCATCCCATGACAATACAGGAGGCATTTTGGTTTTCGATTTACCTGGCCTTACGCAGTACGGACATACTACTCGGGTCTATCTCAATAATGTATTTAATAACAACTTCCGGAATTTTGCTCCAGCAGGTAATGTAGTTGCCACCGTGCCGCCAGGCACCGGAATTATGCTTTTAGCCACTCGAGATATTGAGATATTCAAAAATGAAATTACGAATAATCGGACAGTTGGGACAGCTATTGTGAGTTATGATATAGTGGAAGCACTCGCCACTCCAGATGAGTCTCAACTCAATGCAAACATAGAAAAATC
This sequence comes from Marinoscillum sp., assembly GCA_047633875.1. Classification (GTDB taxonomy): domain Bacteria; phylum Bacteroidota; class Bacteroidia; order Cytophagales; family Cyclobacteriaceae; genus Marinoscillum. The sequence continues at coordinate 10,775 of JBLIFO010000040.1, read as the reverse complement.
AAAAAGGGATATAGACTATAATCCTTATCCAGCGAACGTATTCATTCATGACAATTCCTTCCAGAATGATTATTGGTTTCCAACCTTGAGTAATGATTTTGGTAAGCTATTTCTATTCAAGTTTCCTTTTGCTACTCCAGATATTGTTTGGGATGGTATCTATCCTAGTGGTGAGCAATTGACAATGTGCATTGATGAAACAGATATCGCTTTCGCTAATTTGGATGCTGCAAATGACTTTGAAAACTTGAATACGACATTGGGCAACTTCGAATGCGTGGGTGAAGCAATGGATCCGATTCTTAAGTTATGAGGAATCATCTTTTCATTATAGGCTGTTTTCTAGCTGTTATTGGATGCTCTCCTAAAAAGCAACCAATGGTTCTGGAAGAGGTAACGCTCGTCGGAAGTGTTGATCTGGATTTTCCAAAGCAGCTTTCCGAATGGGGATTCTTTGATTTACCACTGAATACTCTTTTGCCTACGAAAGGAGTTGTTCCTTATGAGCTCAATACACCACTCTTTTCAGATTATGCCCTCAAATCTCGATTTGTTAAAATACCAAAAGGAACTCAAGCGAACTACCATGCCACGGAAGTCATGGATTTTCCGAAAGGAACAATACTGATCAAGAACTTTTATTATGTCAATGACCTCACGAACAAGAATTCTGATAAACGAATAATTGAGACCAGACTTTTACTGAATGATGAGCAAGGTTGGAATGCTTTGACTTATGTCTGGAATGATGAGCAAACTGAAGCGACACTTGAAATTGCAGGGAGGAATGTACCCGTAAGTTGGACTGATCTTAATGGAACACTTAGGCAGGTCAACTATTCGGTGCCCAATCTTGGGCAATGTAAAAGTTGTCATGAACTATCAGGAAGGATGAGTCTCATCGGCCCAACTGCTAGGCAACTGAACAAAGCTTATACTTATTCCTCAGGTCCTTCCAATCAGCTGGACTATTGGAGTGCTCATGGTATGTTAACTGGTTTACCTGAAATTTCAGCTCGCCCTTTGCTTCCTATTTGGGATGATCCAAATACGGGCTCACTCGCAGAGCGGTCGCGAGCTTGGCTCGAGATCAATTGTGCGCATTGCCATAGACCAGAGGGGCCAGCAAAGAATACTGGTTTGTACCTCACTTACAATGAAAGTGACCCATACAAACTGGGAATAATGAAGCCGCCCGTAGCAGCTGGTAGGGGTTCAGGAGGATTGAAGTTTGGGATAGTGCCAAGCAAACCAGAAGAGTCAATTCTATATCATAGAATTGCCTCAACGGATCCTGGAGTGATGATGCCAGAGGTTGGGCGTAAGCTTACGCATGAAGAGGGCATACTGCTTATCAAAAACTGGATTGCTGCGATGGACTAATATTTATTAGTTTCGCTCGATTTAAATGCATTAAGATATTTTTGACAAATCATTTTCTGCACTTAGATGTTAGGTGTGAATAATGAAACCTGATGATATATGGATGAAATAATACATGCTCCTTGGCCTTGGTTTGTAGCCGGGCCTATGATTACACTTGTAATGGTACTTATGTATTTCTTCGGAAAGACATTCGGTGTATCCTCCACTTTAAAAACAATCTGTACCATCGGAGGCGCTGACAAATTAAGTGACTACTTTAAGTTCGATTGGAAAGCTACTACTTGGAATATAGTATTTGTTGCTGGTGCTTTTTTAGGTGGTTTTATAGCCTCTAATTTCATGGCTCCAGAGCTGGCAATTGCACTCAATCCTGATACTATTGACGCATTAAAAATGTATGGCGATCCAAATCCTGGAGCTTCTTTTATCCCTGAAACTATATTCTCGTGGGAAAATTTGTTCACGATGCAAGGTTTCATATTCATAATAGTTGGTGGCTTCTTAGTAGGTTTTGGTACCCGATATGCAGAAGGATGTACTTCTGGTCATGCAATTTCTGGATTAAGCAATTTGCAATGGCCTTCTTTGGTTGCTGTAGTTGGATTTTTCATTGGTGGTCTTACTGTTACACATCTTTTACTTCCATATATCCTATGAAAGCGCTCAGAATACTCATCGCGGGAACCATCTTTGGTATTGTATTGACAAAGGCAGAAGTAGTGTCTTGGTATCGCATTTTCGAAATGTTCCGATTCGAATCTTTCCATATGTACGGCGTTATCGGTTCGGCTGTTGTTCTCGGAGCAATTGCAGTCATGCTGATTAAGAAATTCCAAATGAAGGATTTTGATGGCAATCCTATCATTATTCCTGATAAGGATAAGAAGTTCTGGCCTCCATTACTCGGCGGAACTATCTTCGGATTGGGTTGGGCACTCACAGGTGCATGTCCTGGGCCTATCTACATTATCATGGGAAATGGATATTTTGTTTTTATCGTTGTTTTCGTTTCTGCAATTATAGGCACATTTGTCTATGGTCTTGTTAGGGATAAGCTTCCTCAGAAGTAGTTCCTCTGACTGATTTTTTGTATTTTTAATACTCACCCAAAACCCAAAATAAAATGATGTACACTGAAGGAATGTTGAAGGACAATGCGCTAAAGGGCAAAACCATAATAGTCACCGGAGGAGGTACAGGTTTGGGAAGGTCTATGGGTACCTATTTCTCACAGCTTGGCGCCAATTTGGTGATTACAAGCAGAAAGCTTGATGTATTAGAGGAGACAGCTAAAGAAATCTCTCAGTCGACTGGGCACCCAGTTTTGGCATTGGCATGTGATGTTCGAGATTACGAGCAAGTTGAGAAAGTGATTAAAGACACTAAAGCACAGTTTGGTAAGATTGACGTCTTACTTAACAATGCGGCTGGTAATTTCATCAGTCCAACCGAGCGCCTTTCACACCGAGCTTTTGATACTGTGGTAGATATCGTATTGAAGGGTTCTTATAATTTCACACTTGCTCTAGGAAAAGACTGGATTGCTGAAAAGCAGCCAGGGAATATTCTGAGTATTGTCACTACCTATGCCTGGACTGGCTCTGGCTATGTGGTGCCCTCCGCTTGCGCAAAAGCTGGCGTGCTGGCATTAACAAGATCACTTGCTGTAGAATGGGCACATTATGGCATTCGTGCGAATGCTATCGCTCCGGGTCCATTTCCAACCAAAGGTGCTTGGGATAGATTATTACCAGCTGGTCTTAAAGACAAGTTTGATCCAGCGAAGAAAGTGCCAGTTGGTAGAGTAGGAGACCATCAGGAACTAGCCAATATAGCCGCTTATTTGGTATCAGATTACTCTGCATATGTCAATGGTGAAGTGATCACTATTGATGGTGGCGAGTGGCTCAAAGGAGCTGGTGAGTTTAATCAATTGGATCAAGTCCCTGAGGAGCTATGGGACGCCATGGAGATGTCCCGAAAGGGGGGCTCCAAAATCAAGATGATGTGGGCTTACATGAATGGTCTTCGCAAGATGCGCAGAAGGTAAGCGTAACAAAGGTTACAAAGTCGTCATTCCAGCATGACTACTTTTACTTATGCTTGCAAAACTACAATCTCCCGGTACCTTAAGGCTAGTGACCATTATGTGTTTCACTCTTGGTCTTGCACCTTTTCTTCCAGAACCACACTTACTTGGTAAGCTGAGATGGGTAATGGGAGGGGCAAATGGCATGGAGGCAACTGATTACTTCGACCTTATTTTTCATGGATTTCCTTGGCTGCTTTTGATTTTCATACTTTCACTTCGTTTGGTCAATACTTTGTACAGTAAATCAGCAAAGTAGATCTTGCAGTAAGGTGATTTGCTTAAATTCACTGAACCAAAAACCGATCTTACTTATGAGAAATCTCTGGATATTGATTCTTTTGTTTGTCTTAGCTTGTGCACCTGCTCCAAAAGAAAAAGCCCAAGCCTTTATTGACGAATACACAAATATCTACAAGGAACTATACTACGCATCAGCAAAGGCTGAATGGGAAGCAAATACCAAAATCAAAGAAGGCGATACTACCAATGCGTATTTGGTACAGCAGGCCAACGAGGCTCTCGCGAAATTCACTGGAAGTGAAGCTAATATCCAAGCTATCAATTCATTGATTGCTGTCAAGAATGAATTAGATCCACTTCAAGTAAAGCAACTCGAAACGATGCTTTATGCTGCAGCAAACAACCCTGCAATCATTCCTGATGTTGTGGCTAAACGAATCAAAGCAGAGGCGGCACAGAATGAATTACTTTTTGGATTTGATTTTCAAATAGATGGAAAATCTCTTTCCACTAATGCTATAGATGCAATTCTAACTTCTAGTAATGATCTCGCTGAACGTCAAAAAGCTTGGGAAGCAAGCAAGGCTGTTGGAGTCACACTCAAATCTGGATTGTCTAATCTCCGCGATTTGCGCAATGAGACTGTAGGTGCTTTGGGTTATCCAGACTACTTCACTTATCAAGTGTCGAATTATGGCATGACCTCTGAAGAAATGATGACCACCTGTGATCAATTGGTGAAAGACATCTGGCCATTGTACAGAGAGCTTCATACTTATACACGCTATAATCTAGCAGAGCAATATTCACAAGAAGTGCCTGAGATGTTGCCGGCACATTGGCTTACTAATAGATGGGGACAAGATTGGTCATCTATTGTAGAAGTAGAAGGAATAGACTTGGATGGAACACTTGAGAAAAAGGGGCCAAAATGGCTAGTAGAGCAGGCTGAGCGATTCTACATCAGTTTGGGTTTCCAGCCTTTGCCTAATAGCTTCTATACATTGAGTAGTTTGTATCCATTGCCCGATTCTTCTGAATTTAAAAAGAACAATCACGCATCTGCGTGGCACCTTGATCTTGAAAATGACGTAAGAAGTCTAATGAGTGTAGTGCCAAATGCTGAGTGGTATGAGACCACCCACCATGAGTTAGGCCATATTTATTACTATATGGAATATACAAATCCGAATGTGCCACCATTGCTGCGTGAAGGGGCTAATAGGGCTTTTCATGAAGCTATCGGAAGCATGATGGGATTAGCTGCCATGCAGAAACCCTTCCTAGAAGGAGTTGGATTGATAGAGTCGGATGTAGAAACGGACGAAATGCAGACGCTTTTGAAAGAAGCTTTGAACTACGTGGTATTCATTCCATTTTCAGCTGGAGTGATGACACAGTTTGAGCAAGGACTCTATGCGACGGATCTGTCTGAAGATCAATTCAATGAGAAATGGTGGGCACTAAAAGCTAAATATCAGGGCATAGTTCCACCTTCAGAACGGGGATCAAAATATTGCGATGCGGCTTCCAAAACTCACATCAATAATGATGCGGCTCAGTATTATGATTATGCACTGTCATTTGCGTTACTCTTTCAATTGCATGATCACATTGCAACCAATATCTTGAAGCAAGATCCGAGAGCTACAAACTACTATGGCAATAAAGAAGTAGGGGACTTCTTACATGAAATGCTTTCATTAGGAGCAACGAAGGATTGGAGAACTTTGATGAAAGAAACCACAGGTGACGATATCAATGCTAAAGCAATGCTCAATTATTTTGAGCCATTGATGGCTTACCTGAAAGAGCTCAATGCTGGAAGAAAGTACACTCTTCCAGAATCCATTTGAAAAAAGTGCAAACAGGCAGACATTTGTTGAGCTATGCTTCGAACATTAAGGATCACTTCATGTTGATTTATTAAATTCAGTGAAAGTCTCTTTAGTATGAAATTATTTGGTTCGCTTTCTCTTTTATTGGTCATGATAGGCTGTAAGGATCCCATCATGACCCAAGGACTAAGCAAAGCGTCAGAGTATGATAGGACAAAAGTGATTTACTTTCCTTGCAATAAATACAATGGTTCTACTGACTGGGTGTATTGCACTCCTGTCACTGTGGATTTATCTCTGTATCCAGAATTAGAGAGAGCTACCATGACATACCTAATGGCTACAACTAGGGCAAGCAGCGATATGATCGTTGAGCTCTACAATGTGGATGATCAAGTGAGTATACCACTAAGTGTTGTTATTTCAGATCCTAGCCTAGCAGTGGAGAGAAAGCAAAGTTCAGGTGATATACTAGTTCACCTACCATTGGAATCGAAAACACTTGTGGTAAGATTTAGGAATTCAGAGGACGGACCAGAGGGTTACATTAATAACTACTCACATATGACACTGACATATAAATAGTCTTTAATTAAAGAGTAAATCTTTACTCTAAACCAAAAAAATGTCACTTTGATTAACTCAGAGTGACATTTTTTGATTGGGGTTTATCTTAACTGCGATCGTCACCTATCCATTTTCTGAGTAATTCCTCTTGATCTGTTGATGGTTTTTCTGAAAAATTCAAGTTATGTTTTTCTACCTCCTCTATCTCCATCGCTTTCGCCTTTAGTTTTTTAGTTTTGGTTTTTCCCTTAATCTCTCGTGACACTACAAAAACCATTTTTTCACCTGGTTTGGTTGCTTCACGGATCTCGACAAGTAGTCTACGAACGTTGGTGATTTTCACCTCTTGTCCTTGGATACTCATTAAAATATCACCTTCCATCAAACCTATTTTTTCGGCGAAAGCATTAGACTCGGAAAGGTCTGCGACCATTAATTCACGATTTTCCGTAAATGCATATCCTACATCTCCTAAGGTTACTTCTTTGTAGGGTATTTCTTCCACATAGTCTACACCTGCCCAGCCTAATACTTCTTGGATAGGAAGGGGAGTGTTTCCTTCAACATAAGTAGTGAAAAATTCACGTATTTCAGGGCTAGTTAGATCAGTGATTACGTCAAAAAGCTCTTCATCATCAAACGAGATATCTTTTCCGTATTTTTTGGAAAGCTCAGCCATTAGCCACTGAAGATTCTTTTCGCCGTTGGAATATTTCATAATGTATAAGTCCAGACACATACCAATCAAGGCACCTTTTTCATATACGTTTCCATACATTGGCTCGAATTCAGGATCAAGAATCTTCGAACTCATTTCGGTGAAAGATACATTTGGATAACCATCAGCCGAATGGAGTTTACTCTTAATTTCTTCAAGAAAACGATCACCATCAAACAAACCATGTTTGACTTGTACATGAACTGAAGCATATTCAGTCACACCTTCATATAGCCATAGATGTTTAGACATTTGAGGTGTGATGTAGTCAAAATCTCCAATTTCTTTGGAGTGGATATTAAGCGGAGTGACAATATGTAAAAACTCGTGTGCAGCAACATCCCTTACAATCTGTCCAATTCTTTCAGCATTAGCTTCTGGAAGATTGTAAACTGAAGAATAGGAATGCTCAAGTGCGCCTCGGGCCCTAGATAGAGGAGTGCTATCGAATAGATTGATTAAATAAGCATAACGATCCACAGGCAGCTGTCCACCTAAATATTCACTTTGAGCTACCATCAAGTCATAAATGTTATCCATGACTTCTTTAGCTGTCAAAACATTGTTGGGAGAAACCACGGACACCAATATTTCGGCACCTGCAATCACACGTGTGACCGTGTCAGGGACAGAATAGAGGATAGGTCCATCCGCAAGGAAGTTGTAGTCACTTGCATAAAAAACATCTTGAGTTGTACTGAGAGCTTTTTTCCGCAATGCAGTAGCTCCGAAAATTTCTTCCGAGTGATTCACCTTCAATTCAAATGGAAGTGCTTTAAGACCATCTATATATCCTATGAACCCGAAAGTGTTTATAATAAATGTCTGCTGATCTGCATTGATATTTGTCCCGCCTGGCTCAAAGACCACATTGTCCTCATAGCCTTCGAAGCTTTCCCATGTATCATCCACCAGATAGCTGATCTCTTTGAGCTGACCTTTGCTGATGATTCTCCACTTGTTGGTGGAGATTTTTTCAAATGGCAGCTCGTTGCCTTCGGCATCAGATGCTTTAAACTCAGAGACAAATCGTCCAAAATCTGAAATGCTATAAGTCCCAGGTACGATTTTAGGCATGTGATACTCTACTGTATCTAAAGACACTTCTGGAGTCTTTATAACTACTGGCAGCTTATCATCAGCGCTGGCTGTCAGATCAATTGAAACTTCATATTTCTCTGATTGAGCAAAACCGTAGAGGAGTGTACTTAGGGTTATTATGGAAAGGAAAACTTTCTTCATTCTGAATTCAATTTTTAAAGAGTGCAATTATCCGAATTCTAAATCACTTAAATAAGTTCAGTTATGCCAAGGGTAAAGGAATGGGATTAGTGGTTTTTTGACAAGCGGTCAATTAAGCTGACGCACCATTGAACCCACAAATAATATGAATGTTTAATCGGATTTAGAGAGTCCAAATCATTCTAAAACCCTCACTTGGGGAAATCCACAATCTTAGCCATTCTTGACCTAATGATTAAAACCAGTAGATAGTTGCATGGGGTTTGGCTATTAAGCCGCTGTAATTCTTTCTATATTTGCGACCGATTTTATGAAAGCCATGTCCGAGAAAACCTTCAATAGATATACCGTAACAGCCGCCCTTCCATATGCCAATGGTCCTATACATATTGGTCATTTGGCCGGCGTATATGTGCCTGCCGATATTTACGTGCGATACTTACGCCTCACAGGCAAAGACGTGGCCTTTATCTGCGGATCTGATGAGCACGGAGTAGCTATTACGTTGAGAGCTCGAAAGGAGGGAGTGACTCCTCAAGAGGTCGTAGATAAATACCACAAGCAAATCGGGGATTCATTTAAAGACTTTGGGATCAGTTTTGATATCTACTCGCGTACTAGCTCACCTACTCACCACAAGACGGCCTCAGATTTTTTCAAGAAACTGTACGAAAATGGCAATTTTGAGGAGCAGGCTTCTGAGCAGTTTTATGACCCCAAAGAGCAGCAATTCTTAGCGGATAGATACATCAAAGGAACTTGCCCTACTTGTAGCTTTCCAGAAGCCTATGGCGACCAATGTGAAAACTGTGGTTCGACATTGAGCCCGGCGGAGCTGATCAATCCTAAATCGATGCTTAGCGGCGAAAGCCCTATCATGAAGGAAACCAAGCATTGGTACTTCCCCCTCAATCAATACGAAGATTGGCTCAGACAATGGATCTTAGAGGATCACAAAGAGTGGAAAGTCAACGTATCCGGCCAGTGCAAAAGCTGGTTGGACAATGGCCTTCGCCCAAGACCAATGACAAGAGACCTTGACTGGGGTATCCCCGTTCCTGTAAAGGGAGCTGAAGGCAAAGTGCTTTATGTGTGGTTTGATGCGCCTATTGGTTATATCTCTGCCACGAAGGACTGGGCTTCCGCCAATGGTAAAAACTGGGAAGACTATTGGAAAAAGGATGACACCAAATTGGTACACTTTATAGGTAAAGACAATATCGTTTTTCATTGTGTGATATTCCCTGCTTTGCTCAAAGCTGAAGGTGATTTTATTTTGCCTGAGAATGTACCTGCCAATGAGTTTTTGAACCTCGAGTCAAATAAAATTTCCACTTCAAGAAATTGGGCAGTTTGGTTGCATGAATATTTGCTGGACTTTCCGGAAAAGCAGGATGTACTTCGGTATGTGCTTACCGCAAATGCTCCAGAGACGAAGGACAATGACTTCACCTGGAAGGATTTTCAAACTCGTAACAACAGTGAGCTAGTAGCTATATTCGGGAATTTCATCAATCGAGCGCTGGTGCTAACTCATAAATACTATGAAGGAAAAATCCCATCAAGAAACATATTAGATGTTAGGGATGAAGAAGTGATTGATGCGATGCGAACATTCCCAGCTAAAATTGAAGCTTCATTGGAGCAATTTAAGTTTAGAGAGGCAACTACTCATCTCATGGATCTGGCTCGTGTTGGGAACAAATATCTAGCCGATACCGAGCCATGGAAACTAATAAAAACAGATCCTGAGCGAGTATCTACTATCATGAATCTTGCTCTGCAGCTGGCGGGAAGTTTGGCGATTTTGTCTGAGCCATTTTTGCCTTTTACTGCAGAGAAGCTAAAGGGAATGCTCAATCAAAAGGCCGTAGGTTGGTCGATGGCTGGCGGATTGGATTTATTGCCAGCAGGTTCGGTAATCAATGAAGCAAGCCTGCTTTTTGAAAAAATAGAAGATGAGGCCGTAGAGGCTCAAGTAAAGAAACTTATGGATACAAAGAAAGAAAACGAAGCAGCTGCTGCGCCAGCGCCTCAAGCTGCACCGGCTAAAGAGACCGCAACATTTGACGAGTTCATGAAAATGGACCTGAGAGTAGGAGAGATCAAGACTGCTGAGAAAGTGGAGAAGTCTAACAAACTCCTAAAATTCACTGTAGATACAGGACTGGATACACGCACTATCCTGAGCGGTGTAGCTAAGCACTTTACACCTGAGGAAATGATCGGAAAGAAGGTGGTGGTGCTCTCCAATCTTGCGCCACGGATGATCATGGGAGTGGAGTCTCAAGGGATGCTTTTGTTTGCTGAAAACGCAGATGGTTCTTTGAAAGCTGTGAGTCCTGGCGATACAGCGGAGAATGGTGCGACAATAGCATAAGTTAAATGCCTGCCTTTCGGAAAGCTTCAAATTCCCGATTCTGTTCAACATGATGTTTACACCTGACAGGTTTTTAAAATCTGTCAGGTGTTATCAGATCTTATAGTACAAAACCTCACTTGAACTCCATAAATTTAGCTGGTGTCACCCCATTTTTTTAATTACCGCCTTCGGCTTTAGAGAGTGCCCGGCTCATATTTTTCCTGACTGGGCTTTCCGTTTTGCAGATTCAGGTCACCTTTTAGCCGATTCTGATCTTATGTTTGTTGATATAGGGGGTCTTTTTGTTGAATTAGATCATATTTTTGCTGA
>JBLIFO010000039.1:0-18873 GCA_047633875.1 Marinoscillum sp. | reverse complement strand
TACGACAAAAATTATCAATAAAAAGTATACGAGATGTAAATATTCATTCAATACGTTGAAATTATTTTAATAAATCAAAGAGAGCATTAACTTTGTTTTATTAAACAGCGGTAAACATATGAACGCTGGTTACTGTGGGGTGATAATTTGGTTTTCACTTCATGAGGGTTCGAATCCTTCTCCTACAGCCATTTTTGGGTTAATGTTGTTTATTTGAATCTGGTCGTGGTAGGGGTGCCACGACCTTTTTCGTTTTAGCCCATTCAATTTTTTTTTCGAATTATTTCTTCCGCTAAACATTCGTTTGTCGCTCAGGTCCTATATTTAGTGCCTAAAACCGAATAAGTATGAGCAGCAGACCCTGGTTGTCGAGTTATCCTGAGGGAATTCCTCACTCGATAGATGTAAATAAATACAGTTCTCTGGCAGAATTGTTCGTTGAATCTCGTCAACGTTTTGGATCACTTCCGGCCTATGAAAATATGGGTAAAGTGATCACCTTCGAAGAGCTAGGTAAGCTAAGTGATGATTTCGCATCATATCTCCTATATGAATTGAAGCTAGTGCCTGGTGATAAGATAGCCATTCAGCTGCCGAATATCCTTCAAAACCCGATTGCCATGTATGGCGCTTTGAAGGCTGGGATGGTGGTGGTCAACACAAACCCACTTTATACTTCAGCTGAAATGAAGCATCAGTTTACCGACTCTGGTGCCAAAGCAATTGTGATTCTTGCAAATTTCGCATTTAATCTGGAGGCAATTCTTCCTGAAACTGGGATTAAACATGTCATTACTACAGAGCTTGGCGATATGTTAGGCGGGATTAAAGGCATGCTGATCAACTTTGTAGTGAAATACGTGAAGAAGTTGGTGCCAAATTACAGTCTTCCTACGGCAGTTGATTTTAGAACCACTTTAAATTTGGGTAGCCAGTATCAATTAGTCCCGCCGGCTATTAAAGCAGAGGATTTGGCCTTTTTGCAATATACAGGAGGCACCACAGGTGTTTCTAAAGGAGCTATGCTCACCCACAAAAACCTAATAGGTAATCTTCAGCAGCTTGAGGCTTGGCTCATGCAGACGGATCTCGAAGAAGGTAAAGAGATTTTTATTGCTGCACTTCCTTTATATCACATTTTCGCATTGAATGCGCACGCGCTGCTACCAGCTAAGCTAGGAGCTAAAAACATACTGATTACGAACCCTCGTGATATGAAAGGATTCGTGAAGGAATTGAGCAAACACCCTTTCACTCTTATTACAGGAGTGAATACTCTTTTCAATGGATTACTCAACACGCCTGGTTTTGAGAAATTGGATCATAGTACGATAAAAGTTGCTTTGGCTGGAGGAATGGCCTTGCAAAGAGCTGTTTTTGATAAATGGGAGAATGTAACTGGTAAAAAGATTGCAGAAGCATACGGGCTCACGGAAACTTCGCCTGGACTTTGCATCAATATAATGGGTGAAGGCAATATGGCAGGGTCCATTGGGCTTCCCTTACCTGATACTGATGTTGTTTTATTGGACGATGACGGCAATGAAGTGCCACCTGGTGAGAAAGGTGAGCTATGTACCAAAGGGCCACAAGTTTTTATGGGATATTGGAATAAACCAGAGGAAACGGGACAAGCATTTATCAATGGATATTTCAAGACCGGCGATATAGCTACAATGTCTGAGGATGGATTCTTCAAGATTGTTGATCGGAAGAAGGAGATGATCCTTGTTTCAGGATTCAATGTTTATCCAAATGAAGTAGAAGATGTAGTGGCGATGCATCCAAAAGTACTGGAAGTAGGGGCTATTGCTGTGCCTGATAAAAAGTCGAATGAAGCAGTGAAGGTTGTGATCGTAAAAAAGGATAACAGTCTCACGGAGGAAGAAATCAAGGCTTTTTGTAAAGAGAAACTCACTGGATACAAATGTCCTAAGTACGTTTCCTTCGTTGCTGAATTGCCGAAATCAAATGTTGGAAAAATCCTTAGGAGAGTGATCCGTGAGGAGGATGCTAAAACTCACACTTACGATTAATCAGAATCTGTAGCATTCTTTTAAATCTGAAAATGGAACTATGACAGTAATAGCACCTTCAGAATAAGAGCTGATTTCGTATGGATTGTAATACAAAATTAAACCTTCGGCTGTAAAGCCGAAGGTTTCGCTAAAGGCAAATTTATCATCGTCAAAGAGGAAGCCTTTATCTGATAATTGCTCATTTTCTTGGATGCTTTGATTTTTGCGAAAGGCCAATTCCGCAATTTCTTTGACCTTTTTGTCATTTTTAAAGAAGAAATTGAGATCGTCTATTTTTTTGCCTTTGGAGGTAATATTGAGATAAATCAAAACACTGTTTGCATGTGCCCCACCAGTATAGCTGGACGTCTCAATAGCAATGGAAGTATATTCTTCATTTTGAAAACTGACTTCACTAATAATTTTCAAATACCAAGTAGACTTACTTTCAGGGAAACTCATTTTGAATTCCTTATAGCCATCCAAAAACATTTCCGAAAGTGTCTCTAAAGAAGCATTTTTTGGCTTCTCTAAAATGTAATCCTTCAATATATCAGTTACGGCAACTTCTATTAGCTCATTGTAAACCTTATAGTTTTCTTCAGATTTGAAGAATGACGGGTATGAGATGCTCACCTCTGCGTTGAGGTTTTTAGCTTCATCATTCAGTACTTTATCAAAATCAATCGTCTCGTAGTTTTTTGACTTATCAGCTATTGCCCCACTCTTGACAGGTACTTTATCACTTGAGGTTTTATTATTGGGAGTTTCCTTACTTGGTGCGTCACACGAGCTTGCAATCATTAAAACTGCCAATACTAAGTATGTCGGTCGAAGAAGACGGATCAATTGTCGATAAAAGATGGAGATGGAGAAAATTTTCATTTTTTTTGCCACTTAAATTCAACCCTAAATTAACACGAAGTGGTTAGGAATATTCGATTAAGAAGATAATTCACATTACCCTGATCAAGCTAAATCTTATGAAAGCACAACATTTAACATTCATCATTGCCTTGCTTGGCAGTATGATAGTCACTGCTCAATCTGACACTACTTATTGGAAAACAGGTGGTTTTGTCGCGGCTACTTTTTCTCAGGTAAGTTTAAGCGACAGCTGGGCAGCTGGGGGGTCTGAAAACATAGCAATAAATGGCGCTACGGGTCTATTTGCAGATTTTAAAAATGGAAGAAATACTTGGGAAAATTCTTTAGATCTAGGTTATGGAATCATCAATCAAAATAACATTGGTTTTGAGAAGTCAGATGATAAAATCAACTTGGTAACGAAGTATGGTCATCAAATAGTAGAGGGTGATACCCGCTGGTTTTTTAGTGGAATTCTCGACTTCAGGACTCAATTTCAGGAAGGATATGTGCAAACGGAGACCGGCGATAGCCTTATCTCAAATTTTATGGTGCCAGGTTATTTGACGATTGGTCTTGGTGCTGATTATCGCCCAAATGCCAAGATTTCATTCTCCTACATTCCTTTGACTGGTAAGTTTACTTTTGTAAATGATCAAGGCCTTGCAGATAAAGGTGCATATGGAGTGGATCCAGGTAAAAAGTCAAGAGCTGAGTTGGGTTCTTTTCTTAGGATAAAATACAAGGATGAAGTCATCACCAATGTGGATGTGGAATCCCGGCTTGAGTTATTCTCTAATTACATACAGGATTTTGGAACCATAGATGTGAACTGGCAAACGACTATTGTGATGAAGGTCAACAAAGTATTGTCGGCTAATTTCTTCACACATCTTATTTATGACAAGGACATCAAAACCCTAGATGATGAAGGCGTTTCAGGAGATGCCAAAATTCAGTTTAAGAGTGTGTTTGGTGTAGGTCTAGCTTACAATTTTGGAGCTGCTAGGAAATAAGTAGACTTAGTTTAAGGCTTAAAAAATCCATCATTCGATGGATTTTTTTGCTTTATACTTTTTGATGAAGAGTCCGATATATCCTTTTACGGAAGTAAAAGCGAGCTGTCTCCATAGCTCAAGAAACGATAATTTTCTCGGAGCGCACTTGCATAGACTTCTTTCCAATGTTTGCCGATGAGTGTTGCTACAAGAAGCATAAGTGTAGAGCCTGGCTGGTGGAAATTGGTGATCAAGCCATCACATACGCGCATCTGATAGCCCGGATAGATGAATATCTCAGTACTGCCTGCAAGAATTTGGATGTTTTTTCTATTCATAGATTGTAATACGGCAGTTAGACTTTTCTCCTTAGAAACGACTTTATCGAAACTATAAGCGGTTTCCTTTGATATGAAGAACTCAGCATCTTCATCTTCGCAGAGCAATTGACCATACCAAAACAAGCTTTCCAATGTGCGCATACTGGTGGTGCCTACGGGTATGGTGGTTGTATGATCAAGCAGTGTTTTTATATTTTCCCGACTGATGATTATTTGCTCCCGATGCATTGGGTGTTCGGTCACATTTTCCACTTTGATAGGTTGGAAAGTGCCAGCTGAGACATGCAAGGTGACATAGTCTGTAGCGATGTTGCTTTTTGTAATAGTCTCAATTACTTCGTGAGTAAAATGAAGACCTGCCGTAGGGGCAGCCACTGCGCCTTCTGCCCGCGAATAGACCGTCTGATATCTAGGTATATCCTCTTCTGTAGCATTTCGTCCCAGATATGGTGGCAAAGGAATATTGCCGATACGAGCTAATATATCTGAAAAAGTTAGTTCAGACTCCCATGCAAACTGCACCTCATCTGCACCCACTCTGGTTGCGGTAAGTTTTAGACCGTCTATTGATGTCAATAGGGGGGCCTCAGATTTCCATCGCTTTGCATTGCCTATCATTACTTGCCAAGTGCAAGTGTGACGCGAAAGCATCACCGTTTCATGCACAGTAGATGGAAGCTTGGGAGCTAAAAGAAATATTTCAATTTTGGCACCTGTTTCCTTCTCGAAGATTATGCGAGCAGGGATCACCTTGGTGTCGTTGAATACCAAAAGACAATTTTTTGGAAGCAACTCGTGAATTTCGATAAACTTTCGGTGCTCAATCTTCCCTTGGCGATAAACCAGAAGTTTTGAGTCTGAACGGTTGACTAGTGGATATTTGGCGATTTTTTCGTCAGGCAGATCGTATTCGTATTCCCTCAGTAGCAAACTTTCGGTGGACATGTATATTTTACTGAAATGTTGAAACTCGAAGATAAAGACTACACACTGGATTTTAAGTTTGAAGCGGGTACAAGTAGGGGAGTCATGACTACTCATGAGGTGATTTTCATCAAAATATATCAATCGGATGATCCTTCAGTCTTTGGTCTTGGAGAAGCCGCCCCACTCAAGAACCTAAGCTCAGAGCGGCTTGATGATGTGCGAGAGGCCATAGCAAAAATCAAGGCTGTGATCGCTAAAGTTGTCATGCCGACTACTGAACTGGATTGTTTTAAACTGGTGAAAGAACTTTGTCCTGATTCACTTCCAAGCTTGCGTACGGCATTGGAAACTGCCTTTTTGGATTTGATGAGTGGAGGCCGAAGAATGATTTTTGATAATGACTTCTCTAAAGGTAAGGCCTCAATTCCCATCAATGGACTCATCTGGATGGCTGATGCAGGCCTTATGAAGTCACGTATTCAGGAAAAGCTTGCGGAAGGATATGATTGTATCAAAATGAAAATTGGTGCGATTGATTTTGAACAGGAGCTAAAATTACTTGAGATGCTTCGTGATTCATCGATGGAGTTGACAATTAGAGTAGACGCCAATGGAGCATTCCCAACTAATGAGGCGCTGGCCAAACTAAAGGCATTAGAGCCATTCGGTATTCACTCAATTGAGCAACCAATTATGGCGGGTCAGCCGGAAGCCATGCAGATCATCTGCAAGCGTTCACCTATTCCTATTGCCCTTGATGAGGAGTTGATAGGCGTCAATGGCAAAACCGAAAAAGCGCAGCTTTTGGATTTGGTAAAACCACAATATATCATTTTGAAACCTACATTTGTTGGTGGCTTTGCGAGCACGCTTGAATGGATAGCGCTGGCAGAGGAAAGAAAAATAGGCTGGTGGCTTACTTCAGCACTTGAAAGTAATGTGACTTTGAATGCAATCGCGCAATTCGCTGGAAGATATCCAAATAATGGTCATCAGGGATTGGGCACGGGTCAGCTCTATCACAATAATGTGAGTTCGCCACTAGAGATTCGCCAAGCTTCCCTTCATTACAATCTTGAATTAGCTTGGGATTCGGTCTTTTCTTGAGTAACCATTAGCTTGCACAACCATTTAAAGTCCAAATTGACTGACTATATCAATTATCGAACATTGAATATTTCGAAGCGTTTTGCTTCAAAGCATCTTTTTATATGAGAAAACAAATCTTAAGTTTCGCCATTGTCCTTTTGGCACTTTCCTCACAGAGTCAAAACAAACTTGACTATTCTACCGGCGAAATTCTTCAACGATTAGAAAAACTAAATACCCTTGGATCAGTGCTTTATGTCGCCGCTCACCCTGATGATGAAAATACCCAATTGATCTCCTACATGGCAAACGGTGCACATTTACGTACCGGCTATCTAGCAGCTACAAGGGGAGATGGCGGTCAAAACCTGATTGGTGCGGAAATCCGAGAATCTTTAGGTGTGCTTCGTACGCAGGAGTTGCTTGCCGCAAGAAGGACAGATGGCGGAGAGCAGTTTTTCGCGAGAGCGATAGATTTTGGCTATTCCAAGGATCCAGAGGAGACTTTTCAGGTTTGGGGCAAAGACGATGTGCTTGCAGATTTTGTGTGGACCATTCGCAAATTCAGGCCAGATGTATTGATCACCAGATTCAGCCTAGAGCCTGGCGTTACACATGGGCATCATACAGCATCAGCCATTCTTGCTTTAGAGGCCTTCAAACTCAGTGGTGATGCCAATGCTTACCCTGAGCAGTTGGAGTTTGTAGATGTTTGGCAACCAAAAAGAATTTTTCATAATACAGGAATTTGGTTTTATCAGCGCAGTGGCCAGAAATTCAATGAGGCGGAACACATTAAGCTGGATATAGGAGGCTATAATACTAATCTAGGGAAATCATATACTGAAATCTCAGCTTTGAGTAGAAGCATGCACAAAAGCCAAGGGTTTGGGGCAACAGGTAGTAGGGGTCCTGAGTATGAATACTTCAAGCAATGGGCAGGAGATGTCGCCGATAGTAGCCTTTTTGAAGGGATTGACCAAAGTTGGGCAAGGGTGAAAGGATCAGAGGAGGTGAAGTTTTTTACAGCGCGCGCCTTGGAAAATTTCAATCCTAAAAGTCCATGGGAAATACTGGGTGATTTGGACAATGCGAGAAACGCTTTACTGAAAGTAAGTGACCAATACTGGAAAGAGGTGAAACTTGCCGAAATCAGGGAGTTGATTCAAATAGTTACGGGCAGTTTCTTGGAATTGACTTGTGGCCAACCATCTTATATTCCGGGTGATACTATTAACGCAAGCTTGGAAGTGACCAATAGAAGTAATGTGCCGATGATGTTGACTTCAGTGAATTTTATACCAAATAGTGAGCAGTTTGTTTACAACCTTTCTCTTGAAAACAACCAATACAACGAGCTTAGCTTCAGTTATATCGTTCCGAAAACAATGCCGATTTCACATCCTTATTGGTTGATGGAAACTGGAACTACAGGTCTTTATAAAGTGGATGATCTTGAATTGCGAGGTACACCTGAAAATACGCCATCAATAATGGCGAGGATTTCAATAAAGCTAGATGGTCAATTCTTGGATTATGAAGTGCCTTTGCTTTACAAAATCAACGATCCTGTGAAAGGAGAGGTGAAGCGAAAAGTGGATATCATGCCTGCAGCAATGGTGAAGTTAGATACACGCGCTATGGTTTTCACTGGAGGTAAAGCCAAAGCAGTGAAAGTCGATGTGGTCGCTGGTGATTCACAAATCATTGGTCAATTGGGATTGGATCTACCTGCCAACTGGAAAGTGGAGCCTTCTACTTATGAGGTCAAGTTTTCCCGAAAGGGTGAAATCACTCAGTATGAATTTCAGGTGACTCCACCAGCGCAATATGAAGTGGTGACGTTAAGCGCTAAACTCACAAGTGGTGATGAGGATTACAATAGAGGTATGGAGATCATCGCTTATGATCATGTCCCTCAGCAGACGATTTTCCCGAAAAGTGAAGTGCAAGTGGTGAACATACCTGAGGCAATCGTATCTGCTCGAGTTGGCTATATCATGGGAGCCGGGGATGATGTGCCTTACAGTCTTGAGCAGCTTGGTTTCAAAGTGGACTTACTTTCTGAAAGCGATATATTTTCAAAAAATCTTAGCAAGTACCAAGCAATAGTGCTGGGTGTTCGCGCTTACAATACACTTGAATGGTTGTCTTTCAAAAACCAAGTGTTGTTTGATTATGTGAAAGCTGGAGGAAATTTAATATTGCAATACAACACTTCCCATCGTTTGGTCACAGAGCAGATTGCGCCTTATGATTTGAAACTATCAAGAGATAGAGTCACAGTGGAGGATGCCGAGGTAAGCTTTTTGAATAAAAAGCATCAGGTACTCAACAAACCTTTCAAAATAACAAGTGCTGATTTTGATGGCTGGGTGCAAGAGCGTGGTTTGTATTTTCCGGGTGAATGGTCGAATGACTTCACTCCAATATTAAGCATGAACGATCCCGGAGAGACTGCTAAAGAGGGTAGTTTGCTAGTTGCAAAATATGGGAAGGGCAACTATTGCTATACTGGACTATCCTTTTTTAGAGAACTGCCGGCTGGTGTTGGTGGAGCTTACAAACTATTGGTCAACATGATCATGCTCCCAAAATCAGAAAAGTAAAAAATGACTGAGCCAAAGGACCAACCTCAAAGTAAACCACCGTACTTCAAAAATTGGAGTAGCGTCTACTGGATCGTAGTTGGTACACTCGTAGTTTTTGTCCTATTGATGTCTTTGTTCACTTATTCCTATTCATGAATACCCTCGATCTATTTGTTCTTTTTGGTACGCTCATTAGCATAGTGGCTTATGGTATCTGGAAGACCAGAGGCAAACAAGATATCGAGGGCTATATAAGGGGCGGTGAGACACTGAAGTGGGGAACAATTGGTCTTTCTGTAATGGCTACTCAAGCCAGCGCGATCACTTTCATTTCCACGCCAGGTCAGGCCTATGAGAGTGGAATGGGATTCATTCAGAATTATCTTGGAATGCCTATCGCACTGATTGTCGTTTCAGTTTTTTTCATTCCCATTTTCTATCGACTCAAGGTATACACAGCGTATGAATTTTTAGAGTCACGTTTCGATCTGAGGACAAGATTACTAGGTGCAACTCTATTCCTGATCCAGCGGGGTTTAGCTGCAGGGATCACGATCTATGCACCTGCCATCATCCTTTCAACAATCCTAGGGTGGAATCTAAATGTCACTATCATTTTGACAGGTGCGCTTGTGATTTTATACACGGCATCTGGTGGTACGCGAGCGGTGAGCATTACACAGAAGTTCCAGATGGCCGTGATCATGCTAGGAATGTTTACAGCACTTTTTGTGATCATTTACTACATCACGGATTATGTCACTTTTGGAAAAGCAGTTTCACTCGCTGGTAGTCTCAATAAGCTGGAAGCCATCGATTTTGATTTCAATTTTGAAAAACGATATACCATCTGGTCAGGATTGGCAGGCGGCCTATTCCTTTCGCTGAGCTACTTCGGTACGGATCAGTCGCAGGTGCAGCGCTACCTTGGCGGTAAAAACATTACAGAAAGTAGAATGGGACTGATGTTCAATGCCGTATTGAAAATCCCAATGCAGTTTATGATACTCTTTACAGGAGTTATGGTTTATGTGTTCTATTTGTTTTATGCTCCACCAGTACACTTTAAACAAGCATCGATTGATCAACTAAAGTCATCAAAATATGCTACAGAATATGATGTGCTGAATCAGGATTATGAGTCCTTGATAGCCGAGCGCAAGACTTTAGCTCTGGACTTAGCCACAGTAGCAAAAGGAGGTGACGGTCAATCCATTGAACTTCAACTACAGCAAATAGACACAAAATCTAAAGCGGTACGTGAGCAAGTCAAAGACCTTATCGTCAAGATGGACCCAGCTTTGAAGACCAAAGACTCGGACTACATCTTTTTGTCTTTCATTTTGACTTATCTGCCGCACGGGCTTATAGGTCTCTTGATTGCAGTGATATTTTCAGCTGCCATGTCATCGTCATCTTCTGAGCTCAATGCGCTTTCGTCTACTACTACTATTGACTTCTATAAGCGCTTGATCATGCCAAAAGCGAATAAAAATGAGGTCTTGGTCTCTAAAGGATTGACGATACTTTGGGGGATTCTAGCAGTTTCTTTTGCAATGCTTGCGAGTAATTCAGAGAATCTTATTGAGGCAGTGAACATTGTTGGGTCGATCTTTTATGGTACAATACTCGCTATCTTCCTTGTGGCCTTCTTTATCAAATCAGTGAAAGGGACAGCTATCTTTTGGGCAACACTTATCGCTCAAGTAGTTGTGATCGTTTTCCATTTCTTGGCTACTTACGAAGTGATCACGCTTGGGTACCTATGGTACAATGCCATTGGTTGTGTGCTCACGATTGTTTTAAGTTTACTCATCCAGATCTTCCAGCCAAAAGAGACGGCATAAAAAAAGCTTTCAGAAAAGCTACTTTGAAACTGGAATAACTCAGATATCAAAGTGTAACTTTTCAGAAAGCCTTTTAGTGGTAGTGCTGCTTATCGCTTTAACTTATCGCTTTACAATTTATGAAAGCTGAAAACTGAAGTCCGATAGCTGCCTGCCAATTTCTTTATTTCAAAGACTTAATAAGGTCTTCGTTTCTTTTTACATATCCGAAATCACCGCCTTCATTGGCTTTACCCAACTCAATAGATTTGTTAGCAGTAGCGATTGCTTCTTTTTTCTGACCTAAAGCTGCTTGAATTTTAGCTTTAGTATGTATGTTCCAAAACTGTTTGCCATTACCTTCAACAGCTAAGTACATATTCATCCACTCAAGTGCTTTGTCAAGTTCCTTGTTTTGCGAAAGGTAGAAATTAGCGGCTTGTACGTAATTCGAAGGATCTACTTGCGTTTTCTTAGCAATGTCAGCCATCACAACACTCACAAAGTCAACGGTCATTGGCACTTTAACTGACACATCGCTCCAACTCATTTCAATATTAGCAGAAGTATTGTCGTCGCTGATATCAGTAATTTGGAAAGTCAATGCTTCCACAGAGCTCGCCAATTTTGTAGACATCACTTTTGCGATAGCAGCTGCGTTTTCCTCCGCGTATTCTGACATGTTACCACCTATAGAAGGATCACTGTAAACGATGAAAGACCACTCATCTTTTCCTGGGATAGTAAGGATAAGGTATTCACCAGCCTTCACATCTGTACCTGCTATTTTCACATCAGTGCTCAATGTAAGTTTAGAACCAGAGTTAGCACCAGTTCTCCATAATTCGCCGTAAGGCTGAAGAAAGCTATCACCTTCACCAAAAATGGCTCTTCCTTTTACTTTAGGACGGAAATAGTCGATAGATACATCTGTAAGTCCTACTACGCTGGATACACTTCCAGCAGGGCTTGGTTGTGGGGTGTTGATTTGTGCGAAAGCAGATCCGTATACAAATAGAAATGCGATCAAGGTTAATTTTGTAATCTTACTCATACAATTGAATTGGTTAGTGTTTTAAAATGATTGACCTATCTACTTACGAAAAAGTCCCGGAATCGTTCTATCAAAATGATGAAGTTGTTTCGATTGCTCAAAGACTCGTAGGAAAGTATCTGGTTACAAACATAAAGGGAATTATCACAGTAGGTCGTATCGTCGAGACTGAAGCTTATAATGGTCGTACTGATAGAGCATGCCATGCCTTTCAAAAATGTACTCCCCGAACAGAGACTATGTATCTAAATGGTGGAGTTGCATATACTTATCTCTGCTATGGAATTCACCGACTTTTTAATATTGTGACTAATGTTGAAGGAAAAGCAGATGCGGTACTGATAAGGGCTGTAGAGCCAATGGAAGGTGTAGATCACATGTTCACCAGACGTAGAACTGATAAGTCGATTTCATTGACCTCCGGCCCTGGCAAACTAAGTGAAGCTTTGGGTATTAAAATGGAGCACGATGCGTTATCGCTTCAAAGTGATGAGATGTGGATCGGAACTGCTAAAAGACAAAACAAAATTCAATTAGTAGCTGATGTTCGGATTGGCGTGGACTATGCTGGCGAAGATGCGTTACTTCCTTGGCGGTTTTATGAAAATGAAAACCCATACGTGAGCGTAAAAAAGAAAACCTCGGCATTTGCCGAGGTTCGTCTTTAGCATTCATACACTTGCTTAACTTTGAGCTTGTTGAAAGCCGCTCTACCTATATCAAATTTATCTACGATATTTTATTAATAAAAATAGTCACAAAATTTCTATAAATATTTATATAATGTACAGGTTGGTATTCCTTGTTGCTTTTTCTTTCTTATTCCTTACGACTAGAGCTCAGGTAAACTTTTTTGGGGAATCAGAGTCTATCAAAGCTTTGAATTCACCAAGTGATGAGAACTATATATTCTTCGATTTTCACAATTCAGAAATCTATTTTTCCCGTGTAAAACACCCTAATAATGAGGCTGGAGTGAAAGATATGGGTGATATATGGTCAAGCAAGATGGATACAGCATGGTCTAAGCCTAAAAATTTGAAGCTCAACAACAAGCATTTTACGGCACCAGCTGGCACTACTCCTGATGGTTCTTACTTCCTCTTTCATGAAGTAGTATTTTCCAAAGGCATGTATACTGGGAGTGTCAAGGCGCTTACTCAAAATGAAAAAGTAATAGATGTTGAAATTCCCTATTTCAGGAATAAGTCGCCCCTACAAACAGGTAATTTATCCGCAGATGCAAAATACCTGCTTTTGAGTTTGGAGAACAGTACTGGTTATGGTGTGGATGATCTTTTCATGTGTGAATTGAAAGCTGACGGGACATGGATTTCACCTAAAAATCTTGGGAGTATGGTAAATACAAAGTTGCAGGAGATTACTCCGTTTCTAGCCGCTGACAATAAGACCCTTTACTTTTCATCAAATGGAAGATCAGGTGCTGGGAGTTTTGATATTTATCAATCGAGGAGACTTGATGATACTTGGCAAAATTGGTCACAACCAATGAGCATGGGTACTTCGGTCAATACCTCTGGAGCTGAGAGCTCTTTTATGTTTGAGGCTGAAGGAGAATATGCCTATTATGTAAGCACTCAGAATAGCGACGGATATGGTGATGTTCGAAGGATTAAAATCAAAACGGACATCAAAGCGGCTGTGGATATGGAAGTGGTACAGTTGAAAATAAGTGAACCGAAGAAACAAGTGGAAATATGGTTTTCTCTCCAAGATAAGAGGCTTGGTACTCCTGTCGCTGGTCAGGCTTTCATAGTTGTGGATGGAGATTCATCAAACATTCAGGCCAATGCGAAAGGCTTAGTTTCTTTCGCATCTGACCAACTTTCTGAAATAGAATTTAAGGCCCAAGGATATCTCTCTGTGCGCTACGAAAAAGAGTTGAGTGGAGTCAAAGACACTGTTTTGATCTTGATGGAGCCATTGGCGACAGGAAATGTGATCACGCTAGATCATGTGCTTTTTTATAAAGGCACAGCAAACTTTATTGAAGGATCAGAGAAGGAGCTAGATCTAGTTGTGGAAATGATGTATGAAAATCCTGATGTATCCATCTTCTTGAAGGGTCACACCGACAATGTAGGTCATGAGATGCTTAACCTCCATTTGTCTAGAGAACGTGTCGCGGAAGTGAAGCGATTTTTGTTTGACAAAGGCTTGCCATCCGAACGTATTAAAGGCGAAGGTTATGGTGGAAGTCAACCTGTATTTAGCAATGAAACAGAGGAATCTCGCCGACTCAATCGTAGAGTAGAATTTGAGGTGATTAGAAATTAAGAGTCAAGTTTTTTCGGTTGTCGGCTTTCAGTCCACGACTTAGGTATAGTGTTGCTAGGAATAAATCTAGCTGAAAGTCGTACGCTTACCGCTATTCGCTCAAATCTGAACCCATTTATAGCTTCTCAGAAAAAGCTGAGGACTGAAGACCGCTAGCTGAATGCTTTTCTAATAGCCCATCGCTGCATCATCACCTCTTGGGTCTGCACCACCTTCTAGCTTACCATCTTCGCGGATAAGGATACAATCATTTCGTCCAATCTTATCAACGAAATTAAGCTCATGACCCATAGCTTTCAATCCATCAATTGTTTCCTGATCGAGTGCGTCATTTTCGGCTTTGATTTGATCAGGGAGCCATTGGTGGTGAACCTTCTTGGCTCGCACAGCCTCTTGCATGGTCATGTCATAATCTACCACATTTAGTAAAGTTTGAAAGACCGAAGTAATGATGGTAGATCCTCCGGGAGTTCCGAGTACCATTTTAAGTTGGCCGTCTTTTTCCACGATAGTAGGAGTCATTGAACTTAGCATTCGTTTAGAAGGAGCTATTGCGTTAGCCTTGCCACCCACAAGCCCAAAGAAGTTAGGAGTACCGGGTTTAGCACTAAAGTCATCCATTTCATTATTAAGGACAAAACCTGCGTCCTTCACCCAGATTTTGCAGCCATAGTTGAGGTTGAGGGTGGTGGTGGTGGAGACAGCATTCCCATATTTATCGACTATTGAGAAGTGAGTTGTTTCCGTGGATTCGTAAGGAACTTCGCCTCCTTTTATGGTTGACGAATTGGTCTTTATCGTCAGATCGATATTTTCAAAACGTTTGGCATTGTAAGCTGAGTCTAGCAGACCAGCAACCGGCACATCAAAGAAATCAGGGTCTCCCAAATAGACCGACCGATCAGCAAATACCCTTCGCTCAAGCTCCGCCATGACATGAACAGCCTTTGTGGAGTTGTGTGGATATTGTCCAATATTATATGTCTCGGCACCTTGGATTAATTGCAACAGTGCTACACCACCGCTAGATGGAGGAGGCATACTGATCACTTTATGTCCTTTATAAATTCCTGTCAAAGGGGCTCTCCAAATAGCTTCATAATTCACTAAATCTTCAAGGCTGATTAGCCCATTTCCCATAGACATCTCTTTGACTATTTGCTCAGCTACTACTCCACTATAGAACCCGTCTCGTCCTTTGTCACGAATGTAGGAGAGCGTGGCTGCCAATTGCGGTTGGCTTACGAAATCGCCATTTCTCCATCCAGATTCTTTGATTACCCAAGGCTTGTAATGATTTGCAAGTTTGAAATCTTCTTGTTTTTCATTTAGCGCCTCAGCTTCGTTTTGCGTAATTCTAAAACCTTGACTAGCGATGTTAATAGACGGTTGCACCAAATCAGCCCAAGGTAGTGCCCCATACTTCTGATGAAGCTGCCACATACCAGCGATGCTTCCTGGTACACCTGCGCCTAGATGTCCTCTTGTACTAAGGTCTGTGATGACATTACCTGCTTCATCTTGGAACATTGTTTCAGTAGCTAAAAGGGGTGCCTTCTCTCTAAAATCCAAGGCATCTATGGTTCCATCGGCATTGCGGATCACAGAGAAGCCGCCACCTCCTATATTTCCTGCTCGAGGGTAAACAACCGCCAAAGCGAGCTGGATAGCAACTGTTGCGTCAAAAGCATTGCCACCAGTGCTGAGAATATATAGACCTACTTCTGTAGCTATAGGGTGTGCTGAAACAACCATAGCACTATCACCGAGTACACCAACTAATCTTGTTTTATTGGAGGAAGTGGTATTACAGCCTGTAGCAATTATTAAGATTAGAATGAATAGTTGGAGGCTTCTTCTAATGGTCATTTATTCCTTTGGTTGTTTTCAGTGATTTAAACTTTTTAGTCTTTACCCTTTTCCTTCCTCTATCTTTTTTATCATCATATGGACGAATATGATTTCTGGATTTTGTGATGGGGACCTTATAGTAGCTCGCATGGCATCCACTGGAGAAAAGCACAGCGGCAACAAGACAAATTTTTAGGAGGAAATTACTAAATATAAAACGCGGATTCTTCACAGGTGAAAAGCTAATGAAATTATCTATGATGCCCATCCTCAAATAGTAAACGGCAGGATGAAAACTATAACAAAGGACATACTTGAATCCGACTAATTATGCGATTTATTAAATTCATTCATATAAGATGATGTCGATAGTTCGTTTTGAAATACTTTTACATATAATTAATATAAGAAAAAATATAATTAAATAAATATTATTTCCTTGATTAGTTCAATATTTCAAGCTGTTTCAATGACAGTTACTTGATAAAATTCAATTTCACTACTCGTTAATTCCTGTTCATTCTATCATTAGGCAATTTGATAACCTATTGATTATCAGTTTCTAAAAATAGGATGCTTCAATTGAAATATATATAATTATCCTTTGGTTAATTTATTATTTAGTTTATATTCAAGGCTTAGAACTGATTTACCTACCCCCAATCGACTATAAAAAATGAAAATTAGCGCCGATCCTATCTTAGGATTATCATCGAAAGAAGCAGTAAGATTTATTGATATTCAGCAAAAATCCACAGCCAACAAAGATCTTTCAACATCAAGTAAACCAAATCAACTAAAGCCTTTAAAAAGACAGAAGAATATCAGGGAGGAGGCAGTAGCTACAATGATGTCAAACGTGTTGACTTCTTCTCTCAGTGAGGATATGTCAGAGATTTGTAAATCATTTTCATCAAGTCGCTTGACTGCTAAATTTAAAAGCATAGCTGAATGTGAAAAGGGAATGGATGATGCGCGTCCTCTTTCTATAAGCAAGCATGGTCATAGCCTGAGTGGGTTTGAATTTAATAGAGAAGCGAAGTATGAAGATATTTTTGGGGCTAAGTATTTCATTAAAGTAGGGAGTAGAAAAGGACAGGTAATCATCCATTTTCCGGCCTTTGTGCCCGAGCATACTTTTGTAAAACCTGAAGGAGCTACTAATTTTAAAATTAACGCACGACTAGTTGCTATATCAGATTTCCAATTCAATCAAGATTTGAATGGCTATGAAGCATTGCATGAAGAACATCATGGTAAATATGGGTCATTTGAGTCTCCAATGCTTCCAATCTTGAAAATCCCTACCGAACCAATGACCACTCAGGTTTCACTCAATGAGAAGGATCTCCCAGAAGAAATTGGTCTATTTTTAGTGATGTCAGTAAGTTTTTTCCATTATGATCACAGAAGCTTCGAACATTTGAGTGAGCATAGCGGTATGACTATTAAGCAGGTTTACTAATCATTTTATCGTTTTCGTTGTTGTGTTACTTAATGTAGCACTATGAATAAGCATTCACTAAGACTTGAAGGAGACGAACTCGCTGATGGTTTATTTCTTTATTTCAAATCAAATCCATCTTTTTATCAAGAATTCAATTCGCTGAAGACGAATGAGGCACTTCTGCTGTTCGTTGAAGAACATTCGGGATTTCATCCTTTGAGGAGACAATTAGCGAATATGTCATTGCTGAACACTGCCAGCAATTCCTTTTTTTTTGAAAAACACGTGCAAGAAATACTGACTGTATTGGGTTTGTATTCATTGCCTTATTGCTATGCTGGCGCAAATGGAGCTCGTGTATTGGTGTCGTCAGAAAAGATCTTGAGCCAGCCGAAAACAAGACTGATGGAAACTGCACAATTCGTTTTTGACGTATGTCAGAAAGAAGCCTTTTGTCCAGAGAATAGAGGATTACTATCGATAGTCAAAGTACGCTTGCTTCATGCGGCTATTAGATTTTATAGCTCCCGATCTATTAAAGACGAAGTTCCAATCAACCAAGAAGATATGCTTGGTACTTATCTATCATTTTCACTGCTTGTCATCAGAGGAATTCGAAAATTGGGAGTGGAAGTAAGTGAAAAGGAAGCGCATTCCTACCTCAACTATTGGAGTAAAATAGTGGAATTGATGGGTGTAAAAATGGAGAATCTACCAAAAGACATTCGTGCAGCAAGCAGTTTAGAACGCCAAATCAGGAAGAGGGAATTCAAACGATCAGAAGAAGGTGTGAAGCTCACTGCTTCTTTGACAAACTATCTACAAAGTGAAGCTGTCCATTTGCCTGGAGTTGATCCGATTGATTTGATGCGATTTTTATTGGGAGCAGAAGTTTCTGATATGCTTGATCTACCCGCTTCATCAAATGTGAAGCAAGAAGCTGTAGTGATTGGTTTACGTACCAAAAATTTCTTCCAGAAGGTTAATTCAGAACTCTATGTGCAACTCTATAAAGATTTTCAAAGGCAGTTAGTTGCGGAAAAGATTAAACCAAATTTTCAGATTTCGTTTGAGTAATTAATGAATTATAAGTTCCTACTGATTTCGCTCCTGCTCTTCCCCACAATTTCGCAAGGCCAGAGTAAATCAGAGATGGCAGATTCTAAGTACAAGGAAGGAGTTGCAGCTTATCATAGTAATCAGCTCGATGAAGCATCACAGCTGTTTGAACAATCCCTAAGGGCTTTGCCTACAGCCAAAGCGAGCTATATGTGTGGTTTAGTATATGAAGCACAGGGCAAAGGGTTGAGAGCGTTATCAGCGTATGAGACAGCTCTCACTATCAATCCCTATTACCATGAGGCAAAGTTTCAAAAAGCGTTGGTTTATTTGAAATACGGCGATCCGAATCAAGCCATTGATGATCTCACAGATTTGATAAATGCGGATGGTTCAATGTTGACTCAATCTGTTATTTTTCAAATTGATGATCAAGGTGGAGGTCAAAACAAAGTAATGACTGTGTCGAATATGAAGGCTACTTTTTATCACTATCGTGGGAAAGCC
>JBLIFO010000038.1:0-18881 GCA_047633875.1 Marinoscillum sp. | reverse complement strand
ACACTAAAGACATTGATACGATTTAGCAATTTTTTTTCAGACTTAAAAGCCAATTGGTTAATCTCATTGTAAGATACTTTTTTATCCAATACCAAAGAGAGGTCTCTACGAACTTCAGGGTACTTTGAAATTTCACTAAACTGACGTTCTACCTTATGAAGCTTCACGAGATCTTTCCAGCTAAACTCAGCGAAATACACGTCTTGTTTGATTTCGAAATACTTACAAATATTGTTTTTTAACTTACCGAATTGCCCAATCACTTTATTGTTAACGTGAACATCAAGACCATATTCTAAACTTTGCGATTGAGTTGGCTCTGTGTGATAATTGGTAATGTTTAGGTGCGAAAGTACATTCGTCACAATACCAGATAAGCTGTAAAAATCATTCTTTCTCGTTTCGGTGATCCAGTTTTCAGGGGAGTCATTTCCCGTAAGGTAGATTCCTAATATGGCTTGCTCTTTAAATTTCTCACCTTGCTTTTGGTAGATTTTCCCAAACTCAAAGAAGCGTAGGTCTTTGATCTTTCGGTTGATGTTGTGCCTTACACTTTCCAGTCCTGTGTAGAGGAGCGAGGTTTTCAAATAGCCGAGATCTTCACTCGACTTGTTGAGGATTTCTATTGGCTCACCACCAAGGCCTAATGTTTTGTGATAATTAGGATTGGTAAGCGAGTTTGTTTGTATTTCAGAATACCCACTTCCTTTTAAGAAGTAAGAGATGTTTTCTTGAATCTTGTAAGGTTCTTTTTCATCAAAAGAAGAGATGAAACCTGCCGAAAGCGTTTCGGACATTGGCACATTGTTGAACCCATAGATGCGCAAGACTTCTTCTACGAGATCAGCTTCGCGTGTCACTTCACTACGATAGGAAGGCACATGAGCTGTGAAGCTGTCGCCGTTGATATCGGAAGTGCTGATGTCTAGGTTATTCAATATTTCTATGATCTCAGCATTCGGTATTTCTACCCCAATCAATCTATGGAAGTTTGAAAAAGAAGTACTGATGGAAAGTGCTTGTATAGGATTTGGATAGATGTCAATGACGTCAGATGTCACTTCGCCTCCTGCCATTTCCAATATCAATGCAACCGCCTGGTCAATAGCTGTCAAAGTCATTTCTGGATCACAGCCACGCTCATATCTGAAAGAAGCATCCGTAGATAAACTATGACGCATGGCCGTAGCTCGTACATAGTCTGCGGAGAAATAAGCGCTTTCTAGAAATATATTGGTTGTGTGCTCTTTGATGCCAGAAGTGATA
This sequence comes from Marinoscillum sp., assembly GCA_047633875.1. Classification (GTDB taxonomy): domain Bacteria; phylum Bacteroidota; class Bacteroidia; order Cytophagales; family Cyclobacteriaceae; genus Marinoscillum. Next base: position 17,615 of record JBLIFO010000038.1, on the reverse strand, counting down.
CCGCCAAATACACCCGCAATACAAAGTCCACCATTGCTGTCGCAAATCATCAAATCTTTGCCGTCTAGCGATCGCTCTACTTCGTCAAGTGTTTTGAATTTGGTGCCTTTGGCCAAAGTCTTCACTATGATTTTGCCACCACTAATGGTGTCTGCATCAAATGCGTGCATAGGCTGTCCGAGGCTCATCATCACATAGTTTGTGATATCCACGATGTTGTTGATAGGAGAGAGCCCTGCCGCCCTGAGCCTCCACTGTAGCCAATCTGGCGATGGCTGAACTTTGATGCCTCTGATGGTGATGCCAGAATATCTCGGGCAAGCTTCATGATTTTCTACCGAGACTTCAATCGGCTGATCTTTTTTCTTTGCTGGTTTTGAGAAATTGAATGGTTTGATTGGACGCTTGTAAAATGCACGCAAGTCCCGAGCGACACCAATATGCCCCGTCGCATCTCCACGGTTTGGCGTAAGGCCAATCTCAAAAACATGATCTGCTCCAGTCTCGAACAATGAAGCGACTTCAGTACCGACTGCTACTGAGGGATCTAATATCAACAAGCCAGCATGGCTGCTGCCCAATCCTATTTCGTCTTCCGCGCAAAGCATTCCTTCGGACGCTTCGCCTCTTATTTTTGCTTTTTTAATTTGGAAAGTAGAGCCGTCATTAAGGTAGAGGGTGGTTCCCACTGGCGCTACGATCACTTTGATGTTGGCAGCTACATTAGGTGCACCACATACTATCGACAATTCCTCGTCAGTACCTATATTCACTTTGGTCAGCTTCAGTTTATCAGCGTCCGAATGAGGGATGCATGAGACCACTTCTCCTACAACCAGACCTTTCAGCCCTCCTGGTATTTTTTCAATGGCTGTTATGCTTTCTACCTCAAGACCTGTCTGGGTTAAGACCTCACCAACAGCATCTGGGGTTTCGGTTAAGTCTATAAAATCCTTTAGCCAGTTATAGGAAATTTTCATCCGTGTGTATTGTTGTGATGTATTTTAAAAGTTTGAAGCTGTCCGAAAAGTGAGATTCTCGACTTTGATCAGTCAGCGACCGGCAAAAATAAGAAAGTGGTATTGAACGCCCTATCAAATCAATGCTTATAATCTTTCTCTCCCGCAATGATTGCCAAAGGGAGAATGTTCTCTGCCGGTGGGAGTGGGCACGAGTATTCATCTATATAGGCACAATATGGATTGTAGGCAAGATTGAAGTCAATCTCTATATTATCTGATTTTCCAATATCTAAATCCAAATATCGCCCTCCGCCATAGGTTTCTCTGCCACTTGTATTGTCCGCAAAGGCCGTGAAATAAGCATTGGGCAGTGCGCCAAATCCTGCTTGCTTGAGAATCAATATTTTCATGGTTTGATCCTGAAGCTTGAAACTGGCGTAGGCAAACTTTGAATACTGTGCAGAAGTTCCGTCGCTATTCTGAATGGTGACTCTTTGCGGATTGTCTAGTCGTTCCAAATTAGCTCTTACTTTAAATGTCGGATTGACGGTAAAGTATTGGATAGGCTGATACTTCTTATTGAATTGAACAAAAGGAGATTGCTTTGAAGACTTCAAATACTTCACCCTTTCGGCGCGAATGTCTCCTATTTTGTTTGCGTAAGCGGGATCGGTCTTATCTGGCAAAGAATAGCCAATGAGAACGATTATCAGAATGGGTACGACGATGTAAAGGAGTTTTTTCATAGACGATCAAGGCATCATTGATTCATCCGCAAAACTATAATACTTATGGTCAGTGAAAATGATATGATCCAAGACTGCAATGTCCAGTACATTCCCAGCGGATTTCACCTTTTTGGTGAGAGACTTGTCCGCTTCGCTAGGTTGTGTATTGCCAGAGGGGTGGTTATGAGCAAGGATGATTCCTGAGGCTCCATTCTCAATTGCTCGTTGAAATATAATTTTAGGGTCTGCGACTGTTCCCGAGATTCCACCTCTACTGATTTGATGCTTGCCTATGACTTCATTGTTTCTCTTGAGGAGGATAATCCAAAATTCCTCGTGGGGCAAGTCAGTGAGCTCAGCGGATAATAAGGAATAAGCATCTTGCGAGCTGGTGATCTTGAAAGCTTTGGTTGGCTCCAGTTCTTTTCTTCTACGTCCCAGTTCCAAAGCACTCACAATAGTAATTGCTTTTGCTTCACCGATACCTTTGATTTTAGTGAGGTCTTTTACCGTGAGCTTGGCGAGCTTATGAAGATCATTGTTAGCAGAATGTAAAATTTGCTTTGCTACGTCCACGGCGCTGAGTGTTCTTGTGCCGGACCCAATTAGGATGCCTATCAACTCAGCATCGGAAAGCGATGCCTTTCCTTTGAGAAGTAGTTTTTCTCTTGGCCGATCCTCCTCAGCCCATTTGTTTATCGAAAGATAAGTCTGATCCTCCATTGCTTGTCAACTTACGGATGAAGATAACAAAAAAACCCTGTCCAAAATATTGAACAGGGTTTCAAATATATTTTTAAGAAACTTAAAGCGCGTTTACGTGCTGAGTAAGCTTTGATTTCAAGTTTGAAGCCTTGTTGTCATGAATAATATTATTCTTTGCCAACTTATCAACCATACTTACTACTTCCACAAGCAATTTTTCTGCTTCTGCTTTATCTTCAGTATCTCTCAATCTTTTGATGAAAGTTCTGGTAGTCTTGTGCTGATAACGATTCTTAAGTCTTTTAGACTCATTAGATCGAATTCTCTTTAATGCCGATTTGTGATTTGCCATTAGCTTTTTATTCTTCTAGCCTTGTTTAAGGGATGCAAAGATATGTGAATACATAAAAAAAACAAACTTAGTTTGTCTTCTTAATTAAAATAAGCGCTCCTTTTTTCAGTAATTTTCGAGTCAGATGAAATCATTTAAAAGATTCAGTGTGTTAATCCTACTTATACCCGTGATTATGGGATGGGGATTCTTTTCTCATCAGAAGGTAAATCGCATCGCTGTTTTCACTTTGCCAGTAGAAATGATGGGTTTTTATAAGCGGCATATTCAATATATCACTGAAAAAGCTATCAATCCGGACAAGCGTAGGTACATCATCAAAGAAGAAGCTGCAAGACATTATATAGACTTAGATGTATATGGAGACAGTGCACTTTATACTTTGCCCAGATATTGGAATGATGCTGTGGAATTATTGACAGAAGACACGCTTCAAGCCTATGGTATAGTGCCTTGGCACATCAACCGAGTGAAATATCAGTTGACTCAGGCTTTCTTGGAAAGGGATGCCGACCGAATCTTAAGGTACTCGGCAGATATTGGTCATTACATAGCTGATGCGCATGTACCGCTGCACACTACGCAGAATTATAATGGTCAGATGACAGGCCAATATGGAATTCATGGATTTTGGGAGTCTCGTCTACCTGAGTTGTTTTTTGATCATTTCGATTTGTTTACTGGCAAGGCGGAGTATATCCGTAACACTCAACTAGCTGCATGGTCTGCTGTTGAGAGTGCCCATCTCGCTTTAGACTCGGTGCTCTTATTTGAAAAGGAATTAACAGATCGTTATTCCGATGATAAGAAATACAGTTTTGAGTCTCGGGGGAATATGACTATTCGTGTTTATTCTGCAGATTTTTCTGGGGACTACTTCCGCATGATGGATGATATGGTAGAGCGCCAGATGCGCAGGTCTATCAAGATGACTGGTGACTTTTGGTATACTGCGTGGGTAGATGGAGGGCAACCTGATCTAAGTAAGATTATTGACCTTAAAATGGATGAAGAAGAAGAATCTATTAAGGAAAACACGAGGATATTACTTCGGAATCATGAAAGTGGAGAATCAGTAGGTAATTGATAATAATCCAATAAATAGAATATTTATTCCCGTTTATCTGAAATATTCTTATTTGAGTTGAAAAATATTGGAATTGTCTTAAAGATTAAGCAATTTCAATTTTCTAACTCAACTAAGCTATTTGTATGAACAATCTTTTGAAGAAGTATTTTTTGCTGTTGATGCTGAGCGGATCGTCTACACTACTTTTTTCACAAACTCTTGTTGCTGAAGATAAGGTGCCTCTGAAGACAATGGTGAGATTTTACGATGCCTATGATGGTGTAAGCATGACCGAATGGTATGATATGAATGGGAGTGAGGGAATTAATTACAAAGTGAAATTCAGTAAAGGTGAAGGTCAGTATGAAGTTACTTTGGATAAACTAGGCAAGGTTGTGACTGAACTATCAGAGGGAACTGATTTGCCAGCTCAAATGGCTGAGATTTTACACACGCGATATGGAAGCTATAAGGTCAAAAACTTAAAGTCTTCAATCAATCGAGTTGAGGATACTGCAGAATACTTCCTGACTATGAAAACGAAAGTGCATGGAGAGTTCAATCTTGTAATGGACGAGCTGTTCACTATCAAGGATAACAAAGGAGGTGTAGCCTACGAAAATTAGGTTCTCAGTCTACTTATAAATAGAAATAGCCAGATCATCGATCTGGCTATTTTTAATATCAATTAACCCTAAGAGGGATTATCCAATAGATATACGCTTAAAGCTAGCAACTGTCAATCCTTTGCTTACACCATTCAAATATTGTGCGATAGTTACGCTATTGTCTTTTACAAAAGACTGGCTAAGCAATGTGTTGTCTTTGAAGAATTTCTGAAGTTTACCTTCAGCAATTTTCTCAAGTATTTGTTCTGGCTTACCTTCTTGGCGAGCCTGCTCTTTTCCTATTTCGATTTCTTTAGCAATTGTAGTTGCATCAACATCGTCTTTATCAACAGCTACAGGGTTCATAGCAGCTATTTGCATAGCCACATCTTTTCCTGCTTCTTCCACATTAACATCGCTTACATTCTTAAGAACCACCATTACAGCAAGTTTGCCATTAGAGTGGACATAAGGCACAACTGCTTCTCCTTCAAGAACTTCGTAAAATTTGATTTCGATTTTCTCTCCAATTTTACCAGTAGCTTCAGTGATTTTATCACCAAGTGTGAAATCACCAACTTGCAAAGCTAGCAATGCTGCTGTATCTGTAGGAGCGTGCTCAAATGCTAAGTCTGCTGCTTGATTAGCCAATGCAATAAAATCTTCATTTTTAGCAACAAAATCAGTTTCGCATGTAAGTGCTATAGCAACTCCTTTACTTTTATTAGCATTTGTACGAGCGATGATCACACCTTCTGTAGTTTCTCTATCAGCTCTATTTGCGGATACTTTTTGTCCTTTTTTTCTAAGGAGATCAATAGCCATATCAAAATCACCATCTGCTTCCACAAGTGCCTTTTTGCAGTCCATCATACCTGCACCGGTCATTTGTCTTAATTGGTTAACATCTTTTGCAGTAATTGCCATTTGTGTAGTTTTTAAAATTTAAGCAATGCTTATTAACAAAAATTGAACACCATTCATAAGAGAGAATAGTGTTCAATATTTAATTCCTTAATCGGTTAAAATCTTATGCTTCTTTTTCGTCAGCTTGTTTTTTAGCTACCTCTTCTTCTTGAAGTTTAGTATCTTCTTTATCTTTTTTACGCTCTGCCAATCCTTCTTCCAAAGCTTCAGCGATAAAGTTGGTGATCAAGTTGATTGATTTCCACGCATCATCATTACCAGGGATAGGATAGTCTACTTTCGTTGGATCAGAGTTAGTATCTACAAGTGCGAAGACAGGGATATTAAGTTTTTGAGCTTCTGCTACAGCAATATGCTCTCTCTTAATGTCGATAATAAAAAGTGCAGCAGGGAGTCTGTTAAGATCCGCAATACCACCAAGCACTCGCTCAAGTTTTTCTTTCTCACGAGTAATCATGAGACGCTCTCGCTTAGCAAGGTTTAAGTAAGCCTCATCTTTCATCATTTTCTCAATTGATGACATTTTTTTCAATGACTTACGAATAGTAGCGAAGTTGGTGAGCAAACCACCTAACCATCTTTCGGTTACATATGGCATTGCTAATTTCTTAGCAACAGTTTCAACTACTTCTTTTGCTTGCTTCTTAGTAGCAACGAACATCACCTTGCGGCCTGATCTTACTACTGACTGAAGTGCATGAGCTGCAGTGTCCATCGAGCTGATTGTTTTATTCAAATCGATGATATGTATGCCATTCTTCTCCATGAAGATGTATGGCGCCATTCGTGGATCCCACTTACGTGTAAGGTGACCAAAATGTACACCAGCATCCAATAATTCTTTGTAATCTAGTTTTTTCATAATGATATCTTAACGTTTACTGAACTGGAATCTTCTTCTTGCTTTTCTTCTACCGAATTTCTTACGCTCTACCATTCTTGGGTCTCTAGTCATGAAACCTTCTTTTCTCAATGGAGATTTGTTTTCTTCGTCTAGCTCTACGAGCGCCCGAGAAATAGCAAGTCGAACTGCTTCAGCTTGTCCAGAAGGACCGCCACCAGACACGTTCACTTTGATATCAAAATTGCCATCCAATTCCAACTTCACTAGAGGTTGCTTAACGATGGTCTGTAAAATTTCAGAGGGGAAGTATTTGGTAATATCCTTGGTATTGACCGTGATATCACCTTTGCCGCTCTGCAAGTAGATTCTAGCTACAGAGGTTTTCCTTCTTCCAATGGTGTTTGTGATTTCCATTTAGGTTATTAAAGTTTTACTGCTTTTGGTTGTTGTGCTTCATGAGGATGCACAGCACCTTCATACACATATAGGTTTGTAAATAATTTACTCCCAAGTCTATTCTTAGGAAGCATTCCTTTCACGGCTCTTTCCACAAGTAATCTTGAAGTTTTTGCTTTGGCTTCAGCGGCAGTCTCAAAACGCTGACCCCCTGGATATCCAGTATGTCTTACGTATGTTTTCTGATTCCACTTTTTACCAGTTAATCTTACCTTATCAGCATTGATCACAATCACATTGTCACCACAATCCACGTGGGGAGTGTAGCCAGCTTTGTGCTTGCCTCTGATAATTTTTGCCACTTCGCTGGACATTCTACCCAACACTTGTGAATCTGCATCTATCACGATCCAGTTCTTTTCTATAGTAGCACTGTTTAATGATACCGTTTTATAGCTTAAAGTATCCAATTTATTATTTGTTTAAATGAACTTAAGGGTTCTCCCTCGAAAAGGGACACAAAAATAGAAGTTTAAATATTGAAAAACAAAATAAGCTTGTGAATAAAATTAAGCGTACTTCTCAAGCTGTTTTACCAAAACTGAAAAATCCTTTGGGTAGGGAGCTATTACCTCAATTGTTTTTCCTTCTTCAACCCCAAAATTAAAAAATGCTACTTGATAGGCATGCAGCGCTACTCTAGATATGATGGGTTTTTCTTCCTCAACCTTTTTAGAAAGTGTGAAATTCTTTTTGAGTGAGGATAGATAGATAAACTCACCACCGTACAAGGGATCGCAGGCTATCGGTGCTTTATGAAAAGCCATGTGTACACGAATTTGATGCAACCTTCCTGATACCGGAAAGCATTTCACGAGGGTATGTTTGCGATAGGTCTCAATGGTGCTTATAAGTGTTAATGAAGGTTTTCCTTCTCTAAAGTCAACCCGTGACTTGAAATTTGATGAGAATATCGGTTGATCGGCATTGATGTTTTCGAATTCATGAATACCATTGAGAACTGCATGGTACACTTTTTTTACTTTTCGCTTCTCTAGCATGATGGCAAAATGCCTATACGCCTCATTATGCTTTGCTATCACTAGTGCACCGGAAGTTTCTTTATCTATTCGATGACATACTTGAGCATCTGGATTCAATTGCTTGGCAAGCATCAAGATATTGACAGGATCGTTGCGGTCTTCGAGAGTGGAAATGTAGGGGGGTTTATTTATGACCCAATAATGTTCGTTTTCGAAAATTATCAATTCATCAAACGTAATACTCCTAAGGTTTTTATGCATAGTCCTCTTCTTGCGAAACTTCTGCAAATCTATGAGCTACCCGCTTACCTTTTTTTAGTTTGAAGCTGAAAGTTGATCCTTTTTTTAAAATACTCTCTACTTTGACCTCAGAGTCGTGGCCTTCCATGATGTGTTTTACTATTGCCAATCCTAGTCCTGTGCCACCTTTTTCTTTAGATCGACTTTTTTCAACTCTGTAGAATCTTTCGAAAATTCTGGCAAAGTCTTCTTTAGGAATACCTTTGCCTGTGTCTATTACACTCACTTGGATTTCATCACCTAGATGCTCGCAGAGGATGTCAACTTTACCGTCTTTCCGTGTGTATTTGATGGCATTTGATATCAAATTCATCATTACTTGATAGATTCTTTGATAGTCTGCTTTGACAAAATAGATTTCTTCGGGATTGAGGAGCTTTACGGTTATGTCTTGTTTTTCAGCTTTGTCCTCTAGTTGATCTAATACCTCTTTAATTAAAGAGACAATGTTGAAATTTTCGAAGTGCATTTTGATCTCGCCAGTTTCCATTTGGGAGATCGTCAATAGCTCATGTACAAGGATGTCTAATCCATCAAGTGCTCTTGCAGCCTTTTTCAGAAATTTATTTCGTACCTTTTTATCATCAACCGCGCCATCCAAAAGAGTGTGAACAAATCCCTGTGCAGAGAAAATAGGCGTTTTCAGCTCATGAGAAACATCTGCGATGAATTCACGGCGAAACGTTTCCATTCTCTTAAGCTCCTCTATTTCTAGTTGTTTCTTTTCGGCATAGTTATAAATCTCCTTGTTAATCCTTTTTAAAGGATTGATGGACATTAGGCCTGTATAGTCTGTAAGCTTTGAGAGTTCTGGGTCTTTAAATGCTTGTAGTGCCTCATTGATGTCATTGATGTGCCTAAAGAAAAGGAACTCTAAAACTAATCTGATAAGTATATAGGAAGCGCAAAAGGAGATCCCAAATGCTATCACTAAAGCAACCGAAGCTATCGTTGGGACTAGCGCCAAAAAAGCCGTAGTGATTAAAGATATGATTACTCCAAGCAGTAATGCGAGCGCACGGGAGTTGATAGTCATATCAAGTATTTTTAATTGTTTGCTTCAAATTTATAGCCAACTCCTTTCACTGTTGATATGTAGCCTTCACCTATTTTTTCTCTCACCTTTCTGATATGTACATCTACAGTTCGCGCCAATACATATACATCTGTTCCCCAGATATTTTGAAGTAATTCATCTCTGCTAAACACTTTACTTGGATTTTTCGCAAGAAAATGCAGGAGTTCAAATTCCTTTTTAGGGAGGTTTATTTTTTCATCACCAAGATATACTGTGTAGCTAGATCTATCAATGATTAGATTATCTACAGTGATTTGGCTTGAATCCTTAGCTTGCTTGGTATCTCGACGGAACATGGCATTGATGCGACTAATAAGGGCACGAGGTTTAATCGGCTTGGTGATATAATCATCGGCTCCCATATCAAATGCAGCTACTTCAGAATATTCTTCTGAGCGAGCTGTAAGGAAGATTACGAAAGTGTTAACCAACTCCGGAATTTCTCTAATCTGGCGGCAGGTTTCCACTCCGTCTTGCTTTGGCATCATGATATCTAATATAATGAGATCAGGAATGAAGCTTCGAGCAATATCTACCCCTTTAATACCATCTGATGCGACCTTCACATCGTATCCCTCTTTTACAAGGTTGTATTTCAATAGTTCTAGAATATCACCTTCATCGTCAACTACTAAAATTTTCTGATTTTGCTTGCTCATGCGAATTGTACGTTATCTACAGCGAGTATTCACTAAGATACTTATTTACCGTGCTCGATATTATTCAAAATTAAAGAGAAAACACTTTTAATGAAGAAAAGTAACAATTTGATAACTATTCATTTACCGTGCTGTTTTTTCAAATCTTCAATCATCAATTTAATACTTCCTTGATTTTTGGCGAATAAAAGATTCAAAGTGTCTTCTTGACTGTGATATCTTCTTTGTGCCATGAAATAAGCATTGTTTGGTAGCTGATCATCGAAGACCTCTTGATAATTGGTATTGTGGAAGTCTGCATCCTTGATACCAAATACAATTTGCTCGATAGCTTCTTTTTTCTTGCGTGCTTTGTCTTCTTCGGCTATTGATGTCATGCTATTGTAAAGACTATCTAACTGTTTCGCTCCGTTTAGTAAGATTTTGGTGAAGAGTTGTTGATCTTCTTTGGACTGTAGATATTCTGAAAATTGTTGCGATGAATCTCCGAAAGATTGTTTCAGGAAGCTTTCTGCACCTTTTTCACCGACGAATGAGGCTAAGTTTTCATTGAATGAAATATCTCCTTTTACGAAAAGTGTCGCATGTGTGAGCTCATGGATAATAACATCAGCCAAAGCTCCGTCACTTCTATTTAGCATATTAGAAAGGATTGGATCTGAAAGTATGCCTAGCGTAGACCAACCACCTACAGGCCTTACTCGAGTATCAAACCCTAAGGCGCTTAAGCTTTCAGATTCTGCCCTGGCCTTATCAAGGTCAAAAAAGCCTTTGTAAGGCATAGCTCCGAGAAATGGAAACTCCCATTCATACGCATTGAGTGCATATGATTCTGAGGCAGATAAGTTCCATAAGATAGTCTTGCCTTCTTGATCGAAGAGTTTTGTGTAGTTACTTGAGTTATTCAGGCCAAGTGAGTCAATGGCATATTGCCTGATTTTTTTGGTCAATTGTAATTTCACCTTTAGTGAATCAGGGAATTCTGGGTCATTGATAAATTCATCAATTGGTCTAGATTCGACAATAACTTTTATCTGGCCTTTGGCCTGAAAATAACCGTATTGGCACAATTCCCAATTATAGGCTGCAATTACTATTATCGTGAGCAATAAGCCAATTAAGACTTTTTTAATCATTTTTTTGCTAATAAAATTAGTTTAGTAATGTCTTTTTACTTGAAAGAGCCTACTTTTGGATTGATATATTAATTTCACAAATATTCAGTAATACACCCATGTCAGATAAAAATGAAAAATTAAAGGCTCTTCAGTTGACTATTGACAAACTGGAAAAAACCTATGGTAAAGGTACTATCATGAAGTTGTCTGACAACAAAGTATTGGATGTCCCAACTATTTCGACAGGATCTCTTGGTCTAGACATTGCCTTGGGCGTAGGTGGAATACCAAAGGGTAGGGTGATAGAGATATACGGCCCAGAGTCCTCAGGTAAAACCACTCTAGCCATGCATTGTATTGCAGAGGCGCAAAAGAAAGGCGGACTAGCCGCAATCATTGATGCGGAGCATGCATTTGATAAGGACTATGCTGAAAAATTGGGCATTGATACAGAAAATCTATTGATCTCACAGCCGGATAATGGTGAGCAAGCACTGGAAATAGCGGAGCATTTGATCAGATCAGGAGCTATTGACATCATTGTGATTGACTCGGTAGCGGCACTTGTGCCACGGGCGGAGTTGGAAGGTGAAATGGGAGATAGCAAGATGGGTCTTCAAGCGAGACTAATGTCTCAAGCTTTGCGAAAATTGACAGGTGCGATTAACAAATCTGGTTGCGCTTGTATTTTTATTAATCAGCTGAGAGAGAAGATTGGTGTGATGTTTGGAAATCCTGAGACGACTACAGGTGGTAATGCGCTGAAGTTTTACGCTTCTGTAAGATTAGACATAAGAAGAATTGGTCAGATCAAAGAAAGTGCAGACAATGTGCTTGGTAATAGAACCAGAGTCAAAGTGGTAAAAAATAAAGTGGCTCCACCGTTTAAAATTGTCGAATTCGATATTATGTACGGCAAAGGCATCAGCAAATCGGGTGAGATGGTTGATATAGGAGTGGAGCTAGAGGTGATTAAAAAATCTGGCTCATGGTTCTCTTACAATGATAGCAAATTGGGTCAAGGAAGAGATGCGGTGAAGCAGATCATTGAAGACAATCCAGAATTGATGGAAGAAATAGAAATGAAGATTAAGGCAAAACTTAGCGGCGCAGTTGTTGACAAGAAAGAGGTTGATAAAGCGAAATAATGCCCTTCAATTCATAGGACAATAAAAAGAGCCAGTGTGTACACGCTGGCTCTTTTCTGCTTTTTGCTTTTCAGTTGTACTATTGAGTCCGTATAGCTATCACAGGATCAAGCCTAGCTGCCATAGCTGCAGGTATAATCCCAGAAGCCATACCAATGATAGCCGATACACCGAGTCCAAGCGCAATGTTGGATGCACTAAGGACCAACTCGAGCGAACCCAGACTTACAAAGGAGAGAAGCCAGACAAGGAATATGCCGATAGCACCACCAATTACGCTGAGAAATACAGATTCGAACAGAAATTGAAAAAGGATGAAATAATTTTTAGCCCCGAGCGATTTTTGAATACCGATGATGTTGGTGCGTTCGCGCACAGACACGAACATAATATTTGCAATACCAAAGCCCCCAACGAGAATTGAGAACCCGCCGATTACCCATCCTGCAAGTCCTATTACATCGAATGTGGAGCCTATAAAATTCGCAATCGCTTCTGGTCTATTCAATGCAAAATCATCTTCTTCTTTAGGTTTTAATGCCCGTTTTTTTCGCATCAATCCTCTCAACTCAGCTTCTAATTCTACAAGCCCAATATCTTTATCCAAACCCTTTATTGTGAGGCGAGGCTCAACACCCGATCTTCTACCTGAATAGTATATTTTCAGAAATGCTTTATACGGCATATAGATATTTTCATCATTAGAAGGGCCGCCCAAAAAACTATCTCCTTCTTCTTTCAAAACACCGATAACATAGTATTTTAATCCTTTGATTTTTATTTCTTGCCCCAGCGGATTTTGATCCGAAAAGAGTTCTGTTGCCGATCTGTGACCTATAACCACAACATTTCTTCCTGCATCAGCCTCTTGTGGTGTGAAATATCGCCCTTTGATTATGGGTAGTTCGTAGACATCCTTATGATCAAATGCGACTCCTAGTAAATCAAGGTTTACGCTGCTGCTGCTGGCATATTTTGCCATGACGCCTCCACGAACAGTGAAAATTGACATTGCCTGAGCATTTTTAACGTTCTCTTTTAAGAATTTATACTCATCAAATGTGGGGTACGGGCGCTGCATATATTTCCACCAAGGATATGGACCACCACCAAAGCCATAAGGCCATTTCTCCACGTTAATATTGTTTGTTCCTAAAAAATTTAGGCTGTCTTTGATGCTTTTTTCAAGTGAATCTACTAATGTGAAAACTGAAATGATTGCGAAAATCCCAATGGTTACCCCAAGAAGGGAAAGTGTGGTGCGAAGAATATTTACACGGAGTGCATTCCATGCAAACCGAAAGCTTTCGAGGATTAATCTGAATAGGTGCACTTCTATCGTTTAGGTGTTTGGTTGATCAAGGTAATATGGTTTTTATGATAAATAAACAAAACTATTGACTAATTTTGCGCACTTATTTTGACAATACCCTTGAGTAAATCAATCCAATAATATGAAATTATCCGCGTTCAAATTTGATCTTCCATCTAGTTACATTGCTCTTCACCCTATGGAAAATCGAGACGAATCTCGATTAATGGTGATTAACAGAGCCACTGGAACGATCGAACATAAAATTTTCAAGGACGTTGTGGATTATTTTGGTGACCGTGATATGATGGTCATAAACGACACCAAAGTATTTCCAGCTAGGTTATACGGCAACAAAGAGAAAACGGGTGCGAAAATCGAAGTTTTTCTACTTCGTGAGCTGAACAAAGAGATGAAACTTTGGGATGTATTGGTAGATCCGGCAAGAAAAATACGTGTAGGAAACAAACTTTACTTTGGTGACGGAGAGTTGGTAGCAGAGGTTATTGACAACACTACTTCGCGTGGACGTACTATCAGATTTTTATTTGACGGTGACGATACAGACTTCTATAGAATGATTGATCGCTTAGGCGAAACACCTCTACCAAAGAATATTGAAAGAGCAACTGTCCCAGAAGATAGAGAGCGATTTCAAACGATCTACGCTCAGAATGTAGGGGCAGTAGCAGCTCCAACAGCTGGTTTGCACTTTACACGTCAGATCATGAAGCGTCTAGAGATCAATGGTGTAGATATTAAACCTATCACACTTCATATTGGCTTGGGCACATTCAGACCAGTAGATGTAGAGGATCTCACAAAACACAAGATGGATTCTGAAAACTATTTCGTAAAAGAAGAAACGGCAGTGCGTGTAAATGAGGCTTTGGACGAAAAGAAAAGAGTAATTGCAGTTGGTACTACTGTTATGAGAACTTTAGAATCTTCAGTATCAGCAACTGGGCGACTAAAAGCAAATTCAGGATGGACAGACAAGTTTATTTTCCCTCAATATGATTTTAAGATTTGCAATGCATTGATCACTAACTTCCACTTACCAGAATCTACGCTGTTGATGATGGCTTCTGCATTTGGAGGGTATGACTTGACAATGGAGGCATATCAACTGGCCATAAAAGAGAAATACCGCTTCTTCACTTATGGAGATGCTATGTTGATCCTTTAATAGCGGCATGAAGAAGAGTGTAATTATAGTTGCAGGCGGAAGCGGATTGCGAATGCTACAGAGTCTTCCAAAACAATTCATTCAAATAATGGGAAAGCCTTTACTCGTTTACACAGTAGAGGCTTTTCTTGCTTATGACCCTTTCATTCAAATTGTGCTTGTGCTTCCTAAAAATCATTTTGATACTTGGAATCAGATAAAAGAGGTGCACTTATCAAATGAAGCCATATCACTAGCAACTGGTGGAGAAACTCGTTTTCAAAGCGTAAGGGAAGGGCTGAGTATGGTGGATGGAGACCTTGTAGCTATTCATGATGCTGTACGTCCAATGGTTTCTACAACGGTAATAAGCAGTTGTTTTGAGTCTGCCCGATTAACTGGAAGTGGAGTAGCGATGGTTCCTCTTAAAGATTCAATAAGAGAGACAAGCGGAGAAAACACTATTGCCCGAAACAGAGAGCACTTCTTCAGTGTACAAACTCCACAGACTTTTCAAGTTCCTCTTATAAAGCGTGCATTTGATCGGAAAGAGATGAGCACATTTACCGACGATGCATCTGTTTTTGAAGCAGCCGAAATGACAGTCTCTAGGGTGGAGGGTAGCTTTGATAATATCAAAATCACCACACCTGAGGATTTAATTTTAGCGGAAGCGCTTTTCAAAAACAACAAAAGCCTCTAGTTAGAGGCTTTGTAGTTTCTTTTCTGAGTATTAATACTCGTCTTCATTAAAGAAGAAATCTTCTTTCGTAGGATAATCTGGCCATATTTCCTCAACATTTTCGTAAGGATTACCATCGTCCTCAAGCTCTTGTAAGTTTTCTACTACCTCAAGAGGTGCACCAGATCTGATAGAAAAATCTATCAACTCATCTTTAGATGCCGGCCAAGGCGCGTCTTCCAAATAAGAAGCCAATTCTAGTGTCCAATACATATTCGTGTGCTTTAAATTTCGTGCAAAAGTAGGTTTTAAAACCAAAAAAAAAACTCTTTTAGCAATTATGTGCAAATACTTTATTTACAGCATTTTATCCATGAATTTTTAATTTGATTCCAGAGAAATCATATCCCTCAAAAGCTTCTTCACGTGAATTTTGCTGTTTTGTTGCGCTAATTTTTTCTCGATCAAGTCAAGAGTTCCACTTTTTGAAGCAGAGAATTTCGCAGAGTTCTCCTGATACATTTGGAGATCGTCTTCATCTCTTTGAATGAGCTCGGAGATGATACCCAATCGAATTTTACGTTTCTTATCTTTTTCGATTTCTCGAAAGTTATTGAATCGTTTCATGGCTAGTTTATCAATGAAATCTTTTTCTAATAGTATTTGGATACTCAGAAAAATCTCATTCTTGGTTTTTTTATCATGCTGACTTACAATCTGGAAACCTTTCATTTTCTGCTTGAGCGCTTCCAGTTGCTTATAGCCAAAGTTCACCTTGCCGGATTTATAGGCTTCTAAAGTGTTTATTATGTCAGTTACATTAAAGGCCGAATGTGTCGATATTTCTGTTTTTGCCTTTAAATTGTTCGTAAACTCACGGAGAAGAGGTGAATAATCATCTTTTTGAATGTTCCCAATTTCTTCCCATTCAAATTTTAGGGATTCTGTTAATTCCTCACGTGCATTGCCTGAAAGTTTTGCTACTTTTTGAGATTTGATAACCAAGTCTTTGTATGCTTGTATGCGCTTCTCGCCTAGTCGCTTCTTGTCCTCATAGAATTCCTTTTTCTTTTCGAAGAACTTATCTATAACTCCCCAAAATTCACTCTCTAGTTCTTCAACGTCCTCTGGTTTAGGACTACCAGTTTTGATCCATTTGGCTTTTATTTCGTGAATTTCAGCAGTTGCTTCTTTCCAATTGATTTTATCTGCAGCTTCTCTGATATCAGCAAGCAGAGCCGTTTTTATCTCAGAATTACGTTCTCTATTTTGCTCTACAAGCTGTAAGAGCTCGTGTTCTTGACTATTGAGTTTTTCTTGTAGTGCGGAATAATCACCGAGTCCGTCATGAGAAGGAAGACTTTCTTTTAAGTGAATTATTTTCATTAGAAAAGAACCTTTGTTGGTTGACTCCTCCATTTCCTGTTCTAATGTTTCAATTTTCAGTTTCAAATCATGAAAACGTGCAATAAAGTATTCTACTGAAGCCTCTGCATCCCCTTTGATCTCACCAATGAGTCGTTCAGAATGGCTGCCCCATGCGTTCAAATACACACCATTATTCAATATTTTCCCGAAAGGGACCTCTACTTCTTTCACGTCATTAAAACTGTTTTTCACTAACTAAAATTGAAGAAATAAATCCGTTAACTTGGTCTCTATTTTGAAATTAAGCAAAAATGTCAGACGAAAAAATAATCTTTTCAATGGCTGGAGTGAACAAAATTCACCCACCTAAGAAACAAGTACTTAAGAATATTTATCTCTCTTTTTTCTACGGAGCTAAGATAGGAGTGTTAGGGCTAAACGGCTCAGGAAAGTCATCCTTATTGAGAATAATTGCTGGTGTGGATCAAGATTTCCAAGGCGATGTAGTCTTTTCACCAGGATACAGCGTGGGGATGCTTGAACAAGAACCCAAACTCGACCCCAATAAAACTGTGAAAGAAGTTATCAGTGAGGCTGTAACTGAGATTACAGATTTGCTCAAAGAATACGACGAGATCAATTTGAAATTTGGTGATCCTGAGATTCTAGACAGTCCTGAGAAAATGGACAAACTGATCCAAAAGCAAGGTGAAGTTCAGGATAAACTGGATAGTTCTGGTGCATGGGACTTGGACAATAAGCTGGAGCGGGCGATGGATGCGCTAAGAACACCTCCTGAGGATGCCCTTATTAAGAACTTATCTGGAGGTGAAAAGCGTAGGGTAGCACTTTGCCGACTATTGCTAGAAGAGCCAGATGTATTGCTGCTGGATGAACCGACCAACCATTTGGATGCTGAGTCTGTGCATTGGCTTGAGCAGCACCTTAAACAATACGCAGGTACTGTAATCGCAGTAACCCATGATAGATATTTCTTGGACAATGTAGCCGGTTGGATATTGGAACTGGATAGAGGCGAGGGAATTCCTTGGAAAGGAAACTATAGCAGCTGGCTCGACCAAAAGCAGAAGAGACTAGCAGATGAAGAAAAGTCACAATCAAAGCGTCAAAAGACGTTGGAGCGTGAG
>JBLIFO010000037.1:0-18943 GCA_047633875.1 Marinoscillum sp. | reverse complement strand
CATCTAGAGAAATACCCTCCTGAAGTACTAAGAAAAGTGGCATAAAATGCTCTCCGTTTTTCAATTCCAAATTTACAACTAAACTTTCCTTGACCTCTAGCACTTTGTCTACAGCCTGATAAATTTCCGCTGAACCAATACGAATGCCGTGTCTATTGAGTGTAGCGTCTGATCGACCACTGATAATTAGTGTGTTTCGTGATGTGATTTCTATCCAATCACCGTGTCGCCACACTCCTGCAAATTGACTGAAATAGCTATCCAAGTATTTTATATCATCTGTGTCATTCCAAAAATAGATAGGCATGGAAGGCATTGGCTTCTCAATGACCATCTCTCCCACTCCCTGCTCTAATCGATTGCCCAAGTCATCATATACAAATAATGCACACCCAAGCGCTCTTCTTTGTATCTCTCCTTCGAAAACTGATTCAGAGGGACAGCCCCCTACAAATGCAGAGCAAACATCCGTACCACCACTCATTGAGCAAAACCAAAGATCTTTTTTAACATGCGCATAAATCCATGAAAAGCCATCTGGAGGTAATGGCGAACCTGTACTACTGATCGACCGCAACGCTGAGAAATCCAATTCACTCAAATCCAACTCACGCTTCAAGCAGGCCAAAATGAAGGGAGCACTTGTTCCGAAATGATTAATCTTAAGATCTGCGCACATTTGCCAAAGAGACTTCATATCAGGGTATCCTGGACTCCCATCGTAGAGTACAATGGATGCACCAGCCAGCATAGTTGCTTGCACAAAATTCCACATCATCCAGCCAGTAGTAGTGAACCAAAAATAACGCTCGCCTTTTTTCACATCATTGTGAAAGGAAACATACTTCAGATGCTCAAGCAGTACGCCACCTTGAGAATGCGTAATTGCTTTGGGATCACCTGTGGTACCTGAAGAATATAATACCCAAATAGGATCATTGAATGGTACTCGCTCAAAGCTTAAATTGGCTGATTGATCGGACACGGTCTCCTGCCAGTTGATTGTGTTAGGGATCTTAGGTAGTTCACTCAGATAATCAATAGAGACAATACACTTTACGGTATTTAGGGCCTCTGCTATCTCCTGAACAACTTCTGATTTATCAAATGACTTACCATTATATACATAGCCATTCACCGCTATGAAAATCTTCGGCTCTATTTGCAAAAACCTATCAATAACACTACTTGCACCAAAATCAGGAGAGCAACTAGACCATACTGCACCTAGAGAGCAAGTGGCCAAAAAAGCGATAGTTGCCTCTGGAATATTCGGAATATAAGCCACAACCCGATCTCCCTTTCCTACGCCTACACTCTTTAAGAAAATTGAAAAGGAAGCTACCTGCTGCTTTAGTTCTTCCCATGTGCAAGTCTCTACATGTTTCCCTTCTTTTTGAAAAAATATGGCCACATCGTTATCATTCTTATCACGAAGAATGTGTTCAGCATAGTTCAGTGAAATGCCCTCAAACCACCTCGTATGTGGCATGCCTAATCCATTTGTCACTTTGCTATAATTGCCTGAGTACGAAACATCAAAATATTGGAGGATAGTCTCCCAAAACAAATCGCTATTCACAACTGACCATTGCCAAAGGCTATCGTAAGAATCAAATCTGATATCTAGCTTTTCTTCAAGCCATTTTTGATAATTATTCAGATTACTCTTTTCTATGAATTCTTTGGTAGGAGACCAAAGTTTTGCTGGAGTCTGGGTGGACATATTTCGATTTTGGGTTATTCAAATCTAGGGTTTTAAAGAGACGTATCAAGTTACAATTCTGCATTTTAAAGCGCTAACATTTAACTATGGTTTTGTCGTCTCATGAGTAAGTCTATATTTGCAAACCAAAAAACAGGCACTTATGAAAATCTGGTATTCTTGCAAAATCAAACACAATAGAGAATTGGAAGACGGTATGCTGAAGCAAGTCACTGATGCCTATTTATTAGATGCAGTGTCTTACACGGATGCCGAAACTAGGCTGTATGAGATTTGTGAGCGTGATGTTACGGGTGAGTTTACCGTTACACTCATCTCTAAGACCAATATAGCAGAGGTAGTTTTTGATGAAAACTATGATAAATGGTTCAAATGCAAAGTAGTATATGCTACCATTGATGGTGACAGTGAAAAGGAAGTGAAGATCAATACTTACTTACTAGTAAGTGCCGACAATGTGAAACAAGCCCACGAAAAAGTTGAAGAACACCTGAATTCAATGCTTGTCCCTTTCGAAATACCTTCTATTACACTGACTACTTTCCTAGAGGTTCATCCTTACGATCCAAATGCGATTCCTTCAAACCTAAAATCATTGTCGGAAATTAACGGTGATAATTAATTATCACCGTTTCTAATCTTTTCGAAATGTTAGTGTCTTAACCTAATTACGGTTTTCTATTCAAATGGCTAAAAAGATCCGTTGGGGTGCTTTTTGAGGTGAAATGCCATCCCCCACATTCATTACAGCGATAAACTGATTTGGGTCCGGCACCAGCGCGGAAATCTACTCTCCTTCTGAGCTCGGAAAGTGCTTCCTCGGCGATGACTCTTGTCAAATAAAAATTCTTTCCGGAGCTACAATAGTTCATTTCGCTTCATCAAAATGATGCCTCCTGAAGATATTTCCAGGCGTAATCCTGTAGGAGACTTCCTTATCTTCCTGGTAATGAATAACACTCATATCATCATGACCAAAAATGTAGATATTCATTTCCACGTTTAAATCAACATTATGAGATAATAATTTCTTAAACATTCCCCAGTCTCTCAATATCTCAGCTTTCTCAGCACTGGTGAGTTCCTGTGTTTTGAGATGAACACTATTGGTAGATATATAACTTTCGTGAAGCTTCACTTCCACCTCTGCGGAGCCCTGCCTTCGATCTGCCATCACCTGATCATACATATGTTTGGTGATTATGTCATGATTTTCAATCGCTAGCAAATTAGACTTTACAGAATCATTAGTTAAGTCATGATAGTAATACTTTTCCTTTAACCATTCATCGCTTACCTCTAAAACTGAAAAGAGTAAGGTATCATAAATAATCAACGGATATATATCCACAGGCACCATAAACATGGTGAAATTTTGATGCTCTGTGAAATGCTTTACGTAGACATCTATGTCTGTCCCAATGCGAATGTCTCTTCTTTTCAATCGAATAGAATCAGAATT
This sequence comes from Marinoscillum sp., assembly GCA_047633875.1. Lineage (GTDB taxonomy): Bacteria > Bacteroidota > Bacteroidia > Cytophagales > Cyclobacteriaceae > Marinoscillum. The sequence goes on along the minus strand of JBLIFO010000037.1, from coordinate 15,755 downwards.
CATATGATGTCCCTTCTCGATAAGGTACTTTAAAAACATCCTAGACTCGGTGAACGAATGAATAATTTCCTCTATATCCTCAAGATGATTCTCCTTAATATAAGTTTCCATTGATTCCCCTACCTCTATTACATCTTTGGAATTTCCGTATCGCTGTGCCTGTACCAGACTAGCAAATAGAAGAAAATAAATAATAGCGTAAAGTCTATTTTTTAGCATCTGGGGATTGATATTGAAGGTCGAAATTAGCGAATTAACACCAAGTGATAAGCGTAGTATACATGGATGGTAACTAATAAAATTAATGGAAACGAAAATAGCACCCAGAGGTGCTATTTTAAACAAATACTAATAAATCTTTCTTTAATACTATTATTCAGAAACCGTCGGAAAGCCAGCAGACAACCAAGCGCGATAGCCATTCTCTAGATCATATACTTTTGTGAAGCCCATATCAACAAGTATGGCTCCAGCTTCTGCACTACGTCCACCTGCAGCACAGTAAACCGCTATTGGCTTCTTTTTATCCAACATTCCTACTTTGGCTTTAAACTCAGGGTCGTAAAAATCTATGATCTCAGCACCTGAAATAACGCCATTGTTCGTTTCGCCAGGAGTGCGTACATCCAACAATTGGATATCGCTTTCCAACAATTCCTGCAATGCAGAATTATCTATCCTAGTATACTCCTGTCCTTGGGTCTCATTTTGACAAGCAGTCAAAATGATAAGAGCAATGAGAAATGTGTATGTTTTAAGAATAGTTTTCATTTTACTTTAATGTTGATGGACACACAAAATTGGTAGTTGGAATATTCGTTTCACTAATGGCCTTAAAGCCACCAGCTACATCTATTAATTTGTGATATCCGCGTGACTTCAATATAGATATAGCAATCATTGAGCGATAACCTCCCGCGCAATGCACGTGATATTCCTTGTTGATATCCAATTTGGCCATCTCCTCACTGATAAAGTCTAACGGATGATTCTCCGCATCCCCTACATGCTCTGCCTCATACTCTGACGGCTTGCGTACATCTACAACTGTGAGCTTCTCTGAAGACACCTTAGCAGCAAATTCAGTAGCCAGAATAGATGTTACACTGTCCACTTCTTTACCTGCAGCTACCCATGCCTTCAAACCTCCTGCTAGGTAGCCAAGCGTATTGTCGTAGCCTACTCGCGATAGACGCGTGACGATTTCTTTTTCTCTACCCTCATCAGCAATAAAAATAATAGGCTGATCCAAATCAGGTATCAATGCACCAACCCATGGCGCAAAACCTCCATCAATCCCGATAAAAATAGAATTAGGAATATGAGATACAGCAAAGTCACTTGACTTACGGGTATCCAATACCAAAGCACCTTCGTGATTGGCAATTGCTTCGAAAGACTCAACATCAAGGCTGATATTTCCCGTTTTCAGTACTTCATCGAGTCCTATTGCTCCGCGCTTATTCATGGCCACATTTTGAGCAAAATACTGCGGAGGAGGCAGCAATCCATCTGTGACTTCTTTTATAAACTCTTCTTTGGTCATATCAGCCCGAAGCGCGTAGTTAGTTTTCTTTTGGTTACCCAAAAGGTCCACAGTCTCTTTGCTCATGTTTTTGCCACATGCTGAACCAGCACCATGTGCAGGATACACGATGACATCATCAGGTAAAGTCATAATCTTGTTTCGAAGACTATCATAGAGAAAACCAGCCAAGGCATCCTGATCAATTGCACCATGCTGTGCTAAATCTGGCCTCCCTACATCACCTATAAACAGCGTATCGCCACTGAATATACAATGCTCTTTACCTGACTCATCTAGCAAAAGATAAGTGGTGCTTTCCATTGTATGACCAGGGGTATGCAATACTCGAATACGAACTTTTCCAACCTGAAATTCCTCTTGATCTTTGGCTAAATGAATATCATATTCCGTCTTTGCGTTTGGTCCAAAAACAATCGTTGCACCTGTTTTAGCAGCTAAATCAACGTGACCAGAGACGAAATCTGCGTGGAAATGCGTTTCGAAAATGTACTTGATCTTAGCACCTTCTTTTTGAGCTTTTTGAATATAAGAACTCGACTCACGCAAAGGGTCGATTATGGCAGCTTCACCATCGCTCACTATGAAATAGGCTCCTTGTGCAAGGCAACCTGTATATATCTGTTCTATTTTCATTTAAGGAATATTTCTAATTTCATATACAAAACTAAAGCACTAAAGATACTCATAATGTAACTTCAGTTACACCTCGTTATTTGATTGCAAGGCGTATTCCTGATAGTCTCCAGTTTGATGAGTAGTGGCATACTTCACTGCTTCATTCAGATCGAGAAACACATGTTCTTTATGAATAATTTCATGTAGTCCCGTTCTTGACATAATATCCCTTACCGGTCCTATCACATCACAGATTAACAATTCTATTTTCTTGCCATCGAGATATTCCATGATATCAGTAAGACCAGCACATCCAGAAGCATCCAAATAACCAACAGGCCCAGCATCGATGATCAGACTTTTGAGCGTCCCTCTTGGGCGCAGCTTTACTTCAGTTTCGATGTATTCTTTGAAATACTGAATATTGATAAAGGTGAGCGAAGCATCTAATCTTAAGATCAGTATGTCGTCCCAAATTTCGAGGTTTTTGAAACGCTTCACATTTCTAAACTCATGATGTCCTTTCAGCCTTCCTAGCTCAGCAATGTGCGGATATGCTTGATGGTAAAGCAGCAATAAAATGGAAAGTATGATTCCTGTTACTATCCCAGCAACCATGCTGAAAAGTAGCGTTATAATAAGCGTAGCAATCAGTAATATAAATTCCAGCTTGCTATCCTTCCAAAGTCTCAGAATATACTCCCAATCAATCAAACTCGAAATCGCTACCAAAATGATTGCGCCAAGCACTGCATGTGGTAGATAATAGAAAAGCGGAGTGAGAAAAAGAAGTGTTACCAAAACGATAATCGCACTGATTATTCCAGCCAAAGGAGTATTAGCACCTGATTGATAATTTACCGCAGATCTTGAAAAACCACCTGCCACAGGAAAAGCCTGAAAAAGTGAACCAACTATATTGGACAGCCCAAGTGCTATTAGTTCTTTATTTGGAAGCACCTTGTATGATCGGCTTTTGCTTTCCAATGATTTGGAAACAGAGTATGACTCCATAAAGGATATCACCGCTAAGGTCATTGCCAAAGGAAGCATTTCTACAAATAGTGCCCATGTAAGATTAGGAAACCCTATCTGAGGAAGTCCTGAAGGGATTTCAGCTACTATATTCACACCCATTTTTTGCAAACCAAATAGGAAGGTGAACCCTGTTCCCACTGCAACGGCAACAAGAGCACCGGGAAAATTCTTTCTGTATTTTTTCAGAGCCAATATGAGAACAATAGCTCCAATGCCCATCCCAAGTGTCAACAAATGAGTGCTACTGAGCTGCCCGAACAAGGCTCTACCTAACTTAATAATACTATTACTTTGATTGATTTGAATACCCAAAATATGCTTCATCTGACTAAGTCCGATGATGATAGCCGCAGCGGACGTAAACCCACTGATCACTGGTCTAGATAAAAGATTGGTAACAAAGCCGAGCTTAATGATACCTAAGGAGAGCTGTAACATCCCCATGAATGCCGTGAGTAAAAGAACCAAAGTCAAGTAAGCATCCGTCCCTTGAGAAGCCATTACCGATATACCACTGGCCACCAACAAAGAGTCCATTGCTACAGGACCTACAGATATCTGCCGAGAGGTGCCAAAAATTGAATAAATCAATTGAGGGAAGATAGCAGCATAAAGTCCGTAAACAGGTGGTAATCCCGCAATCATGGCATATGCCAGACCCTGCGGAATAAGCATTATACCTACTGTAAGTCCTGCGGAAATATCACCCTTCAGCCAAGTAGACTGATAGACAGGTAGCCAATCAAGAATAGGGAATAGTCGCCTTAGCACTTATTTCAGATTAGTAGAAATTCAAAAGTAGCAAACTAGCCATCAAGACATGTAACATTAGTCACATTCGATCAAAGCATCTCAATGCGGTTTCGATACTGCTCTATCTTTCCGTCGCGCTCTAGTTGCTTCAGTAGTCTGGATACGACCACTCTTGAAGTATTGAGTTCACCGGCTATTTGTTCGTGGGTTTTGTTTATCACAAAATTGCCAGAAGCCTGCTGCTTGTCGAGCAAATACTTGTGTAGACGTTCATCCAGCTTCATAAACGCGATACTGTCTATAGCTACCAGCAATTCCTCAAAACGAACATTATAAGCTTCAAAGACAAACTTCCTGAAAGACTGGTACTTCACTATCCACTTATCAACCATACTCATTGGAATCATCCAAAGCAAGGAATCCTCCTCTGCAGCAACATAGATTGGCTTTCTTTTTCCTTCGATACAGCAAGTAATAGACATGGCACATGTCTCTCCGCCTTCCAGAAAGTAAAGCAAAATCTCACCACCCTGCTCATCGTGCCGAGATACTTTGAGCGTGCCCTCTAGCACAAATGGAATCTCATCTCCTCCGCTATCGGGATCTATCAAATACTCACCCATTTTGACTTTCTTAGACCGACCTATCTCTTCAATCTCTTGGATCAAAGGATCTTCAAAACCTGAAAATTTTAGAATGCTGTGAAGTCTGGGTTCCATAGTTGTTTCTTTGTTATGCTGTTTTTTTTGAATTCTTTCGGGTTTTCAATTCCGAAACTAAAAATTATAACCTAAGGTGTTTTGCTCGACAAATGTATTTGTAAATCCGAACTAGCCCTCAGAAAAATTATGCCGAACAAGTAAAACGATCAATGGCACAATGTAAACTAGACAACTGTTGAATCAGCATTTGATCTAGTATAGTGGTAAAATACACCATCATTTTGTGTGTATTTAATATCATATTGAGATTAAATTGAAGACTCAGGAAATTCAATTACTTCTGAGCGACATTGAAATAACTTTACCATATGAGCTCACATTTTTTTAGATCATTTGAAAGGGAAGTTAGCTCAATGGAACTTCCAGATCATTTTCCGGACCCTTATTCAAGCACAATAAATCCTCTTTGCCTAGAGGCAACTCAGCTCCTCCAGAAAGATCTAGAACAAAGAAATTGGACGCACAATTTTGGTCTTAGCCATCAAATAGAAGCTTTTTATACAGGTAAAATGTTCGGAGTGTTGGTGGTTGTTGACCCGCTAGAGCAGATCGGATTCCTTGCAGCCTTTTCTGGAAAACTTGGAGAATCGAATCATCACGAAGGATTTGTACCGCCTGTATACGATGTGTTGGATAAAGAAGGATTTCTTCATGCTGGTATGCTAGAACTTACGGGAATAAATGAGACCATTTCAGAATTGGCAAAAGATCATTCAGATCTAACTAAGCAAAAGATCGATCAACTAAAGATGAAACGAAAAACACTCTCCATCGCACTGCAAGACCGAATTTCTGATCAATACCATTTCCTTAATGGAAATCAGGAAACTAAAAGCTTGAGAGAAATCTTTTTAAAATACACTCAGAAAAATGCTCCTGGTGGAGCTGGTGAGTGCGCTGCCCCCAAACTTCTGCAGTTTGCATTTCAGCATCAATTAAAACCGATATCCCTTACAGAGTTCTATTGGGGCAGGTCTATTCACTCTGATCAGTGGCAAAATCTACAGCATTATCCGCCGTGTGAGTCAAAGTGTAGACCTATATTATCACATATGCTCCAAGGCATTGTTTGAGTTGTGATGGATAGTGGATTCTTCGATCAACTATTCTTTAAATTTGAATTTCAACTGAAAAATATAACCCAAAATGTACAAGGACATCATAAGTTATGAGTTAGAGGAAGGAGTCAGCCTAGAAGAATTAAAGAAAGTCGCTGCGTTGGTTTCAAAGGATTGGATGCAAAAACAAGCGGGTTTTATCAAATGGGAGATCACGATTAACCAAGACGGAGTATATCAAGATATTGTGCATTGGGAATCCAAAGAAGCAGCGAAAGAAGCTGAAAAGACTATGGCAAATATGCCCCACGCTGCAGAATGGTTTGCTTGCTATAAGCCTGGTAGTATTTCTAGCAAAAATCTCACGACGCTCGCTTCATTTTAGCCAAGATGAATTGTGTGTTCGCACAAAAAAAGCCGACTGAAAATAAATGCAATAGCTGACCAACATGAGGTTCTTAAGATTTCAGTGCCACTTATTTGAGCTCCAACTCCTGAACGCCTGAATTAAAATCAGGTCTTAGTTCTTTAAATCGGCTCAACATTTCCTGTAATTTTCCTGGGTTAGCTTCTGCTAAATTAGCTTGCTGACCAAGATCATCCTTCAAATTATAAAGTTGAAATTCAGGCGAATTTCCAAGTTCAATATTTACTTCCGTATTGAGAGCTTTGCCTTTGTACGGTGGTATCATCAACCAATCTCCTTGTCTCATTGCTGTCCGTGAAGTAGCCTCCAATATCAGTTCCTCTCTACCATTCTGCGAATTTCCCATCAGTACATCTAGCAAATTCTCACTATCTGTTGCTTCTATTTCTGAGTTTAATAAGCTCGCGAATGAAGCAAACAAATCCATTTGGCAAATCAACGCATCTGAAACCAGTGGATTAATTTTTCCTTTCCAATAAACCGCAAATGGAACTCTAGTGCCTGCTTCAAACAAGCTGTATTTCCCACCTCTCAATCCCCCTTTTGGATCATGATCTCCCAATTTTTCTACTGCATCATCATAGTATCCATCATTAAGAACGGGACCATTGTCGCTAGAAAGCACAATAATGGTATTCTCAAGTAATCCTTCCGCCTCTAACATTTTGATAAGCTCACCGATGCACCAGTCCGCTTCTACAATCACGTCACCTCTTGGTCCCAAACCAGAACTCCCTACAAATCGCGGATTCGGTGTTCTTGGTACATGTGGCTGCTGCATGGCATAGTAAAGGAAGAAAGGCTCATTCTTGTGCTGACCAACATAATCCTTTGCTTTAGCTAAAAAGTGATCAGCCATATCTACATCACTCCATTTCGCTGATTGGCCACCCTTCATAAAACCTATTCGAGGGATGCCATTCACGATGCTATTGTTGTGACCGTGGTGCCATTTCATGGTCGTCAATTCTGGATTGTCAAGACCCGTTGGTTCACCTTCAAAATTTTCATCATAACTGACCTCAATAGGATCATCTGGGTCAAGACCTACCACATCGCCATTTTCTATATAAACCGTAGGTACTCTGTCCTGCGTGGCTGCAAGAATATATGAATAGTTAAAACCTACTTCGTTTGGACTTGGGCTGATGTGCTGATTCCAATCCGTATTACCGTCACCCAAACCAAGATGCCATTTACCTACGATACCAGTATGATAACCCGCCTTTTGAAACATCTCAGGCATGGTTTGCTGAGCGGTATCTATAATCAATGGCGCTGTGCCAGGGAGTATCTTTGCATTATCTTTTCTCCAAGGATATTCCCCTGTCAACAAAGCATATCTACTTGGAGTACAAGTAGCTGATGAAGCATAACCATTGGTAAACTTCACACCACCATTCACCAATGCATCCATATTTGGAGTTTTAAGGCTTGTTGCTCCATATGCACCCACATCACCATAACCTAGATCATCAAGATAAATCACAATCACATTTGGTGTTTTAGCCTCTTCAGGCTGCTTTTTCTCCGGAGTAGTGGAGCAAGCAAATGCTAGAATTGAGATAAGGCAAGCGATAAATAAATGAGACAATGATTTCATGCTTAAACTGGGTTTGACGTTGGTGTTTTCAAATATAAGGTATTCCAATCGGCAAAAAACCAGTCCTAAGTCTCTGCAAAATCCACTATTCTCACTATTGACCATTCTGGATCGTTCCCATTCCCCGAATGGGACATTAAAGGGGATTTTCTTAAAAAAGGCACCTCATTCTGAACTCGTTTCAGAATCTACGTGCCAGTATCCTAACCGATCAAAAAGATCCTGAAACAAATTCAGGATGACTCATCGATAGGGCTTCTAATACAACCTCCTCTCCTCAAGTTAGGATTACGACTTGTGCTCAAATAAGTAGAATAATCCAAACTGCCATCCCCTATTGTATGCGTTGGGAGCACTGTTGTCATTGATTTTGGTCAAACCATAGTTGTACCGAAGATCAAACCCAAAACCTGTAGAAGGCTTTACACAGCTCCTTCCCATTGCTACTCCTACATCTGTTCTTTGATAGTTTGATTTTACATCGGTGGTGTTGTTTCCATTGACTGAATTTGCACTAGCTAAAACGCCTAATTATGGGCCCGCTTCTAATCTGAAACCATTGTCAAACATGTATTGAAAAAGCAGGGGAATATTGATGTTGTTCAAGTTGAGATCCATGTTAGCACCAGCTATTTTGTGCTGCATTCCTTGGCCAGAGTAGACAAGTTCTGGTTGTATGGCAAATTGATCTCCCATGTGAAAATGAGCGAGTAATCCTAAGTTAAAACTGAGTTTAAGGTCATTTCCGCCACTGTTATCACCTTCGATGGTATAGGCATTGAGGCCACCTTTGATGCCGATGTTTGCGTATTGAGCTTGGACTGCATGGCAAGTGATTAGAAAAGCGATAATTAAATAGAGATAGGGTTTCATAGTTCTTTGTTAAGTTGAAATCACTCCAGCAGCAGATTTCAATTGTGAACCCAAATTTCACTTGCTTTCCGACCTAGATCATTACATAATCTTCGCTGAGAATTACATAAATGACGGATTGCAAAGCTGCAGTGCTCTAGATGAGAATGGTAACTAATCTTAAGTACATCCAAACACACTCGGTCATACCATTGCGAAGACTACTGAAATCTATACGCATGTGAGTAGCATAAAACCAGACAAGCTAGCCCGTTAGATCAAATAGGGTATATCTGAAAGGAGGTTAACGAGCATATAATTGTTATACTGATGTTGGCATCAATTTTAAAAACAGCAAAATGAGAAGCAATATTTTACTTTTTATCCTTCTTGGATTTTTAAATTCTGGGATTTGCTACGCTCAAGTTATAAATGTCAAAATAGGAATTAAAGACAGCTTACTTTCAAAAACACTAAATGAGAACAGGCAACTGATAGTATCGCTTCCAAAAGACTATGAAACGTATCCTGTACTGTATGTTTTGGACGGAAATGAATTCTCACTTTTAGAAGCCATTATGGTAACATGGGAGCTAAGAGCAAAAATGATAATAGTGGCTATTCTAAATACCGACCGTGACAGAGATATGATGCCATTAAGTACACCTACGTATGAAGTTACAAATCCTGGAGCTGAAAATTTTCTTTCATTCATTGGAAACGAACTAATACCACATATTGAAAAAAGTTATCGCTCAAATGGTCAAAGGACAATTCGTGGTTGTTCGTTGAGCGGATTATTTATAATGTATGCTTTTTTAGAAAAACCAGAACTGTTCGATAACTACATAGGAAATAGTGCAGGATGGTATGCAGATATGAATTACTATTTTGAAGCTTTAACTGATAAATCTTTTAAAAACAAAGACCAATTTAATGGCAAAAAAATGTTCGTTGCAAATTCTTTAATTGACCCTTTTGACCCACAAAAAGAAGTTCATATTGAAATGCTTGAATTTTTCAAAAAAGTGAAATCTGAATTAGGTGATAGGATGTCCTCCGAATATATAACCTATGATAATTATGGACACGTTCCCTATCCGAGCTTTTATGACGGATTAAAATTTGTATTGGAAAATAAAGAATAAAAAATATTGAAATTAACGTTTTTAAAAAAGCTTCATAACAATTATTTTATATTTTATGATATTCGCATACCATCAGATATAACCACAACTAATGACCAAGGACATCACCAATGCACGATTGAAGTATTTGAAGGCCTTACAAATTGTGGCTTTTATTACCCTTATTGTTTTCACTTCCTGCAATCCTAAAAATACCGAAAAGCCTTATCTCCTAGGTCTGGGATATGGCATCAACAGTTCAACATTAATTGTAAAAGACTTAGAAGCCACCAGTGTTTATTTCAAAGACACATTGGGTTTCGACGTACCTGATAAATTCAGAGAAGGCAGCTTTGATGGTTCCATTTCGGCTCCCATTTTCTTTGCAAACATGTCAGTGCTACAACTACTTTCTCTGAATGATACATTAGCAGATGAGGAAAAATCTTCTTTTGTAGCTTCTTTTTTGAAGAATGGAGATGGTGCAGGATTGTATACCTTATCCAGTTCTTCAGTCGATTCTACAGCGCTGTGGCTCAACACTCAGGGCTTTACTATGGATTCCATCAAAGCTTTTAGATACTCCAAAGAAGCACCGAAGGGTTGGTCGCGGGATGATGGAAGTCCTCAAGCGCGGAGTTTAGATTTTAACTCAACCAACTCACCAGCTCTTCTTCCGAGCTTTATTGAGCAAACCAATATGGACTACAAACGTGCTCAGGATGAGTGGAAGACTTATTATAGCTATGGCCGTAGATACCAAGAACACGCCAATGGCGCTGTAGGAATAGCTGCTATACGAGTAGCTGTAGAAGATATCACAGCAGCAAGTCGAGCATATAAAAAAATGGGTTTCACGGAGCTAGCGTCCAATGACTCATTGGCCCGTTTTCAACTTTATCAAAATCAAGAGCTGCACTTGCTCGCACCAAAATCCGCTGAGGATGAGCTATCCAATTTCCTAAAGAAGTGTGGCTCTGGTTTGTTTGCCATACGTTTTGAAGTAATCAACCTAGACTCAACTCTTTATTTCCTACAAGAACGTCTTCCAGCGGAAGCGCTGATCCTGAATGGATCTCCAAAACGCTTGACGGTATTAAAAGAATATGCACGTGGTGTTCAATTAGAGTTTGTTCAAGAGTCGAAAGAGCAAGGTGAATTGGCTCAAATGTTAAGACCTGATGACGTGCTCGACAGCACGGCGATACGGAATGCTGCAGCCATGTACGCAAAATACTGCGCCCTTTGCCATGGTGACAATCGTGAAGGATACGCCGCTGATAACGCCCCTCCGCTCCAACTCCTTATTGGCCACCAGCAAAACCTCAAATTTCATGAGGTATACCATCCAATTTGGGCGAGGTGGAACCGCCATGGCGGGTTATATGAAAAGTCAAGGTGGTCCCTTGGAGTACATTGAAATTGAATTATTACTGAATTGGTTGTACCAAACGAGCGGCATAGAGGAGCCGATAGAAATATCCCGAGAACCTGTACTCGGCGATGTAGACCTGGGTACTACCGTCTATGCCACTAACTGCGCGGTATGCCATGGTATAAATGGAGAAGGCATATCTGCACCTGCACTAGGTAATCCAATGTTATTAGCCACGGCCACTGATCATTTCTTGCGCTACGCCATAGCCGAGGGGCGAGACGGCACACCAATGCAGGGATTCAAGGACAGATTGAGCAATGAAGAATTAGATGGCGTCACTGCCTTTCTTCGAAGCAGAGCATCCAGGTGGGATGTACCAAAAGCAAGTACTGTGACCATCCCTCTTCCTGAAGACTATGTGCTGAATCCCAATAACAAGGCGCCACAGTTCACACTGCGAGATGGTCGCTTTGTTTCATCCGAGCAGCTGTTTAAAGCCCTGCAGGACAGTGTGCGGATCATCATATTAGATGCACGATCAGAAGTGGCTTGGCGTCAAACGCATATTCCCGGGTCTATACCTGTTCCCTACTATGAAGAACCTGAAAATTTTATCGAGGATTTACCAAATGATAGCACCTGGATCGTGGCTTATTGCGCCTGTCCGCATGCTGCATCTGGAAAAGTGGTCAATACCCTCAATCGGCATGGCTTTAAAAATACAGCCATCTTGGATGAAGGCGTTCTTGTGTGGGCACAATTAGGGTATCCCATTCAGAATGGTAATTAAGCGCAATAGACAAGTATAATTAGGCGAAGTGCAGAGTTTCAAAGAAGGTCCGAGCACATGCTTTGACCTTCTTTGTTTGAAGAATACAAAATATACCTGCATCACTCACCGTTTTAATAGTGGTGCAACTATTATAAGTGAATGGGCATCTCCTTCCTAATTATTCGAAAACTCTTCAGAAACCCACTTGACACTAACCAAAAAACCATGATGATTTCAGACCAAAAAGTTGCAAGAATAGTAGGCGTACTCTTATTGATCATCTTCGCAATAGGCGTTACGATGTATCAAGTACTTCAGGGTCCTACATTATTTATTGATGAATACTTGACAGAAACCTCTGCCCAATCCAGTCAAGTAATTGGTTCCACACTGTTAGGTATCTTGGTTGGTAGCCTGTCTATCATCATTGCTATTATACTCCTCCCCATTTTCAAAAAGCACAGTGAGCGATTTGGCTACTTATATCTTGCGTTTACCATTATAAATTTTGCGGCTATAGCTCTTGATAATATAGCTGTCTTGGCCATGCTTGAGGTAAGCAGAGAATATGTGAAAGATGCTTCTATCAACTTGGACCATTTGAGGACAATGGGCACGGTATTTCATGGGATTCATCGATGGACACATTATCTATCGCTGCTTACTTCATGTCTGCCAGTTTTTGTATTGTTCTTCACCTTGTACCAAACCAAGCTTATTCCAAGACTACTTTCTGGCTTTGGGATGATTGCAGCTTTTATGATGCTGGTACAAATGGTTTTCTCAATGTTCGATAATGGTATAAGTTCGAATCTGCTTCTCCCAATCGCCATCATACAACTCATTTTTCCAATCTGGTTACTCATCAAAGGGTTTAATAATCCAGATCTATCAGGAGAATAGAAGACTAAATTGATCGAATCAATCACAGAAAATAGTGGATATATAAAAATCATATTCAAGAATAAAGCGAACCGAATGAGCTGCCGTTGGTTATATAAGCAGACTAAACAAATTCTCTATGAGTTTACTTATCCTATTGATAATGGCTGTAAATCCCTATACAATTTTTGATTTTAATAACACGTCCAACCTCCAAAGATGGACGATCGTAGATGATGTGGTCATGGGTGGTAGATCGTCAGGATCCTTTAATATCACCCCTGAGGGACATGGCGCGTTCAGTGGCACGGTATCTACTGCAAACAATGGAGGATTTTCTTCGCTCCGATATTCAGACAAGAGGATAGATGTCAATGGGTATTCAAAAGTCGTGATCAAACTACGTGGCGATGGCAAGCAGTATCAGTTTAGAGTGAAGTCCAATAGCAGCGACTACTACTCTTACATTATAAGTTTTGCCACTACTGCTGAGTGGCAGGAGATCGTCATCCCTTTGAAGGACATGTATCCATCTTTTAGAGGAAGAAAGCTTACGATCCCAAATTTCTCCAATGATCATATAGAAGAAATCGCTTTCCTAATAGGCAATAAAAAAGACGAAAGCTTTAAGCTATTGATAGACAGGATTGAGCTGAGGTAAATCTCATCTAATGGCTTAAATGGACAAAGACGTGTGTTTGCGGGAGTACTATTCGTAAAAAAGTAGCCTTGTAGCAGCTTGAAAGTGATTAACTTCAAAGTCACTAATTCTTTATGCCAAGGCCAACTCCGATTATGAAAAAAGTATTAATTCTCTTGCTGTTTTTAATCAATGCATTATTACTCCCGGCTCAGGATCAAAATGAAACAATCCAGCTTATTCCAGAGGCAAAGTCCTTTGTCACTAAGCATGAGATCATTAATGGAGGAAAGTCTATCAAATACAAGGCTGTTGCTTCGGAGACTTACTTGAAAAACGAAGCTGGAGAGGAAGTAGCTGCTCTTTGGTCCGTGGCTTATGTACAAGAAGGCATCACTGATCAAACCAAGCGACCAGTCACTTTTGTGTTCAATGGTGGACCTGGTTCATCTTCTGTTTGGCTTCATATGGGCATGTTTGGTCCGCAGCTGGTAAAGCTTGATTCAGATGCCAAAGTAGATGATGGTGCCGCTCCTTATAAGATGGTTACAAACACCAAAGGCTTATTTGACCTAACAGATTTTGTGTTTGTAGACCCAGTAGGCACTGGCTATAGCAGAGTGGTTGGCAAGGGTAAAACAGAAGACTTCTGGGGTTTATATGAAGATGCAGAATCCATCGCCAACTTTATGAGACAGTGGATCACAGACAATAACCGCTGGTTTTCACCAAAATATATAGCTGGTGAAAGTTATGGCACTCCGAGAGCAGTGGCGGTCACCGAGGCACTAGAAGGTGGTGGTCAAAATATGGCATTGAATGGACTGATTCTCATCTCACAATGTCTGGATTATGCTGGCTCTACTTCACTTCCTGACAACATTACCTCCTACCTGACCTACCTGCCTAGTATGGCAGCTACTTCTTGGTATCACAAAAAAGCAGGTCAAGGTCAGACTTTAGAAGCATTCGTAGAAGAGTGCCGCAACTATACCTACGACAAATATGCGCCAGCACTCTATCGTGGATCATACCTCAGCGATGCAGAAAAAGATAAAGTGGCCGACAAGCTGAGCTATTTCACAGGTTTGAAAAAGGAGTACATACTCAAGTCCAATTTGCGAATCATGATGCTTAGGTATCAGAAGGAATTGCTCGCAGATCAAGGATTAGCGATTGGCAGAAATGATGGTCGGTTTATGGGTAGCGAAATAGATCAACTATCTGATGGTCCACATCTTGGTGATGCTTCAAATTATCAAACGAGTTCGGCCTATACGGCTGCTATGAATTATTACAATGCAACTGTGCTACAAGTAAAAATGGACCGCCCTTACATTACCTCCAATGGCTCAATAAATAGCAATTGGAACTGGCGGCCTGTACCATTGGGACAAGATTGGGAGCCTAGCTTTATGAATGTGGCTAGGACACTTGGTGAGACGATGCGCAGAAATACAGCCATGAAAGTGCTAGTAACCGCCGGTTATTACGATTTGATCTGCCCATTTTTTGATGCTGAGTATACTTTCTCACGAAATGGTATTGAAAAAGAAAAAGTGAAAATCACCTATTATGAAGCGGGTCATATGATGTACCTGCACGAACCAGATTACTTGAAAATGTCAGAAGATCTTAGGCTCTTTTTTTCTGAATAAATTAGTAATTCAAAAAACGAATACTTGCATATACGCTTCTAATTTGAAGACCATTGAAGTAAAAAAGGGTCAAATATTACAGCGAAAAGGAGACACAAATACCAAAGTCTATTTTGTCGAGTCGGGCCTTTTGCGAAGCTATGCCATTGATGAAAAAGGAAAAGAGCATATCTACATGTTCGCCTCGGAGGGCTGGATCATGACTGATAATATTGCTCCGAACAAACCAGCTGCCTTGTACATTGATGCAATTGAAAATACGATAGCTGTCCAAGAAACAAAAGAAATGGTATCGGGACATGATGGGCAGAAATTGATAGCACGTGTTGGAGTGCTTCAGGAACGCATCATTTTGCTTATGAGCGCATCTGCTTTGGATCGATATGACCATTTTGTAGAGACCTACCCTGACATTGTTCGAAGAGTTCCACAAAAAATGATCGCCTCCTACTTGGGCATCACGCCAGAGGCTTTGAGTGCTGCAAAAGGCATGAGATTCAAAAAATAAACACACCAAATTCTTTCTTAATCTATATTAATGCATAGTCAGAATCAGCCCAATATCTTTACTTGAAATAAACCACTATGGGCTGAAAGCGCCATAGTTTAGGCAAAGACTGAAAGTCTCCTGTCATTCCAAGATAAATTCTGACGAACCATCATCATCTGTTCGACGGTGAT
>JBLIFO010000036.1:0-19420 GCA_047633875.1 Marinoscillum sp. | reverse complement strand
CAAATTACTCGAAAAATAGATCTCTCCTCTTACACGCACCGTCTGCAACTCTTTTGGTACACTAAGCACATCTCCACCTTTCAAAATAAGATCATCTTCAGATCTTGGACTATTTAATATCCTATCTAGTTTTATCGCAATACTCTCCTTTTCATTAATTGCAAAAGTCCCTTTCACTGCTGTCGAATCTACTGAGCCCAATCCTTCGATCCTTAGTCTTTTCACAAGAGCCGCACTTCCCTCATCAAAATATTCAGTTTTCCTTATTAAGGTACCCCCTGCAATAAATGCATCTTCAGTTATTCCTCCTGCTCTTATAATTAAATCTGAAATCCTTTCCGTCTTCGTGTTCAAAGCATATTTTCCTGGATAAAGCACTTCTCCCTCTATCTCCACAATATCCTGCACCTGATAAAACGGAGATTTTCTAATTACTACCAAATCGAAAGGCTTCAATATAAAATCAGCATCTTCTGGGGATAATTCTAGGTTAGCACTGATTGGGAAATTATAAAGCTTTGACGTGACCTGATTATTTCCCTCTGCACTTACTACTCTTCTTGCTACCTCCACGAAGGATTTAGCTGCTGTTTCTTTGAACCCATTAGCAAGAAAGATTAGATCCTCAACGGTCATATTTTCTGCATAAGGAAACTCTTGAGGATCTTGTACTTGGCCTTGTATAGAAACTGTCATTTCTTCTGCCAAATCAAAAATGGATTGAATCTCAATCACATCTTCGGACCAAAGATCAATATCGAACTCTCCAGAGATCACTTTCGCCGGAGAAAATGAAATTGTATTCAAGGAAAAATCCTTATTTTTTCTAATAATAACAGCTCGCTCCAAAAATACATCAGGTCTAAATCCATCAGCCATCTCGATCGCATCGCTAAGTTTCATAGCACTGTCTAAATTAAACTCACTAGGGTGGTTGACTGCTCCGTTTATAGTAACTCTATTCTCGAATCTATCCTGAATCTTTCCTATCTTGATTTCATCTCCCGAATTCAAGGTGAATGAATCAAAATCTCCATCCAATACACTCTCTACAGTCTTCATATTTGCTAGATTCCGAGTAAGGGATATTGACTTCTGATACGCCTTAGGTGTAAATCCTCCCGCATACCTCAAACCATCCGCTAAGCTCTCGTTTTCAATCATTTCATAATAAGCAGGTCTTTTTACCTCTCCATCTATAGTCACTCGATTTACATAAGGCTTGACAATCAATACATCCTGATCTTGAAGCATGATATTTTTTCCTCCACCATCGATTAAGAATTCATAAGCATCTAAAACGGCCTCCTTTTGCCCACCTCTGAAAATTTGAATATCGCGGAGACTACCTGTGTCATTTGGTCCTCCGGCCATGTACAGGGCATTGAACGCACTACCAAACGCCGAAAGCCTATAGGTACCAGGCCTTTTTACATCTCCTACAACATTTACACTGATGGTGCGGATTTGACCAAGACTTATTTGCGCAAAAGTTCCATTACCCAAAGTGCTATAGATTGATTTCAAACGTGACTGGATCCGAGCATCCGCTCGCTCTACAGAAAATCCATTAAGATAGATAGGCCCTACACTAGGCACAAGAATAGAGCCTTCCGGAGAAACCTCAAGGATATAAGTCTGTTCTGACTGTCCCCAAATATCAATAACTACTTGGTCGCCTGGACCTATTACGTAATTTTTAGGGGTAGCGATGTTGATACTCGGCTCGAAAGTCAGATATTCATTGCTGAAAAATTCCATTCCAAATATTTTCAACCCTTTTTGCTCAGTGGAGTCTTTGGCAAAGAGGAAATCGAAGGGTTCTTTTTCCTCAATTTCTTCCTCCTTTTCTCTATTTCTACTTAGATCTTCCTTATCACTAACTTTTTTGTCTTTTTTGGACTTTACTTCTTTAATCCGCTGACGCAATTTTGCAACTTGAGAAGCAGGCATTCCCTTGGCTTTAGCAAGAGCTTCTAGTTGTTCTTGAGAGTACCCGCTCGATTCCATTTTATCTATGAAAGTCTGAATTTGATCATCGGACAATTCGTCCACATTGATGGACTTGAGATTATCAAGTGATGGCGTAGTTTGCGCTGTTATTTCTAGAGTAAAAATCAGCGTAAGAAGTGAAAAGAATACAACCTTAGTTAGAGGTAGTCGCATAGCGATTTTTTTTGATGGCAAAGATATATAAATAGGTCAAAGCCCAACTGTAAATCAGTTGAGAGTTAAGTCATGAAAAGTTATTGAACATTTCCAGTAACTAAGAAGAATGGATTATGAAGATCCGCCTTATTATACTGTAAGTTTTCCTGCGTGGCAACATCAATAACACTTCCCCCAGCTTCTAGGACTATTATCTGAGAAGCAGCGATATCCCACTCCATCGTTGGAGCAAATCTCGGATAAAGATCTGCCGAGCCTTCAGCAATCAATAGTAGCTTAAGAGAACTCCCTTTAGAAACAATTTCGGGATTTGCCAATGTCGAGAGGTAGTCTTCAGTTTCTGTATTCATGTGTGATCTTGAAGCTACCACCTTTAAATTTTGATCTAATACATTGAATGTATTTACAGAAATCTTGATTCCATTCTTATATGCTCCAAAGTCCTTTAATGCCCAATAGAGATCGTTAGTGACCGGAGTAAAAACCACCCCTAGCACTACTTCGGTTTGATGAATCAGCGCAATATTCACGGTGAATTCGCCATTCTTTTTGATGAATTCTTTAGTGCCATCCAAAGGGTCAACCATCCAAAAGTATTCCCAATCCTTTCTGGTGTCATAAGGCACATCTGCACCCTCCTCGCTCAAAATGGGAATTCCGGTTTTAGCTAATAGCTCACTTATTTTCTTATGTGCTGATTGATCAGCGATTGTCAATGGGGAGTTGTCCGATTTGGCCTCAACGGAAAAGTCCCCAGTGGCATAAATTTCAAGAATTACTTCGCCTGCCTGTAATGCCGCTTCCTTTGCGACAACTAATAAATGTTCGAAATCTAACATTGAATCATATTAACGTAATAATTGGTACCAGTCGAGAATTAAATAATCATCCCCGCGGCTACTGTTTCATTGGTAGCATCATCTACAAGAATTATACTTCCTGTCTGTCTGTTTACTTTGTATGCATCTACAAAAACAGGTTTGGTAGTACGAATACTCACTCTGCAGATATCATTCATCTTAATGTCCAAATCCGCTTCATTTCTATGAAGTGAATTGATGTCAAGCTTGTAGCGAACTTCTTTTATCATGGCCTTCATTTCGGCCGAAGTATGACGGAGCGTATATTTACCTTTTAGAACAGGTCCCTTCTGGTTTAACCAGCAAAGCATGACCTCAATATCCTGCTTTTGTTGTGGTTGATTATTGGTTCTAACTAACATATCACCTCGACTTACATCTACTTCATCCTCTAGTGTGATGGTCACAGACATTGGCGCAAAAGCCTCCTCTAACTGGCCGTCAAAAGTTTCAACCGTTTTTATTTTAGAAGTAAAACCGGATGGCAATACTGTAATATCATCTCCTGGTTTAAAGACGCCTCCCGCAATTCTTCCTGCGTACCCCCGATAATCATGGTATTTGTCTGATTTGGGTCTGATAACCATCTGAACAGGAAAACGACAATCAATGAGGTTATAATCACTACCAATATGGATGTGCTCCAAAGTATAGAGAAGGGTAGAACCTTCATACCATGACATGTGCTCGCTCCTATTTACGACATTGTCCCCGTTCAATGCACTGATTGGTATGAATCGAACATCTTTGACTTCAAGCTTGGAAGCAAAATCCTCATATTGCTCGACAATTTCATTGTATACAGTTTCACTATAGTCCACCAGATCCATTTTGTTGACACAAACAATTACATGCGGAATTTGCAACAAAGATGCTATGATGGAATGCCTGCAAGTCTGATCTACAACTCCCTTTCGTGCATCTATCAAGATGAGCGCTACATTGGCAGTAGAAGCACCAGTCACCATATTTCTGGTATATTGAATGTGCCCTGGGGTATCCGCTATAATGAATTTTCGCTTTGGTGTTGCAAAGTATCTGTAGGCAACATCAATAGTAATTCCTTGTTCCCGTTCGTCTTTTAACCCGTCGGTAAGTAGCGCCAAGTCAGTGCCTTCCAGCCCCTTTCGCTCACTTGATTGCCTTACTTGCTCCAACTGATCCTCAAAAATGGATTTAGAATCAAAAAGCAATCGACCTATTAATGTACTCTTACCATCGTCCACACTACCAGCGGTAGTGAAACGCAACAGTTCCATGTCTAAGTAGGTATTAGCTTTTGGGCTTTGTGTATTGGATGTGATTTCGCTCATATTTAATTCTTTAAATACTTTGACTTTTGACGATAACTTTTGGCTGTTGTTATCAACTAGTTTTCAATTTCTTTTTAAAGGCCGAAAGCTGCTTTGCAATTGACAGAATTTGACCATTGATTTTTTCAAATTGTTCAGCACTAATAAATTTCATAAGTTTTGAAATAAGTATTTGAGTTTCAAGCTCAAAACAAGATCCTTGTGCAATTTCCAAGAATCTCGAAAACTCTTTCTCTGAGGAGCGACTTGATCCCTCAGCAATATTTGAAGAAATAGAAACCGAGCATCTACGAATTTGGCTTATTAAACCAAATTTTTCCGTGTCAGGATAAGAATCAGTTAAAGAATATAAGGCAACATTCAGTTCAATACTATCCTGCCAAACCTCATATTTTTTGTAATCTCTCATTTACTTGAAGTCAATAGTCAGTGTCAAAAGCCATTTGTCAACTATCAAAAATACCCCTGACGTTTCCTATCCTCCATTGATGTTTCTGAACGTTTGTCATCTTCTCGATTTCCACGTTCTGTGTTCCTTGCTGCTGCTACCTCTTCAATAATTTTCTCTAAAGTATCGGCATCAGACTCTTCACCTCCGGTAATAGTTATATCACCCAAAGTTCTGAAGCGAATAACCTTTTCTACGATCTCCTCTCTTTCATCTATTTGGATAAAATCAGAAACTGGAAGCCATGTATTGCTCCTTCTAATCACTTTTCTCTTATGAGAAAAATACAACGACGGAATCGCAATATTCTCAGCAAGTATGTACTGCCATACGTCCATTTCTGTCCAGTTACTTAATGGAAATACACGAAAATGTTCCCCTTGGTGCTGTTTTCCGTTAAAGAGATTCCAAAGTTCAGGACGTTGATTTTTCGGATCCCATTGCCCAAATTCATCCCTGTGTGAGAAAAATCTTTCTTTTGCCCGTGCCTTTTCCTCATCGCGTCTCGCTCCGCCGATTGCAGCATCAAACTTTTGTGTTTCTATAATGTCCAACAAAGTCACAGTCTGAAGTGCGTTTCTAGTCGCATTCTTTCCACGCTCTTCTGCAGCTTTGCCCTCATCAATGGATTGTTGAACAGATGCGACTACTAGTCGAGCACCGAGCTCTTCTACCAACTCATCTCGAAATTCAATAGTCTCTGGAAAGTTGTGACCTGTATCTATATGAACCAGTGGAAAAGGGATTTTCCCAGGAAAGAAGGCCTTTCTAGCAAGATGCGTGACAACAATAGAATCTTTGCCTCCCGAAAAAAGAATCGCCGGATTTTCAAACTGAGCAAAGACCTCACGTAGTACGTAAATCGACTCAGCTTCTAATTCCTTTAAATGTGTTAGTTTATAGCTCTTCATGGCTACTTTAATTTTGGTGAAATGTATTCAATTAATTCCTTTAAAGAATCCTCCACTGATTTACCAGCAGTCTTTATATGGATGTCTGGATTTTCAGGTTTCTCAAAAGGTGAGTCTATGCCTGTAAAATTAGGGATTTTACCAGCTCTAGCCTTCGCATAAAGACCTTTTACATCTCTCGATTCACAAACCTCCAATGGAGTATCAACAAATACCTCGATGAATTCTTGCTGTCCCGCTAGTTCCTTTGCTAGTTGTCGGTCCTTTTGAAATGGTGATATAAAGGCAGTCAAAACAATGATGCCTGCATCCATAAATAGTTTAGCAACTTCAGAAATCCTTCGAATATTTTCAACTCTGTCTACGTCAGAGAATGATAAGTCCTTATTCAGTCCAAATCTTACATTGTCGCCATCAAGTATATACGTCTGAAAACCTGCGTTAAAAAGATGTGTTTCAAGCGCACTTGCAAGTGTAGACTTCCCAGAACCAGATAATCCTGTCAGCCAGATCAACTTTGGAGAATACCCATTTTTCGCTATGCGATCAGAATTCTTAATCGTGTGCGTATGAGGAATGATATTTTCTGAAGTACTCATGAGATGATTTCCACATTTGATAAATAACTAAAATTTATCCGAATGTTTGAAAATTTCGAATCATTAAAGGCGCGAATCTACAAATTCTTTAGGTAAAAGGCTCTTTACATCAAAAATCACGGCAACATTTTTTTTGATCTTACCCCAATCATAAGATAAGAACTCATGGTGCGCAACAGCAACAATAATCGCAGTATAACTGCTAAAATCGACCGTTTTTATAAGGGCCACACCATATTCATGTTTGACTTCAGAGGGGTCAGCATTTGGATCATAAATATCTGTAGTTATCCCAAAGTCAATTAATTCTTCATAAACATCAATGGCTCGAGAGTTCCTGATGTCTGGACAATTCTCTTTGAAAGTGATCCCCATCAAGAGGACTTTCGTCTCTGGATTAATGAGGTTTCTTCTACTCATCAATTTTATAGTCCTCTGTGCGATATAGGCACCCATATTATCATTAATCTTTCGGCCAGCCAAGATAACTTCTGGATGATATCCACTTTCCTCAGCTTTATAAGTCAGGTAGAAAGGGTCCACACCAATGCAGTGTCCACCTACAAGGCCAGGGCTAAAATTTAAAAAATTCCATTTGGTCCCTGCAGCAGCTAAAACTTCCTTAGTGTCTATATTCAGTCGCTCAAAAATTAATGCTAATTCATTCACAAAAGCAATATTGATATCGCGCTGACTGTTTTCTATCACTTTGGCTGCTTCCGCGACCTTTATCGAAGAAGCTCTATAGGTTCCAGCCTTTACGAACGATGAATAATAACCATCAATGATATCCGCTGAAGCTTCGGTGCTTCCACTGGTTACTTTGGTGATGGTAGTAAGCCTATGAACCTTATCACCTGGATTGATGCGCTCAGGGGAATAACCGCAAAAAAAATCTTTGTTAAAGATAAAGCCACTTTCATTTTCTAAAATAGGAACGCATACCTCCTCTGTGCAGCCAGGATATACAGTCGATTCATAAACGACAATATCTCCTTGCTTAAGGCATTTCGCGACCATGGAAGTGGCACTTTTGATGGCCGTTAAATCTGGTCTTTTGTGATGATCTACAGGCGTTGGAACAGTAATAATGTAGAAGTTGCAATCTTGAAGATCGCTGATATCGGAACTATAGGATAGCTTAGTTGGCTCTTTCAACTCGTCCGTAGAGACTTCCTTAGTTACATCCAATCCTGATGCAAGTTGGCTAATACGGTTGGTATTAATATCAAACCCTGTTGTAGGATATTTCTTGCCTGATTCTACAGCAAGCGGTAAACCCACATACCCTAACCCAATGACCGCAACTTTCAACTCCATGATCCAATATTTAACCTAAAACTTTCTTTTTGAAATAATCCAAAGTTGGTTTCAAGCCAGCGGATCTAGTATACTTAGGTTCCCAATTGAGAATTTTTCGAGCCAATGTGATATCTGGCTTCCTCTGCTTGGGATCATCTTTAGGAAGTGCTTGGTAAATTATCTTGGATTTACTCCCAGTAATCCTTAGTATTTCTTCTCCGAATTCATTGATCGTGATTTCTTCGGGGTTTCCAATATTAACCGGGTGAGGATAATCACTTTTCAATAATCGATAGATACCCTCGACAAGATCATCTACATATGTGAAAGACCTAGTTTGAGAACCATCACCAAAAGCTGTCAAATCTTCTCCTCTAAGGGCTTGGGAAATAAATGCTGGCAGAACTCTTCCGTCATCCAGTCTCATTCTTGGTCCGAACGTATTAAAGATTCTAACAATTCTCGTTTCCAAACCATGAAAAGTATGGTAGGCCATCGTAATAGCCTCTTGAAATCTTTTTGCTTCGTCATAAACACCTCTCGGACCTACAGGATTTACATTTCCCCAATAATCTTCTGTTTGTGGATGGACCAATGGATCACCATAAACCTCCGAAGTAGAAGCTATTAACATCCTTGCACCTTTAGCCTTGGCTAAGCCTAGGCAGTTAAGGGTGCCGAGTGAACCAACCTTCATGGTCTGGATTGGCATTTTCAGATAGTCTATTGGGCTAGCTGGTGAAGCAAAATGTAGGATATACTCTAGATCACCAGATACGTGTACATATTTGGACACATCATGGTGACTGAACTCGAAATCGGGATGCCCCATAAGATGAGCAATATTCTCAATATCTCCAGTGAGCAGATTATCCATTGCGATAACAGCGTATCCCTCTGCTATAAATCGGTCACATAAATGAGAGCCTAGAAATCCTGCACCTCCGGTGATTAATACTTTTTTCTTCATACTCAAAATGGTGATTTAAAATCTTTAAACTTAGGCAGAATAGAATCCTTATCTGAAATGAGTACTCCCTCATGGTCCATTTTCCAATCAATGTTTAAATCCAGATCAGAAAACAACAATCCTGCATCATGCTTCGGTGAGTAATTGTTATCAACTCCATACATGAATTTTGCTGTTTCGGATAATACGATAAATCCATGAGCAAAGCCACGGGGTATATAAAAATGCTTTTTATTATCTGAACTTAACATCACAGAGACATGCTCACCAAAGGTTGGAGAGTCTTTTCGAAGATCAACCGCCACATCTAGCACTTCACCCTCTATAACAGAAACAAGCTTGGCCTGATCGAATGGTGGTAATTGGAAGTGAAGTCCCCTTAAAACATTCCTAAAAGACATGGATTGATTAATCTGTACAAGATTGAAATCTATTCCGAACTTTTCCTTTAATGTATTTTGATTAAAGCCTTCATAAAAATATCCACGATGGTCCTCAAATACCCTGGGAACAAAAATTTTACAATCCGAAATATAGGACTCAAATAACTCCATTATCTCCTCTTAAGTAAATCAAGTAAGTACTTACCATAGCCGCCTTTCACAAGAGGCTCCGCCAATCTAAGTAGCTGATCTTCTTTAATAAAACCCATTTTAAAGGCAATTTCTTCTATGCAGCCTATTTTCATTCCTTGACGCTCTTCAATTGCATGAACGAAATTCCCCGCTTGTATGAGCGACTCAAATGTTCCTGTATCTAACCAGGCAGTACCTCTGTCTAGTTTTTCTACTGACAAGAGTCCTTGCTCTAAATAGTGATTATTAACAGATGTGATTTCCAATTCGCCTCGAGCACTTGGTTTGATGGATTTCGCTATTTCCACAACATTGTTGTCATAAAAATACAGACCAGGCACAGCATAATGCGACTTTGGCTCAGCAGGCTTTTCTTCTATAGAAAGCGCTTTGCCGGTTTCATCAAAATCAACTACTCCATATCGCTCTGGATCATTCACTCTGTAAGCGAAAACAACACCTCCAGTAGGGTCAACACAATTTTGTAATTTTTTAGACAATCCTGAAGCATAGAAAATATTGTCTCCAAGAATGAGCGCAACAGAATCTTTTCCAATAAAAGTTTCACCTATTATGAAAGCCTGAGCAAGTCCCTCTGGATTTTCCTGAACCTCGTATTCAAAACTACAACCCAGCGAACTACCATCACCAAGTAAATCCTTAAATACTGGAAGATCTCGCGGAGTTGAAATAATCAAAACCTCCTTAATTCCAGCCAACATCAAAACAGATAACGGGTAATAAATCATCGGTTTATCGTAGACTGGTAAAATCTGCTTACTTACAGCAAGTGTAAGTGGGTGCAAACGGGTTCCAGACCCCCCTGCTAGTATAATTCCTTTCATGATTTATAGTGTTGTTCGTAGTATTTCAAATAATCTCCAGAAGTGACATCATTGAGCCATTTTGTATTGGCAAGATACCAATCTACCGTCTTGGAAAGGCCCTCTGCAAACTGCAAGGAAGGCTCCCAGCCTAATTCATTTTTAATTTTTGTAGCGTCAATAGCATAACGCATATCATGGCCAGCTCTATCAGTTACATAGGTAATTAGCTTCTTAGAGGTGCCTTTCTCTCTACCAAGCTTCTCATCCATGGTATCGCAAAGCAAATTTACTAGGTCAATGTTGGTCCATTCGTTAAATCCGCCGATATTATAGGTGTCGCCTATATTACCTTGGTGAAAAACAGCATCAATCGCTCTTGCATGATCTTCTACAAACAACCAGTCTCTGATATTCTCCCCTTTCCCATAAACGGGGATAGACTTGTTGTTTTGAATATTATTAATGGTCAATGGGATCAACTTTTCTGGAAAGTGAAATGGCCCATAATTATTGGAGCAATTTGAAATTACAGTTGGTAAGCCGTAAGTATTTTCATAAGCTCTCACAAAATGATCTGAAGATGCCTTTGAGGCAGAGTATGGTGATTTTGGATCATAGGGAGTATCTTCTAAAAAGAAGCCCTGCTCCCCCAATGACCCATACACCTCATCAGTAGAAACATGGTAAAATCTCTTGCCTGTGTAATCCTTCCAATAGTTCTTGGCCACATTCAATAACGTAACCGTACCGATCACATTTGTTTCCACAAACGCCATTGGGTTAGTTATAGATCTATCCACATGTGATTCAGCTGCTAAATGAATCACACCATCAAAATCATGGGTCTCAAAACACTCTTGAATGAAATTGGCATCACAGATGTCTCCCTTCAAGAAACTATAATTTGGTTGATTTTCGATATCTCTCAGGTTTTCCAAATTACCCGCATAGGTGAGCTTATCGAGGTTAAATATTTTATAATCAGGATATTTTTTAACAAAAAGCCGTACGACATGGGAGCCGATAAAACCTGCACCTCCCGTAATTAGAAGTTTTCTCATAATATTCAATCAAAAATGGCAAATCTAAACTTTATAATATTCTCTGTACCACTTCACGAAATTTCTAACACCGACCTCAATAGATGTGGAAGGTTGATAGTCGATGGCCTGTTTCAATTCTGAAACGTCTGCATAGCTCGCAGGGACATCACCAGTTTGCATAGGCAAAAAGTTGATATCCGCTTTAAGGCCAATTTCCTTTTCTATAATCTCTACATATCGCATCAATTCAACAGGGGAATTATTCCCAATGTTGAAAATGCGATAAGGACCAAAACTTGTATTTGGTTTAGGATCCTTGGAATCCCAATTTGGATCCGGTTTTGACAAATCGGGTAATAATTTGCAAATCCCCTCCACTATATCATCGACATAAGTGAAATCACGTAGCATTTCACCATTGTTGTAAACATCAATTGGCTCACCTGCCAACATCTTTTTAATAAAGATATAAAGTGCCATATCCGGTCTTCCGTAAGGACCATATGCAGAGAAAAATCTTAACCCTGTAACAGGAATGCCATAATTCACTGCGTAAGTATGCGCCATCAATTCATTGGCTCTCTTAGAAACAGCATATAGTGAAACTGGGTGATCCACACCTCGAGTTTCCGAGAATGGGTAATTGGTATTGCCTCCATAAACTGAACTGGAAGAAGCAAACAACAAATGTTTGATGCCGTATTTCCTGCATGCCTCAAGGATGTTTAAAAATGCAGTGAGGTTATAATCTATATAATCCTGAGGATGGGTTAGTGAATGTCTGACACCTGCTTGAGCTGCAAGGTTGACCACATAGCCAAATTTGAACTGCTCGAAACAGTCGAACAATTGCTCTTTGTCCATCAAGTTAAATCTGCGAAAATCGAAGTTTGGAAATTCACTGAGAATCTCAAGCCGGGCTTCCTTTAATGAAACGTCATAATAGTCATTGACCATGTCAATACCCACAACATGGTAACCTTCAGAAAGTAGCCGTTTGGCAAGGTGAAAGCCTATAAATCCGGCAGTGCCTGTAACGAGAATTGATGAGTCTTTATCCAAAAGATAATTTTTATGCAATGCTAAAGGCATTGTTGGCTTTTTACAAGTTTTCTTGTCTATTGTCTCATGTGAGGTCTAGCTTTGCGCGATGCTGCGACAGTTGACTTGGCTTATTTACAAAGACATCCAAATTGATTGGAGATCGAAATATCCTTTTGCCGGCATATTACTATACATCACATCTTTGATTATTACGAGTTACTTATCCTTTACAGGAATGATAAACTCAGAAACTTGGAATGCACTTTTTTGGATTATCCTGCTTTTTATATCAATAAACGCAGTGGCAAAAAGCTTTTCTCAAGAGACTGACCGAACGCTTTATTACTTCCAGTTGATAAAACCAGAGTTAATCATCATTGCTAAGTTACTCTACTACGGGCTTTATCAGCTTTTGCTAGTTGGTCTGGCGTTGCTGGTCTTCTCGCTTTTCCTTGGAGCCCCCACGGGAGATTTCTCTCTGTTTTTCTCAAATCTCATTCTTGGTTCGCTGGGCTTGTCTTGCGCTTTCACCATGATCTCCTCTATCTCAAGTAAAACCAATAATAATTCTGTGATGATGGCAATACTTGGCTTCCCAGTCATCATACCAATTTTGATACTGGCTATTTCCAATTCCAAAATCATCATTTTGGGAGGGTCATTGGAAGATATTAGGGACAACCTCCTTACGCTTCTGAGTGTGAATATGATTATTATTGCGCTCTCATATATTCTGTTTCCATTCACATGGAAATCTTGATAATTACAGTCTAGGGGAATTCACTAAATGGAATTTTAATTGGCTGAATTTGTTGTTCCAAAATTAAACGATCGGGAACGTTGAAATATCTTTTGAAGACGGATTGGTGGAAATGGTTGGCAATAGCTCTACTGACATATGTATTTATTGGTGGCCTTATGTTCAAGGTTCCTAGCTTACCAATTCTTAATGAAACCATCCGCGTACTGCATTTTCATGTGCCCATGTGGTTTGGCATGCTTTTCCTATTCTTAGCATCAGTCATCCAGTCCATTAGATACCTTTCTTCCAATAAAGTAGAGCAGGATATTATGAGCTCTCAGCTTGCAACTGTTGGGGTGCTTTTTGGAATTCTGGGAATGCTCACTGGTATGTTTTGGGCGACATTTACTTGGGGTGAGCCTTGGAGTAGCGACCCAAAACAGAATGCTTCAGCAATAGGTCTTCTAATTTACTTTGCTTATTTCGTCCTAAGAGGCTCCATCTCTGACGAGCAACAACGGGCTAAAATCTCTGCAGTCTATAATATTTTTGCTTTTGCAGCATTAGTTCCTTTGCTTTTCATCTTGCCTAGAATGACTGACAGTCTTCACCCAGGCAATGGTGGCAACCCTGGCTTCAATGCTTACGATTTGGATAGTAATCTGAGATTGGTTTTTTATCCCGCAGTATTGGGATGGACGTTATTAGGTTTTTGGATTGCTACTATAAAAATTAGATTGAAACTTATAAAACAAAAGATAGATGATTAACCTTTTGACATTAATAACTGCGATGCTCTTGCAGATACCCATGGCAGATAGCTTTCGAGCTGACGGCAAAATCTATGTGGTGCTTGGGATCATATTAATATTACTCTTTGGTTTTTTCGCATATCTCATCAGAATCGATCGAAAAATCAAAAGGATAGAGACAGAAATAAACGCTAATAAATCATGAAAAAGGGTCACATATTAGGATTGGTAGTGATTGCAGTGGCTTTAGTGATCATAATGACCACCGCTGGTGATGCAAGTGCCTATGTTACTTTCTCGGAAGCGCAAGAAATGGTGGAAAGCGGCAATAGAAACAAAATCCACGTGGTAGGGAAGCTTCCTAAATCGGAGGATGGAACTGTCACTGGAATAGAGGCAAGCCCAGACATGCTTTCATTCAAATTTGAAATGGTGGATGAAAACGAAGAGATTCAGACAGTTTTTCATTCCAATCCAATGCCTACTGACTTTCTGCGTTCTGAGCAAGTAGTAGTCGTTGGCTCTTATCAAAATGGCAATTTTGTTGCTGACAAAATATTGCTAAAATGTCCTTCTAAATATCAAGAAGAAGGCGTGAAAGTCTAAATATGATTCATTATCTCCCTGGAAATATTGGCCATCTCTTGGTCATTCTCGCATTTATTACGGCAATTGTCGCCACTTACGCTTTCGCGAAAAATATAAATGACGCTAATAGCAAATGGTCTCGCTTTGCGATTGGAGCCTTTTATATCCATGCTGTTGCCATTTTTTCTATAGTGATCACACTCTTCTTGATGATTTCTAATCATCTATTTGAATATCACTATGTCTACAACTACACCTCTAAATACCTCCCAGTCTACTATCAAATCTCTAGCTTTTGGAATGGTCAAGAAGGATCATTCCTGCTGTGGATGTTTTGGAATGCCGTATTAGGAATCATTCTGATCAATACCAACAAGTCTTGGCGTCCCGCGCTGATGGCAGTTTTCTCGTTTACTCAAGTCTTCCTCGTTTCGATGATTTTGGGAGTAGTCGTTTTCGATGTGAGGATAGGTAGCTCGCCGTTTTTACTCCTCAGGGATGTCGTAAATGATGCCATTTTCACGATGCAGCCAGACTTTATTCCCGAAGATGGTAGAGGCTTAAATCCCCTACTCCAAAACTATTGGATGGTTATACACCCACCAACGCTCTTTTTAGGTTTTGCCACTACTGTTATCCCGTTTGCTTACGCTGTTGCAGGGTTACTTACTGGTAAGTTCAAAGAGTGGATACGACCTGCGCTTCCTTGGGCGCAGTTTTCAGCTGCAGTTTTAGGAGTGGGTATTTTGATGGGTGCCTATTGGGCTTATGAGACGCTGAATTTTGGTGGATATTGGAATTGGGATCCTGTAGAAAATGCCATATATGTTCCTTGGCTTGTGATGGTAGCAGGTATTCACACAATGATTGCTTTTAAGAAGAGTGATGCTGCGTTGAAGTCTTCAATCGTCCTCATCTTAATGACCTATGTGCTTATTGTTTACTCCACTTTCCTTACGAGAAGTGGCGTATTGGGCAATGCCTCCGTTCATTCATTTACTGATTTGGGTCTTTCTGGACAGCTTTTGATTTACTTATTCGTATTCTCTGTTTTGTCTTTAGGTCTATGCCTTAAAAACTGGAAGAAAATCCCTTCCTCTACCGAAGAAACCTCCGTTTACTCACGTGAATTTTGGATATTCATGGGAGCGACGGTGCTCTCACTCATGGCATTCCAAGTCATCATCCCTACATCTATTCCCGTATGGAATGAAATAGTTGAAGCCTTCGGAGGCACATCCAATCTTGCTCCGCCGGCAGACCAAGTAGGTTTTTACACCAAGTTCCAATTGTATTTTGCAATATTGGTAGCTCTACTTTCCGGTACAGGTCAATTCTTTTGGTGGAAAAAAATGGATGCTGCAAAGCTGAAAAAGGAGCTTTCTGCCCCAGTGATCATATCACTCGTTATATCAGCGATCATTTTTATTGTGGCTAAAGTTCAAGACTTCTGGTACCTCATTTTACTTACAGCCAGTATTTATTCGATTGTAGCCAATAGCAAGATTTTCATTGGTGTAGCAAAATCCAACATCAAACTTGCTGGTGGATCCATTGCGCACATAGGAATCGCATGCATGCTTTTTGGAATACTATTCAGCTCTGGATACTACAAGATTCTCTCTATGAACAATACTGGGTTACTTTGGAGTAGAGAGTTTCCTGATGAAGTAAATCAAAACAACCTCCTACTATTCCTAAATGAGCCACGACAAATGGCAGATTATAGCATGACCTATTTGGGTCTGAGGAAGCTGACAAGTGACGATGGATATGTAGCTATTGATGATATCGCTGGCGCAATCAGCCCGCTGGAATTGCTTATTGCAAAACCTACGATTACAAGTTCTGGCAAGGAACTGAGCAAAGGCGACACCATTCGAGTTGTAAATCCAGAAAACAGCTACTTCGAAGTAGCCTACAACAAAGCCAATGGCTCTAAGTTCACGCTCTTCCCACGTGTACAAATCAACGAGCAAATGGGGACTGTGTATTCTCCAGATATAAAACGAACGCTGACAGCCGATCTTTATACTCATGTGCGAACATTCCCAGATCCTGAGCAAGAGATCGAATGGAGTGAAATTCAAGAAATAAATGTTAGCCCTGGAGATCAATTTTTTATCAATGACTATGTCGCTCACTTCCTAGACATCAAACCATTGAGAGAAGTGGAAGGCGTCAACCTAGGCCCTACAGATGTTGCGGTACAAGCTACCATAGAAATTGAGGGAGAGCTCAAGAACTATATCGCAAAACCAATTTTCGTAATCAAGGACAATATGGCTGGGCGAATACCGGATGTGGTAAACGATCTTGCTTCGAGGATAACCATCCAGTCAATCCAACCAGAATCAAACCTTTTCGTATTTGGGCTGAGTACCACTCAGAAAGATTGGATCATAATAGAAGCAGTTGAAAAGCCTTGGATCAATATTCTTTGGCTTGGGACGTTATTGGTGGTACTTGGATTTTCAATAGCCATTTACAGGCGATATGGCGAGTTTGTGAAAATGCGAGACAAAGAAATGGAGTGAGTTTATGCCTGCTGGAAATCAACATATCAGCTAACTTTAAACTGTTAGTACACCAAAATATCCTCCGATAAAACTGAGTCTGCCCGCTATGAACCGAAGCTTAAAATATGATTTTTTGGGTTTCCTAATAGCCAGCAGAATCCCTAACCTGCTAATTATTGGCGCCACTCAGTATATGGGTGGTTTTTTCCTGATAGATCATACTGAAACACCTTTTGATATCTTTTTTAGCCCACGATTCTTCTTGCTGGTTTTCAGTACAGTGGCTATCGCAGCTGGTGGCTATATCATTAATGACTATTACGATCAAAAAATAGACATGATTAACCGACCACAAAAAGTGGTTGTTGGCACATTTCTGCGCAGGAGACTCGCCATGCTTTCTCATCTTGTTTTGACAGCAACAGGCATAGGTGTTGGTTTCTATCTGAGTATTGAGATCGGTGCGATACATATTTTCTCATCCTTTCTACTTTGGTACTATTCCAATTTCTTAAGACGAATTACCCTAATCGGCAACTTAGTCATCGCATTTTTACCTGGGCTTACATTGCTACTAGTTGCTGTTTATCTAAAGCAAAATGAAGTGCTTATCTACGTCTATGCCCTTTTCGCGATGGGCATAGTACTGATAAGAGAAGTGCTCAAAGACATAGAAGATGTGAAAGGAGATGCTGCATTTGGTTGTGAAAGCATACCCGTGATCTTTGGCGTTAGAAGCGCCAAAGTCTTTATCTACATCATCTGCCTAGGTAGTGCTTCTCTACTCGTTTCCTTTTTATTTACCGTGGAAAATTGGCTCGTGACATATTACTTTTTAGGATTAGTGCCAGTATTCCTCTGGTTTATTTACAAGCTTTACTTTGCAGATAAACAGATCGACTACAAATATTTAGTTCGGTTTACCAATGTCATTATCTTTTCAGGACTAATCAGCATGATCCTCATCCAACTATGAAAACCAATCTCGTCATCTTGGCATCAGGCAACGGAACCAATGCAGAACGCTTGATTTCTTATTTCGAAAGAAGCGAAACAATACAAGTGAGTGCGGTACTATCAAATAAAAAAGATGCCTATGCACTTACAAGGGCTAGAAACTTTGGGGTGGCTTCAGAGGCATTTAGCAGAGAAGAATTTCTTTCAGAGCGATTTTTCGCAATATTAAAATCCTACAATGCAGATTACATCATCCTAGCAGGGTTCCTTTGGAAAATACCTGATTATCTCATCAAAGCATTTCCGAACAAAATCATCAACATACACCCTTCGCTACTTCCAAAACATGGAGGCAAGGGCATGTTTGGGGCTCACATACATGAAGCTGTCATATCTGAAGGTGAATCAGTTTCTGGCATAACTATTCATTTAGTTAATGAGCATTATGATGAAGGACGAATACTTTTCCAAGCCTCATGTGATATCTCTGCAGGTGATAGTGCTGATTCTTTAGCTGAAAAAATTCATCATCTCGAGCATAGACATTTTCCGGAAATCGTGGCTGATTACATCAGAGATCGCTCATAAAAGCTATGATTAATCCTTAGCTTTGCAGCTTATTTCTCCAAAGCTCATGAGTGATATTAAAATCAAATCTGCATTAATCTCTGTATTCTATAAAGATGGTCTTGATCCGATCGTAAAAAAGCTAAATGAAATGGGTGTTATCCTCTATTCTACAGGAGGAACACAAAAATTCATAGAAGAAATGAGCATACCTGTAATTCCTGTAGAAGATATTACTGAGTATCCCTCCATTTTTGGAGGTAGGGTTAAAACACTCCACCCAAAAATATTTGGCGGTATTCTTCATAGAAGAGATAATGAACGAGATCTTCAAGAAAAAGAGCAGTACAATATCCCAGCAATTGATCTGGTAATCGTAGATCTTTATCCTTTTGAGGAAACAGTGGCCAGCGGCGCTTCAGAAGATGATATCATTGAGAAAATAGATATTGGTGGCATTGCACTAATTCGTGGAGCAGCTAAAAACTTCAACGATGTTGTCATAGTAAGCTCAAGAGACTACTATTCGGATTTTCTTGAATTAATTAATGAAAAAGACGGTCATACCTCACTTAGCGATAGAAAACTTTTTGCAACACGAGCTTTCGACACCTCATCACAATACGATTCTGCCATATTTTCATACATGAATAAGAACGAAGCTGTGCCTTCCTTCAAAGTAAGTGGAGCCAATGGAAAAGTCTTGAGATATGGAGAAAACCCTCATCAAAAAGGCACTTTCTACCAACAAGGTGAACCTTATTTTACACAAACTCATGGTAAGGAAATTTCTTATAATAATCTTGTAGATATAGAGGCTGCCATTCAATTGATAGGCGAATTCAAAAAGGATACAGCTTTCGCAATATTGAAACACAACAATGCGTGTGGCGTGGCTACAGGCTCATCGGTAAAAGAAGCCTATCAAAAAGCTTTTGCGGCAGACACCATTTCTGCTTTTGGTGGGGTATTGATAGCCAACGTAGAAATAGACGCTGAGGCAGCTCAGGAAATGAGTACTCTGTTTTTTGAAATCTTGATAGCACCTTCCTTTTCGGAAAATGCGTTGGAGATACTTACTCAAAAGAAAAACAGGATTCTATTACGGCAACATAGGAGTTGGAAGGGCGAAATCATCTTCAAAAGCATGCTCAACGGCACTTTGGTTCAAGACTATGATGGCGTAACCGATAGTAAGGAACAGCTAAAAGTAGTAACCAAAACTGCTCCAACA
>JBLIFO010000035.1:0-19684 GCA_047633875.1 Marinoscillum sp. | reverse complement strand
ATCGCCAGCTTGTTTTTCAATACACTACTTTGCGGGTCGTCTACCAGCAGATCTTCTATATGTTTGGCAGCTGTTGCTGCTAATTTTTTAGCCTCTTGAGGATCGTTTGTGCTCTGGAATGCTTTGAAATAAATCAAGGCCCCAGTAAACTTTGCCAATCTAGAGCTGTCAATGGCCAAAATAACATTAGCATACTCGACAGCAGAGTCCAGCATCTGATATTTTAGATACAGGCTCGCTAAAGAGTCCGCAAAGTTAATACTTTTTTTTATTTCAGTTGTATTGTTAAGTAGCTGTATTAGAGAGGAAAAGACAGCTTCATCTTTAGTAGAAATAGATAGTTCATGAGCACCCATTGAAGTGACTCCTTCATTTTCTACAACTACCCTCGGCAACTGATATAGTATGCACACAGCAATCACTGCTATGACGACCACAATAATTTGTTGACGTCCCATGATTATTTAATCTTCGTGCTACTTTTAATTTTTTCAATGAAGATTTTGGAAGGTTTGAAACTTGGCACATGGTGCTCTTCTATGACAATAGCTGTATTCTTAGAAATGTTTCTCGCTATCTTCTGAGCGCGCTTTTTGTTGACAAAACTGCCAAAGCCTCTTACATAAATGTTCTCACCCTCAGCCATGGAGTTTTTGACCACAGTGAAAAAAGCTTCAACAGCTACCTGCACATCTGCTTTATCTATCCCTGTCTTATCTGCTATTTCGGTTATTACGTCGGCTTTAGTCACTATTATTGTCCTTTTTTGATAATCCTCTATCCGTAAGAGAGCTCAAATTTAATTTTGACAGGGTTAAATAAAAAACTTAACATCATATTTAAAGTAAATAGTTATTAGCAACCTGAATAGTTTTTCTGAATCCCTAATTGATTGGTACTCAATTGTTAAGCGGGACCTACCCTGGCGCAATACCAAAGACCCTTATAAGATCTGGTTGTCAGAAATTATACTTCAGCAAACTCGTGTGGATCAAGGATTACCTTACTACGAACGATTCATCGCGAACTTCCCAACTGTACATGCTTTGGCAAAAGCTGATCAGCAAGATGTGCTGAAAACATGGGAAGGACTCGGATATTATTCGCGAGCGAGAAATCTTCATTTCACTGCTCAATTAGTCGCTTTTGAAATGCAGGGTCAATTCCCATCTAGCTATGACGGGCTGCTTAAATTAAAAGGTGTCGGACCTTATACCGCGGCGGCCATAGCTTCAATTTCTTTTGGAGAGAAAACGCCAGTGCTAGATGGAAATGTGTTTCGGTTTGTCGCTCGCTTCTTTGGCGTACATGACGACATCTCTGATCAGAAGAGTCGAAAGTCATTTTTAAAAATACTGAATGAGCTAATCCCAGATATTAGACCCGATCTTTTCAATCAAGCCATGATGGAATATGGCGCCACTGTTTGCAAGCCCCTACCAAATTGTGAAGGCTGCATATTCCTAAAGGACTGCTATGCGAGGAAAAAAGGAATCATAAGTGACCTTCCAGTAAAAGGTAAAAAAACCAAAGTAACGGAGGAGTTTATCGACTATATCATATTCCGCCACGGAGATAATACTTTGATGCGTAAACGTGAAATAGGTGTCTGGCAAGGACTTTTTGAGTTCTATTCTTTGATCAATGAGGACGTTAGCTCCTTTATTAATAACAATTCAGTAGGATATGGTCCCCTTTCATTATTGGATTCTTCTCCTGCAATCAAACACCTCTTGACACATAAGAAGCTTTGGATCACTTTTCACGAAGTAGACGTTCCGAATAATACAATGATGTTAGCTTTAGCTAAAGATTTGAAACTAAGCATCTTTAGCTGGCAAGATGTATTAACTTTGCCAAGCGCAAAAGTGATCGTAAACCACTTACGGCACGTAAAATTTTAAGTTTTTTTAGTTTATGGCTGGAGTAAATAAAGTAATTCTTGTAGGAAACCTTGGTAAAGACCCTGAGGTAAGACATCTAGAAAGCGGCGCAGTGGTGGCAAGTTTTTCTATTGCTACCACAGAAAGCTATAAAGACAGAAATACTGGCGAAAGACGTGATCAAACAGAGTGGCACAATATTGTCCTCTGGAGAGGTCTAGCTGAGGTGGCTGAAAAATACCTTCACAAAGGTGATCAAGTATATATAGAAGGTAAACTTCGAACCCGATCATGGGAAAAAGATGGGATTACAAGATATACTACTGAGGTGGTAGGTGATAATATGACGATGCTGAGCGGCAAGCCTTCTACTAATTCTAACCAAGAGTATGATCAGCAGCCTGCAGCCTCTAATACAACAGCATCTACAAGTACACAGACAGCTAATACGTCTGTTCCTGCGGAAGAAGCTTCGGATGACTTACCATTCTGATGTTTAACTTAACATTAACTTCTTGGAGACCGCTTTAGACGACCCTTATCCCTCCGCGTTTTTTTTGATGATAAGTCAAATACCCCTGTCATTCTTTCTATTGAATGGTATAGGAATACTCATTTTGCTTTTCTTATCTGGATTAATCTCCGGGTCAGAAGTTGCTTTCTTTTCATTGAATCATGAGCAGCTTGTAGAGGCTAAATCCTCTGGAAACAAAAATGATCAAATTATTAATCGTCTGGCCACAGATCCTCGTAGGCTATTGGCTACCATATTAATTCTCAACAATCTTGTCAATATTTTTATAGTGACCATTTCTACGTTTGCAACGTGGAAAGTTGTAGGAGATGTGGATACAGGGGGTGCTGTTATTTTGGTGTTGACTATTAGTATTACTGTGCTTATTATTTTTTTCGGAGAAATAGTGCCGAAAGTGTACGCCAACCATAATAGCCTTCGCTTTGCAAGATTTACCGCCCCGTTATTAAGTGTGGCAGATCGGTTACTTCACCCAATTTCTTGGTTTTTGCTGACCTTAAGCAACCTAATAGAAAGTAGAATAGAGAAAAAAGGCTACAACCTGTCTGTCCAAGAGATCAATCAAGCCTTAGAGATCACTGCGGAAAAAGAAGTGAGCGATGAGGAAAAAGGTATGCTTAAAGGTATAGTAAACTTTAGCTCGTTATCAGTAAGGCAAATCATGAAGTCTCGAATGGACGTAACAGCCATCGATATCGAAACGGACTTTCATGAATTAATGGACATTATCAATAAAACTGGCTATTCTCGAATTCCAATTTATACGGAGACAATTGATAAGATAGAGGGTATTTTATACATCAAAGATCTTTTACCTCATTTGGATAATAAAGAAGATTTCAAATGGCAGTTACTCCTTCGTCCAGCCTTTTTTGTTCCAGAAAGCAAAAAAATAGATGATCTGTTTCGTGACTTTCAGGAAAAGCAAGTGCATGTGTCAATTGTCGTAGATGAATATGGCGGTACTTCAGGACTGATCACACTTGAAGATGTGATAGAAGAAATAGTAGGTGAGATCAATGATGAATTCGATGATGAAGAAGAGCTCTCCTACAATAAGATAGACGCTAACACTTATATTTTTGAAGGCAAAACGTCTCTGAATGATCTTTGTAAGATCATAGGAATAGAGGCTGACACTTTTGATAATGTAAAAAGAGAGAGTGAGTCTTTGGGCGGTTTATTGCTTGAGCTAAACACTAAACTACCACGAGCAGGAGAAGTAATATATTTCATGCAGTTTGAGTTTACTGTAGTGGCGGTAGACCAAAGAAGAATTAAAAAAGTGAAGTTGTTCATAAACACTACACCAAAAGAAGGCGATAAGGAATTTGAAGATTAAAATGAATAAAGCGCTCACGGTTCTATTGATTTTTACTTTAGTCAGCTGCAATCAAGCGGATTACCTGCCAAAGCCAAAAGGCTACAACCGGATAGATCTTCCAAACCACGAGTATGTCAGCTTAGCCGATACATTTCCATATTTCTTTGAGTATTCAAAATCAGCAAATATTGTTGCTCATGATTCTTGGATTGCTGAGCGATACTGGATAGATATTCAATATCCTGAAATGGGTGCAAATATTCAGTTGACTTACAAGCCTGTCAAAAAATCCAAAGGGCTTCTTGAGGAATATATAGCAGATTCCTATAAGCTTACTTCTCAGCACAATGTGAAAGCATACGCCATAGAAGAAAAAATCCTTCAATTACCCATAGGTGATTATGCTTCTTTCACAGAGCTCGAAGGTGAAGTGCCCACTCAACTCCAGTTTCACGTCTCGGACTGCACCTATCATTTTTTGCGTGGTGCATTATATTTTGAGCAAGCCACTAAGAACGATTCCTTGGCGCCTGTAATAAAATTCATCAAAGCAGACGCCCTACATCTTCTAGAAACTCTTCACTGGAATTAGAGTTCTGAATTATACTGCGATATCCTCCTCCATTCACTTTTAGGATGACCTTTTTCTTTTTCCGAGTGCTAGGAAGATTTGCAAATAGTATTTTAGTGAAAATCTCTTCCTAATGACCAGCTTCTTCCAACGAAGTATTGAATTTTTAAAAAGCGTAGGCCCGCAACGCGGTGATCTGCTTAAAAAGGAACTGGGCATATTCACTTACGGTGATCTCATCGAGCATTATCCATTTAGGTATGAGGACCGCACCAAATTTTACAAAATCAACGAAATACGGGAAGAACTTCCCTATATACAGCTCGTTGGAAAATTCGTCTCTTTTCAAACTGTTGGTGTTGGGCACAAACAAAGACTCGCCGGGCAATTTGCTGATGAAACGGGGGTCGTGGAACTCGTCTGGTTCCAAGGTGCCAAATGGGTTATGGGTCGATTGACCGTAGGTGTGGAGTATGTGGTTTTTGGGAAACCTGCTCGGTTTGGTAGCAAATACAATATCGTCCATCCAGAAGTAGACCTCCTTACGGAAAAATCTGGCAAAGGCATTTATCTGCATCCAGTATATCATACTTCTGAAAAGCTCAAAAAGCGTTTTATTGATAGTCGTACCATCAGCAAAATGATGAAGATGCTGCTAATAGAAGCAGTGAACCATATCAACGAAACACTTCCTGCAGAACTCTGCAACCAGTATCGACTAACGAGTAAAAAGGCTGCGTTGATTCAAATTCACTTTCCGAAAGACAATTCTTCTCTGCAAGCTGCACGCTACAGGTTGAAGTTTGAAGAATTATTTTTTATTCAACTCAGACTTATTCAGCTTAAAATTGCTCGAATCGAAAGCTTCCCAGGAATCCGTTTCGACAATAGCGAACTCCTCAACCAATACTACAAAAATCATCTTCCGTTTGAATTGACCAATGCTCAGAAACGAGTAGTCAAAGAGATCTATCAGGATTTTCGATCTGGCAAACAAATGAATCGGCTGGTACAAGGCGATGTGGGTAGTGGAAAAACAATGGTCGCTTTTCTCAGTATGCTCATAGCCATTAGCAATGAAACCCAATGTGCCTTTATGGCCCCTACAGAGATTCTAGCAGAGCAGCATTACAATGGACTGAAAGAATACGCTGATCTGCTCGGCCTGCCTATCAAAAGATTAACAGGATCAAGCAAGAAAGCTGAACGGAAAGCAATTGACGAGGCGCTTAGATCTGGTGAACTACAAATAATAGTTGGTACCCATGCACTTCTTGAAGATAAAGTCCAATTCAAAAATCTTGGTCTTGCAGTAATTGATGAACAGCATCGATTTGGCGTAGCTCAACGAGCCAAGCTTTGGAACAAAGGCAACAGACTCCATCCACATATTCTTGTCATGACTGCAACACCAATTCCTCGTACTTTGGCCATGACGCTTTATGGAGATCTGGATATTTCTGTGGTTGACGAATTGCCAGCAGGCAGAAAACCAATCCAAACCCATCACATGCGTGATACGCAGCGATTGAAAATGTTTGGCTCTATAGAAAAGGAAATTGCTAAGGGCAGACAAGTCTATGTGGTCTATCCGCTCATTGAAGAATCATCTACCCTCGATTATAAAGACTTGATGGATGGGTATGAAAGCGTAAGTCGGCGATTTCCACAACATCAAATTTCCATAGTTCATGGCAAGATGAAACCAGACGCAAAAGAATGGGAAATGCAGCGCTTCGTCAAAGGCGAAACCCAAATAATGGTAGCCACCACGGTAATCGAAGTAGGCGTAAACGTACCAAACGCTTCCATAATGGTCATAGAAAACGCGGAGCGTTTCGGTCTTTCTCAACTCCATCAGCTGAGAGGGCGCGTTGGTCGTGGGTCTGAACAGTCCTTCTGCATCCTAATGACCGGAAATAAACTCACCAGCGAAGCAAAACTCCGCATCCAAACCATGGTGGATACCACCGATGGTTTCAAAATAGCCGAAGTAGATTTAAAAATAAGAGGCCCTGGAGACTTGATGGGCACCCAACAAAGTGGTTTGATGGATTTGAAAATATCAGATTTGGGAAAAGATGGAGAGATACTCCAGCTTGCAAGAACTGTTGCAAGCGACCTCCTTCAAGTGGATCCAAATTTGACTCTTCAGAAAAATCAATTGATAAAACGGCAAATAGACGTTCAGGGTAAAAACACACTAAACTGGAGTAGGGTGAGTTAAAAGAAATTTTAACGCTTAATTATCTCCACTTCTCTCTCAAATCCATCTGTGCTTTCATCCAATGGCAAGTGGATACTTAGCTGACCCCTCTCATATTCTGCGAGTATGTTGTCAATATCCACAGAGCTGGTCAATTGGATGGATGCCAAAAGGTATGGTAGTTCTATATCTGAGCTATTCCCTTCTGATATCATGTGAAATAGGGATAGCTCTAAGTTTCTCACTTCAATTCGCAAACGGTCAGGGTTCATGCCCGGAACTTTCACATTTACGGTCCACTGCTCCGGACTTTTGTCAATGCCTATATACGGCTCAGACATTCCGCCATTTATCGTATTTATTATTTCTGCTGTGTGTGCTAGATTCTTGATGAGTACTCTATCTGCTGCTTTCATCTTCTCTCTTTTTCTTAATGAATCACAATCCCCATACCAATAAGCATAGGTTCAATATATAATGACAGATTGGCTAGCCTTCGAATATAAGCTGGTCAGTTTGTCACAATGACGGTTCGTCTTAAAACAACGACAGTTCATCCTTCCCTATTTTATTCTGATAAGAAAAGTCACCTTTTTTGTGTCAATCAACGTATCTAATCTCATGAAAACTCAAAGAAGCGCAATTCTTGGAATATTTTTAGTCATTATCGGAATGGTCTTATTACTAGACAACCTAGAAATAATTCCCGGTTTACCGGACTATTTATTTACTTGGATCAACATATTCCTTCTCATTGCAGTGGTCAACCTACTCTCAGGAAATGCTCGTGGAGCATTCATTTTTTTAATGATCTGGGTGTTTTTCACCTTCCGCGAATACGTTGATATGGACATTAGAAACTACTG
Source organism: Marinoscillum sp. (assembly GCA_047633875.1). Classification (GTDB taxonomy): domain Bacteria; phylum Bacteroidota; class Bacteroidia; order Cytophagales; family Cyclobacteriaceae; genus Marinoscillum. The sequence continues at coordinate 12,299 of JBLIFO010000035.1, read as the reverse complement.
GCCACTTATATTGGTTGTCATTGGACTCTCCTTTATCATTGGCAAACGCCGGACGGGAAAGAACATTATTGCTAAGGATTACTTCGATGAAGTGAATGTCTTTGGCGGAAGCTCTATGAAGTTTACAAGTCAAAACCTGCAGGGCGGAAAATCAACAAATATTTTCGCTGGTGGAAATATTGATTTACGTGATGCAAAAGCTCAAGATGGTGCTATCATCGAAGTATTTACCCTCTTCGGAGGCTGTGAAATTGTTGTTCCAGACAATTGGAAGGTAAATGTGGGTACCACGTCAATCTTTGGTGCGTTTGAAGACAAGCGTTTTGTAAAACCAGATGCAACAGGTCCAACCGTTTTCATCACTGGTACCACGATATTTGGTGGAGGAGAAGTGAAAAGTATGAGTTAAACCCGTATACAGCCTTTGCAATAAGGCTATATCACTTTTTCACTTCTACACCTTTCCAAAAGGCGACATATCCTTTGATATTACTTGCAAGATTAGAGGTCTCTGGATAGTACCAAGCTGCATCCTTATTGGTTTTTCCATCCACTTCCAGTGAATAATAGCTCGCTGTACCCTTCCAAGGGCAAACAGTATTCGTATCGCTAGTTTTGTAAAATTCCTTTTTGATCTGCGATGGTGGAAAATAGTGATTTCCTTCTACTACCACGGTATCGTCGCTTTCAGCGATTACTTCGCCATTCCAAACTGCTTTCATAGGTTTTCTATTTTGATAATACTACAAGCCAAAACTCTTGAAAAAAGTTTTGAGTTAATAAGGACTTGTCTGCTTATTGACTATCAGGCATATCAAAAATCCCTGATTTAATGCCTATTCCCATAAGCACTTCATCGAATGTATATTCTTTTCGAACGGTCAGTCCTTCAAATATTACTGCGGTAGGCATAAGCATGTCTCCGTACTTCTTATATTTTTCGAAAACCTTCAATACACGAACTGGCGAACCAAACCGCGTGGAAATTTCTTCAAAGTGAAGCTTGTATTCATCTCTATCTAAATAGTAAGTCTTTAGATATTGTCCCTCATTCATTGTGAATACCAAATAGAGTTCTCCCTCAAAATCCTTCAATCCTTCAAATTTTAAATGATCTCTATCGCTATAAAGTGGGCTGCCAATCGTCATTACATTTCTCATGACGAGCTCTTCTTCGGCATTCATCAATTGTGCTTCATATGAGGGTTTCCATGGAGCTTTAATCCAGGCGTATTGTCCATCAAAAGCTTCAGCATATAGTTTTCCTTTATACCTTCCGATGATCTTCACTTTGTCTGGCGCCTTGAAAATCAGCTGCATTGGAGCTCCAGCAAAATGTTCGTCTATACTGCGCCCATCAATTGAGAGCGTATTGACATCTAGCCAAGTACTTTGACCATATGATTTGAAATGGGCTTCTAAAATTTCATCAGCTCCCTGAGAAAAAGCCAGATGACCTAAAAATATAGAAATAAGAAAAAAATGCTTCATAACATTTTTGTTTCAAAAACAAAGCCAGAAAGTCTAAGATCAGAGCTCTGGTTTCTCAGGACTATCAAATGCCCCTTTTGGTGCTTTTTTCAAAACTTTGATCTCTGTCAGGTCACGCTCTCCTCTTTCTCCAGAAAGCAAAACTCCATCATAGTCTTTATAGTCAGTCCATGGTTTCACAAAATTTGGTTCTAGTTGATTGGCTTCTTTGAAATATGCCCACTGTTCTATAAGTCTTGTTTCGTAATCCACCCAAACTTCATAGGCGTTCTGTGGTGTCTCACCTACGTTGGCGAAAGTCATACGTAGAACGTCCGCTCTTTTCCCTGCTTGGGTTGTGTCCTCACGAGCATAGGTCAGCGCAACTCCGCTATCCTTAAGCTTAAATGGCATTACCAACCAGTAAGAATCATTGATCCAGATGTTTTTTCCTTTTTCCAAGTATGTAGCCAAGGAATCCGCATCTGTCATTTCTATTCCACTTTGCCAAACTTTCCCTGACATGTCATCCATGTTAACCGCAATCACCAAGTCTTTATCTGGCCAGTCTATTCGAACCCTATTATCCTTTTTGTCCCAAAGTAAGTTGCGTATGCCTAGAAAATTCCATGAGATTACGCGAGTATCATCCCATTTCTGTCTTCCGCCCATCGCATTCATGATCTGATCTGCCATCACAATGGCATGGGTATGAGAGTTTTCAAAATCAAAACCATCTGCTGGTGGATTATTATAGACGACTATTTCCATTGGTTCCCCTGTGTCTTCTAAGGCCTTTTGATTTCCAGAAGGCTTGCATGAATATATGAGTGTGGCTATGGCCAAAAGAGAAACGATGTTATACTTATTCATTGGTGCGTTTTTTAAACTTTTCGATACGGTTCATTTCAATAATGCCAGGGAATGAATTGTTAGATACATCCACATCCACGAGTACTTCTTCAGGGTCAAAAGTAAGACTTACAACTTTCTTATCCTTAATAAACCATTTTGTTACTTCTATTTCATTGTAACGCCATATTTCTGCAGGTATTTTCTCTATCTCTTCAGTGCCATCCTCAAAAGTCCATTTCAAAATCAAAGGAGTTACAAGTCCTCCAATATTTTGAAATTGTGCTTTATAAAAATTCTTAGTGGACATCTTCTTTATCAATTCCTCTTCATCGAAGGTATTTCGAAATTCACGATAAAGGCTAGGAGTCATTTCTCGGAAATTCAACTCCAAAGGAATGTTATTGATACTCGACTTTTCAAAAGAAGAGTTTGTTGCGAAGGTTTTCTTTTCGTCTGGCATCAGATACCATTCCAAATTGGAAACGGCTACATCTACATGGTCCAACCCATAGAACCATCCGCGCCAAAACCAATCGAGATCAAAAGCTGTGGCATCTTCCATCGTTCGGAAAAAGTCTGCTGGATCTGGATTTTTGAATGCCCATCTCTGAGCATAAGTTTTCATCCCAAAATCAAAAAGCTCTGGGCCCATGATATGATCACGAAGTAGAGCAAGAGCCGTAGCTGGTTTGGCATATGCTGTAAACCCACTATTGTGTAGCTGTTCTGGATTGGTCATGATAGGCCGATACAATCCCTTTTCGCCTTTCATGAAAGGAATAATTTTCTCTGCCGGTCCACGCCTATGTGGAAAATCAACATCGTAGATTTTCTCAAATTCCTGTTCAGCAAGATATTGTGTGAAGCTATTCAGCCCTTCATCCATCCATCCCCAGAGACGCTCATCAGAGTTGATAATCATAGGAAAAAAATTATGTCCTACCTCATGAATAATCACGCCGATCATCAAATATTTGGTGCGATCTGTATAACTGCCATCCTGATTGGGTCTTCCATAGTTGAAGCAAATCATGGGAAACTCCATCCCTAAAGAAGCCGTGTGAACAGAAATGGCCTTGCTATATGGATAAGTGATGGTGTGTTTGGAGTATGTTTTCAATGTAAGGGCTACAACTGGCGTAGAAAATTCCTGCCAAAGAGGGTTTCCTTCTTTCGGATAGTAGGACATAGCCATTGGCTTTTTCTCTCCCAAATCCACCGCCATTGCATCCCAAATGAATTTCCGAGAAGCGGCAAATGCAAAATCTCTCACGCTATCAGCCTGAAACCGCCAAGTCTTGGTTTTTGTAGAACGTGAAGATTCATTTTTCAAAGCCTCCTCAGGGGTGATGATAAACTCAGGCTTATCAAAAGTCCTTTTTGCAATTTCAAAACGCGCCTTTTGCTCTTTAGAAAGCACATCATTAGGATTCATTAAATCTCCTGTAGCTGCAACGACCATATCCGCAGGTAGCGTAATCGAAACATCATAGCTACCAAAAGTGAGCGCAAACTCTCCTCCTCCGAGAAATTGCTTGTGCTGCCAGCCTTTATTGTCGGAAAAAACTGCCATACGAGGAAAAAACTGCGCAATGGCATACAGATAGTTCTTGTCTTCAGGAAAGTATTCATAACCAGAACGGCCACCCATTTTCATTCGGTCGTTCAGTTCATAATCCCATGAGAGGTTGAAAGAAAAATTCTCGTCGGGCCCTAATGAATTTTGGAGGTCTATGCGAAGCATCGTTTTTTGAATAACATAGCTTAGAGAGTTACCAAGAGCATCTTTAATAAAATGAATATTGTAGCCTCCTTTATAATCAGGAGAATCAGCTATTTCATAATAGTTCATCACTGAAATGCCATTTGGATATTCCGATGCATCCGATTCTCTTTCGTCAGAATTATCCGCTCTTCTATTTTGGTCCAATTGCAGCCATAGGTAGTTGAGGGGTTCTTCGGAGTTGTTGTAATAGGTGATAGTTTCGGAACCTATTATTTTCTGATTGATATCATCAAGCGTCACATTGATTTTGTGATCGGCTTGTTGTTGCCAATAGTCCTTGCCAGGTGCTCCTGATGCTGTTCGATAACTATTTGGTGTTGGCAGAAGCTGACCTAGTTGCTCAAACTTCTGTTGCCAAAGTGTATCAGCTTGTGAAAAAGCAAACAGGCTTATTGATAAAAAAGCAATAGTAGAAAAGGTGATTTTTTGATTCATACACTCAGAAATAATTTGATTCAATGATGAGTACAGCAGAAATCCCAGCTACAGCTGCACAAATTACAAGTTTCCAATCGCGCTTACTTACGCCAAATACTTCAATCAATAAGAAGCCAATTAACAACAAAGATGCGACTACTATCAATTGACCAACCTCTAAACCCACATTGAATGCAAATAGTTGGGTAATAATACTTTCATCTCTACCCAAGAGACTTTTTAGGTAATTAGCAAATCCTAACCCGTGTATGAGTCCAAAGCCCGAAGCGATAATATACCCTTTTGTACTTACATGGTGATGTTCTGTTTTCGAAAAGATATTAATCACTGCTGTGATGAAAATTGTAATTGGAATTAGAAATTCTACCAATTTTTGATCAATCTCGAGAATAGAGAGTGCTGAAAGCACTAGTGTAAGTGAATGGCCAAATGTAAAGGCAGTGATAAGTACGAGGATGCTTTTCCAATCATCCGCCTGATATACCGCACACAGTGCTATGATGAATATGATGTGATCATATCCATTTTTGTCTAGTATATGCTCTAGACCTAGCTGATAGAAAACTTGAAATTCCGACATAGTTGGAAGCGAAATTATCAAATGTTCATATCTCCATTTTGCTTGTAAGAAACATTTTAATCGATAGGCATTGAAAGACCTTTTGCTTTGTGAATGAGGCTTCCTATATTCCAAGTGTATCATGATTTTGATCTACTTACTGTTTTTTTTACATCCCTACCATGTAAGTGTCTGTGATGTCATAGTCAATCGAGAAGCCAATTCGATTCAGGTAGCTCAGCGAATCTTTGTGGATGACTTAGAGATTGCACTTAGAAAATCTTCGAAGGACCAAGCTTTTCACCTATTCGGAGATAGCTCACACATTCAGAAAGTTCTATCTGCTTACGTTACGGCACATTTCAGTTTGAAAACCAATGGAAAGGAAGCCTCGTTTGTCTTTTTGGGGTACGAATTGGAAGATGATGTGCTTTGGTGCTATCTAGAAGCTGGCTTAGAAGACCCACTCACATCAATAGAGATTACCAACACCCTACTATTTTCAACCTTTCGCGACCAACAAAACATTCTTCACATTAAGAATGGTGAGCGTAAAAAAAGCTTCATATTGAATACGGCGAACAACTCTGCTACTTTTCAATGGTAAACGGAAAATCTTGGGCGATATGCCAGACTTGACCATCATGCTTCAAAAGAGATATGGCGTTGCAGTCCCAAGATTGTTCGAAATGCTTATTCTCAAATTCTTCCCATGCTTTGTGGAACATTGGTTTTTTCAAATCTCGAAAAGCAATGGTCATGTGCGGATGAAATCCGTCATTTTTATAGTCTGCATTGAGTAATCCAAGCTTTTTTCGCATCGAGGAAACCGTATGCGTTCTTAACTCCGCAAGAGCTTCAGTCAATTGCACATCTATATAAATGACCCGTGGTTCAAAACATCCAAACCCGCAATGTTCCACGTGAAAGCTTTTTTGGCCTATGGCTATTTCTTTCATTGTGGCAATCAAAGTTTCTATACGATCTTCACGAAAAGCAAAAGGCATATGCAGCGTAATATGAGCAGGCGAACGCAGCGCCGCTTTTGATGCATACTTCTCAGCACAAAATGACTTAAGGTGCATGACCTCTTCCCTCATGGAAGGAGGAGGAATAATTGCTACGAAGTATAGTTTAGTAGATTTGTTCAATCGGTCGATTTACCTTTTTTAATTATGAAATACACCCACATATTCCTCTTTGCCTTGATCACTTGGTCTTGTAGCCAATCAAGTATTCCTACCAAAACCGAAGATGGTTACGCTTCTACTTTAGCTAAACATCAAAAATACGAAGGTTTCTATGATTTCTATTGGGATGAAGATAAGGGCAAAATCCTACTAGAGATAGAAACTTTCGATGAAGAGTTTTTGTACATCAACTATCTGTCCGCTGGAATTGGGTCTAATGACATTGGGCTAGACAGAGGCCAAATTGGAGATAATCGAATTGTAAAATTTCAGCGAAGTGGAGCTAAAGTTTTGCTCATTCAACCAAACTATGGCTACCGTGCCATCAGCGACAATAAAGAAGAAGTGCGTTCAGTTGAGGAAGCTTTCGCAAAAAGTGTGCTTTGGGGCTTTAAAGTAGAAAAAGAGGAAAACGGAAAAGTATTAATCGATCTGACGGACTTCTTACTTTCAGATGTACATGGTGTGTCTGAAGCATTAAAAAATTCAAAACAAGGTACTTATGCTTTGGATGCTAGCCGTTCAATCATATCTCTGGATCGAACTAAAAACTTCCCTGAAAACAGTGAATTCGAAGCATTACTCACTTTTAAGGGCACACCAGCGGGTGCCTATATTAAATCAGTTGCGCCAACAGCAGAAGCGGTAAGTGTTCAGATGCATCATTCATTCGTAAAACTTCCTGACTCGGGTTACAAAAAGCGCTCTTTTGATCCAAGAAGTGGTTTTTACACAGTGTCCTATCAGGACTATGCCACGCCTATTGAAGAACCTTTAGTAAAACAATTCATATACCGTCACAGGCTTGAGAAAAAAGATCCAACCGCAGAGAAGAGTGAAGCAGTAAAGCCAATAATCTATTATGTAGACAAAGGAGCTCCAGAACCAGTAAAATCGGCCCTAATAGAAGGAGCAAGCTGGTGGAACCAGGCATTCGAAGCTGCGGGATATCTTGATGCTTTCCAAGTAAAAGTGCTTCCTGACTCTATTGACCCACTTGATATCAGATACAATGTGATCCAGTGGGTGCACCGAGCTACTCGTGGATGGTCATATGGCTCTTGGATTGCTGATCCGAGAACAGGCGAGATTATCAAAGGCCATGTTTCTCTGGGTTCCTTAAGAATCCGTCAGGATTTTTTGATTGCTACAGGACTGCTTCAGCCATATGAAGACGGCAAAGAGCCAAGTGCTGAAATGCTTGAGATGGCCTTGGCAAGACTGAGACAGCTTTCGGCTCATGAGGTAGGTCACACCCTTGGGCTCTATCACAATTTTGCGGCAAGCGCGAACGACCGATCCTCTGTAATGGACTATCCACATCCATATATTGAACTTGACGAAAACGGAAATATCGATTTAAGTAATGCATATGCTACAGGAATAGGTTCTTGGGACAAGTTTGCTATCCGATATGGCTATACTGATTTTGGAGATAATGATCAGAAAAGTGAGCTAGAAGTAATCAAGGAGTGGATTGCAGAAGATCAACAATTTATAACTGATAGTGATGCTCGGCCGTTGGGCAGCGCGCATCCACAAGCACATCTTTGGGACAATGGCAATAGTGCCGCTGAAGAGTTAAATCGTTTAATTGAGATCAGAGCAAAAGTTCTTTCGGAATTTTCCGAAAAGGCAATCCAGACTGGTGCGCCAATCTCAAGTCTCGAAGAAGTATTGGTACCAATGTATTTTCTCCACCGATATCAGATAGAGGGAGCTAGCAAAGTTATCGGCGGATTGAGCTATGCTTACAAAGTAAAAGGGGACGATCTTCCATATCCAAGTATACCAGATGCAAAATCTCAAAAAGAAGCACTATCAGCGCTTTCAAATACTTTATCTACGAGTTTTCTTTCGATCCCAGAAAACCTCCTCAATATCCTGAGCCCAAAAGTCCCGGGATATCCGCGCACGCGAGAAAGTTTTAAATCAAACACAGGACTTACTTTCGATCCTATAGCTGCTTCAGAAACGAGTGCCGAAATGACACTTGAATTGATTTTCAATCCTCAGCGAATTGAGCGCGTAATCCAACAAAACCTAAGAAATAGTGAGTTGCCTAGCTGGAAAAATGTTGTGGGCAGTGTTTACAAAAACACTTGGGGCAGTCCTTACGGAAATGGCTTAGACAAAGAAATTAAAATGGTTGTGGAAAAGCGTGTCATATATCACCTTATGAACTTGACCGTGCAGTCCTCAAGTACAGAAATGACAAAAGCAATAGCTAATGCTGAATTGAGCAATTTAATGAAAACGATTAGTGCTAAAAAATCCAGCGATTCGTTGATCGCTGCTCATTATGTGCATTGCTTAAGCATCTATAACCAATTCATCGATGAGCCTTCCGATTTCAAACTCCCAGATACGCTCTCTCCACCTGATGGCAGCCCAATTGGTATGGATTGCATGTTGAGTGAATAATTTGAAAAGTATTGTTTGAAAGTAAAAAGCCAGATCACTTCGTGATCTAGCCTTTTTTTTTAAAAATCTCCGGTTAATATTAAACTTGATGCTCTGCTTTAAGAAGATCGTTAACTGACTTTACAGGGTTGAAAGTAACAATCGGTACTTCTACAAATACACTACTCCATCCTGCCATGGCACCATTCCATAAACCTGGCAGCTCTTGAGCTTTTAGATCTTTTCCATCTTTGGATTTTTGAGTGATAAAACCTGTATCAGGATCTCTGAAAGAAAGCAAGTCAAACTTTTTGCCATCAACGTCTTTCAAAAAGCAAGCGAGATCTGCGGGGTTGAAATGAGTGGCATTTTGGAATACTGCATTTTGACCTTCATTCGTAAAATCAATTTGAGCAGATTCCACGATCTGAAGAGAAGTAGAACCATCAGCTGCGTTTACCCAAAAAGGTCCACCTCCTGGATCACCTTCACTTTTCACCATTCCACAGACTCTTAGTGGTCTATTGAGCTTCAATTTCACTATTTCAAACTTTTCTTCAGTGCTTTTTCCATCCAACGACGAACCAAATTTATAACCAAGATGATCTTCCAAAAGAGCAATGGCTTCATCAAGACATTTTCCTTGATTCAAATTAGCCAACGCATCGCCGACTTTCTTTTGATAGGAAATCAAAAGCCCGCCAAGGACTTGCTTGTACTTTGTAGTCTCTGGCTTTAAGTGGTCAGGTACGACATTGTCTATGTTCTTAATGAAGACAATATCAGCATCTATGTCGTTAAGGTTTTCTAAAAGTGCACCGTGCCCTGCTGGTCTGAAAAGTAATGCTCCATCATCTTCTCTGAATGGACTGTTGTCCAAATTCACGGCTATTGTATCAGTTGAAGGCTTTTGAATACTATAGCTCACCGATATTTTAACACCATATTTAGCCTCATACTTACCTTTTATTGAAGAAACGTGTGCTTCAAATTTGGACTGATGCTCTGGAGACACTGTGAAATGAAGTTTTACATTTCCCGAAGCGTCTTTCGCATATTCTGCGCCTTCCACCATGTGTTCTTCTACGGGAGTCCGCGATGCGCCTTCCATAACATGGAATTTCAGAAGACCTTTCGGCAAACTTCCATAATCCAGCCCATCGGCATCAAGGAGCGTTTTTAAGATTTTTACATAATCCCTTTTGAGTTGTGCTTCCTCCAGAGATTGTCCATGATTCCTTTTGAATGCTTGTTTTAGGTCTTCATAAAAAGCAAAACGCTGGAGTTCCTTGAAAAAGGTAAAAACCGATCCTGAAGATTGATCAGCAATCATTTTTTCATAGTCAGAATTTGATCCTGTGTATTTGGAAATAAATCCATACAAAGTCTTGAACATCCTAGTCGCTGCTCCAGACGCTGGAACAAATTTTACAATATTCTTTCCTGCCAGATTAGTCTGATAATAGTCCGCAAGTTTGTCAACCTCAGTGGGTGGGAGTATCATTAGGCCTTGACCATCTACTGATGGTGCTTGAAGCATAGTTGGAGGAAATCCATTTTTAAATTTTTCAATCTGATAATTAACATCCTCAATTTTAAGTGGGTGATCAGATATTTGGGTTAAATCTTTCGGGTTGAACATTTGGAGTTTGACTCTTATTTTTAAAATCTTATTTGACAGAGAGAATTTGACCGTCCTCTCATTAGGTTTCTGTTTTTTCTCTTTCAATATTAGTGATTAATTTGAAGGGTTAAAATTAATGTATGACTGATCTTACGAACATTTCTCCAACATTCTATGGCATCAGCCTTGTGCCAAAAAACAAGTGGCGTGAATACGGATATGCCCTCTTGACTATTGCTGGATCTGATGGAATGCTTTCTGACCCAGAGCTAGAGTGGCTTACCTTGGATATGGCCCGAGAAGTTGGTGTAGATGATGAAATTATTGGCGATTGGGAAGCATTTGATTTTGTTGATGCGGAATTAGAAGATTTATTCGCTTCTTTCAATTCTTCTACATTAGCTGGTTTCAGTAAACTTCTGATCTACGACGCCATCCGAATGAGTTCTGCTGATGGAGAATATGCTCATGAAGAAAAAGAGCAGGTATACGAAGCTGCTCGCATTCTCAAAGTTCCTCAAGAAGTTGTGGTTGCTATCGAAGCACTTGTGGATTTGGAACATGCCACTAATAAACTCCGATTGACTATTCTTTAGTTGTAGATTTCATTGAGCACCCCAGCAAGTCTAATTCCAGCTTGAAGCAATCTGAGATTCAGTAATTCCCGGTTATCATAATCATATCTATAGCTTAGCTTTTTATCTTCAGGAAAATCATAAGCCTTTACGCGATACTTCTTTGATTCATTCGCCCAATCCAGTACAGAAGTAGATTGCCATTCCTTAGTCTCAGTTTCTGAAGCGTGATTAATCCAATTTGCATACTCCGTATAAGAAAACTGAGTGCCATCTATCATTCCGCTATCCCAAACACTGTGGAGATTAGAGGATTTCCAGAAATAATCAAGTTTGACATCATTACCACCTTTATCGGTTCCATTTCCTACATGCAATGGCTGATGAAGGTCGCCAATCAAGTGAACCAAACACTTCAAGGCAAATGCCTCATCTTCATCTGTAAATTTCTTTGACTTCAATTCTTCAATCAAACGATTGATTGTGACAATAGCATCCCCCTCTTCTGGTGTACCTGACGCTTCATAAGTAAGACTATCTGGAATGGTACAATAGTGCCATGGTGACATGTGGCGATATTTTGAATCTGATTTGATAAAATCCATAAAGTTTCCAGACTCTGCAAGACTTTCATTTTTCAAAATTGCATTTATCTGCTTACGAGCCTTTTTGGAAAGGTGCTTATCTGCAATCTGCCCGACGACCCTATGGCCTGTATTGCCCCATGAAAAAGCGAAAAACGATATTAAAACAAAACAAAGGGTGGAGATTAGTCTTTTCATGTGACTAAGATAAACCTTGATGATAAAGGAAATTAAAAAAGCGCTGGACATTTCTGACCCAGCGCCTTCACCAACCTAACCTATTAAGCTGCTTATTTAACGACAGGGTGTCGTTTTATTGCAGCCCATGTATCCTTATAGCGTAAATCCTCCTTAAAAAGTTTCATTGTTCTATAAAAATATTAAAAGAATATCTTTGTATTTTACAAGTTCTGTTAAGTTATCAACTTGGCGTTCAATTGTCTTCCCTGACAAATTCGCAATTTTTCTATGCTTCTTTGACCTATTTTTGGCGCTTCAAAAGCTATCACCTTGGGTTCAAAAGAAATTTTATCGTTTTACTGTAAAAGTGACCTTATCAAATCTGTAGTTCAGTCTATAGGTGAAAACAAGAGAATCCGACTCAAGGGTCTTTCTGGAAGCTTTGATTCCATTATTGCGGCAGCTACATCTGCGCTTTCTAAAAATCACAATATCTATATACTCCATGACAAGGAGGAAGCAGCCTATTTCTTGAACGATCTTAGAAATTTCTCTGATCCAGATGAAATTCTTCTTTTCCCGAGCTCATACAAAAAACCTTATCAGTTTGAAGAAACGGAAAATGCCAATGTTCT
>JBLIFO010000034.1:0-19943 GCA_047633875.1 Marinoscillum sp. | reverse complement strand
ATTTGGCGGCAGCTTGCCTTTATGCGCTCGATCATCATGTGGATAGATTGAAGGAAGATCATGCGCGTGCTCGCTCACTTGGCCAAGCGTTGAAAGAGAGTGATTTATTCTCCGAAATTATGCCAGTTGATACCAATATAGTGATTGGGAAATTAAGAGAAATGGCGCCTGAGACCTATCTGAAATTGCTTGAGGCAAGAGGAACAATGGCAATTAAGTTCGGTCCTGATGCTGTCAGATTTGTAACTCACCTTGGCTTTGACGATGACCAACTAAATCAAACGGTCCAAGTTATTAAATCACTAAAATAGTCAGCTCATTGTCTGCCTTTTATGACCATCGCGACACCAATGAATACCAAGATTGAGGCGATGACATGACTGGTTCTTAATTGTTCGCCAAGAAAAGCAATTGCAATGGCTGTGGCAAATACAGGCTGCACATAGATATAAGCACCTACTGTGGAAGGACTCACAGTTTTCATAGCCCAGATATTAATAATATAAACGATCACCGTCACGCCGATGATGGAATAACCCATGCTCAAATACACCTTCATCGGAAGTTCTGACCAAACCACTGGCTGAAGACTTTGGAGACCAAAAGGGAGCACAAATACAAAGCCCATCAAGAAGGCCCATTTAACAATAGTAATTGGTTTGTATTTCGCCAAAAGTGGCTTAACAATCACCAAATAAAGTCCATAAAACGTGGCATTGAGTAGGATGAACAAATCTCCAACCCAATTGCCTTCAGAGCCTTCAGAGTTTTGCGGAAAGATGATGATAAAGGCACCACACAAGCCAATGACAAGTCCAATGATTTTCAGCAAACTCATCTTTTCCTTCAACAGGATTACCGAGCCCAAAAATATTAGAAGTGGTGTCAGTGTCATGATGATGGATGAATTGATAGCTGAAGTAAGGCTCAATCCTTTGAAAAAGAGAAGCATATTGATGCCCATTCCAAAGAGTGCACAGATTGCTATTCGCCAACCATCATTTTTCCATTCTACTTTTTCATTTTCCCCAAAGAAACTTATCACCCAGAAAGCAACTGTCGTGATACCTACTCTAAGTACAATAAACCCAAAAGCATCTACATATTGAGGTGTGACTACTTTGATAATACTATAGTTAGCGCCGTAGAGCAAACCTACCATGAGCAATGCAAGATGTCTGATTATATCACGATTCACGGGGTAAAGGTAGGTGCTATTGTGAGATGATTGAAGGGTTATTGTTCAAGTAACTAGTCTTCAACATTAATATTTTTATTAGCAAATAGCTTAATACACCAATTGCTCCAGGGACGAGAAAGATCCATACATTGGCTATCGCTTGAAAAGTGACAGATTCTAAAGTCCACATTAAATGAAACAGCGAAGAAAGAACGCAGATAGCCGCTAGCCCATTCTTCTCTTTTCGTAGGACTTTCTTCCAATTAAAAGCCCTAGATGAAGGGTTGAATAAAAATATATTAGGAAAAAATAAAGGCGTCCTGTTTCTGTAATTGAGGTATTCGTCTTGGAACTTTCTACTTAAAAATGCTTCCTCATCTTTAATTATAGGGCGGTACATTGCTATGAAAAGCACAATAAAAATTACTAGAAATAATCCTGAGAGCGTAAATGCGGAGAGAGAAAGCCAGATGATCAAATTGCCAAAATAGAGTGGGTTTCTAGTAGATGAATACACACCTTCGGTGTTCAGTGATTCGGCAACTTGAGATACTGTATTTCTACCAGAAGTTCCTTTTGGGGTGTAGCCCACAGTGATGATGCGCATGAAAAATCCGATAAATGCGGCAACTAGGATGATCCAAAAGTTATTATTCGAATAGCTTCCAATAGCAACCAAAAAAGGCCATTCGCCATGATTTTGTATACTAACAAATGCAAAAAAGAGCATGATAATGGGAAGAACACCGCGATAGCGAAATACCCAGTTACTCGGAGGGGAAGCTTGTTTTAAATTATTTGAATGAGACATGATTTAAGCCAATGAGTAGCGGTGATCCTCAAATTTATTCTTTTAGACAAATAAGGTTGAAAATAATGACCGCTTAGAATTTGCAATCGTTTGCAATTGTGTTAACTTTATTGAGTAAACCAAAAAAATCTACGATTATGGTCTTTACAGAAATTGATAGACACACGATGAGCCAACTTTCTACATTGGTCATGTTAAGTGCTCCATTTAAAAATCGAGAAGAAATAATCATTCATGCAGGTCAATATATGGGAGTACCAAAAGTGGAAACCATGTCTGTCATACAAGAGTGGGACGAGTTGGATACAATGCCTTTGAATTCCGAACAGGAAAAGCAAAACTTTCTTGAGTATTGTTTTGCTTTCATGAAAGGGAATAGAGCACCCCGAAAATCCGAACAAGAGCTTTATAGCCATGTGGCTAAGAGTCTAGGATTAAAAGCCAGATCAAATAATTGACATTTAATTCAATCAAGTTTTGCAGCTTCCCAACCCCAGGGAAGCTGTTCTTTTTTTAGGCTTTGCTTCTCTAGCCATTATCTTTGTTTCATGACCATTTTTCACAATCATCAACCTTTGGCAGAGCGGATGCGCCCGTCAAATCTTAACCAAATGATTGGTCAAGAGCATCTAGTGGGCGAACGTGGGATTTTGAAACGTTCCATAGACGCAGGCCGTGTTCCATCTATGATTCTTTGGGGCCCACCAGGCACTGGCAAAACCACACTCGCCAATATTATTGCCAATCAGGTTAAAATGCCTTTTCACACACTTAGCGCTATCAGCAGCGGAGTGAAAGATATCCGTGAGGTCATAGGTGGGATTAGGTCGGGCAGCAAAGCAATTCTCTTTATAGATGAGATACATCGATTCAATAAAGGTCAGCAAGATGCACTTCTTGGCGCTGTAGAGAAGGGGACCATAACCTTGATTGGAGCTACCACTGAGAACCCAAGTTTTGAAGTAAATGCTGCTTTGCTATCAAGATGTCAGGTCTATACGCTCAACCATTTGGATAAGGCCCATTTGCTCAATATTGTCAAGCAAGCATTGGAGCAAGATGATGAGTTGAAAAAGCTGAACGTCGATTTGAAAGAGACTGAAGCGCTTTTCAATCTTTCAGGTGGCGATGCGCGCAAACTGCTCAATATTTTAGAATTGGTTATAAAAAGTGTTGAAAGCGGTGGAGAAATAGTCATTACAGATCAGGAAGTCATAGACGTGGTGCAACGAAAGACGGTACTTTATGATAAGAATGGCGAGATGCACTATGACATCATTTCGGCTTTTATCAAATCCATTAGGGGTAGCGATCCAAATGCTGCGGTGTATTATCTGGCGAGAATGATAGAAGGTGGCGAAGATGTCAAATTCATAGCAAGGAGATTGGTCATTTTAGCATCAGAAGATATTGGCAATGCCAATCCTACGGCATTGGTGATGGCGACCGCAGCCTTTCAGGCAGTAGCGGTTATTGGTTATCCTGAATCCAGAATTATTCTTTCTCAGTGCGTCACTTATTTGGCAAGTTCACCAAAGAGCAACGCGAGCTATATGGCCATCAATTTAGCGCAGCAAGCAATAGCCAAAACAGGCGATTTGCCTGTGCCTATGGCCATTCGCAATGCACCAACTAAGTTGATGAAGGATGAAGGATATGGCAAAAATTATAAGTATGCTCATGACTATGCCAACAACTTTGTGGACATGGAATTTTTACCAAAGGAATTGGAGCACACCAAATTTTACGATCCGGGTCAAAATCCGAGAGAAGAAGAGCTGCGTAAATTTTTGAAAAATCGATGGAAGGAGAAGTACGGTTATTAATCTATGAAAGATTAGTTTAACTTCAAGATCACCCAAATTATTACCCCAGACGCATGGCTAAACTTATTGGCCCTTTTACTCAAATTGTCACCTTAAAAGATGCCCCAAATCGAGGGCCCCTTAATGACGGTCAATTGGATATCATAACTGATGCAGCTGTGATCCTTGATGAAGGCAAGATTGTAGAGGTAGGGTTTTTTAAAGCTTATAATCCGTCAGATTTCAGTCACTATCGCATTGATAAGCCCACGGTTTTAGTGCCAGGTTTGGTGGATTGCCATACCCATCTGATCTGGGGCGGCTCTAGGGCTGGAGATTATGCTTTGCGTTCTGCAGGTCATACCTATCAGGAAATATTAGCAGCCGGAGGAGGCATCTTTGATAGTGTAGAGAAAACGCAAAAGGCTTCTGATCAGCTATTGCTGAATGATCTTCTTTTTAGAATAAATCAGCACCTTCAAGCTGGTATCACTACTATAGAAGTAAAAACCGGATATGGTTTATTACCGGAGCAGGAGATTAGACTTTTGAAAATCATCAGAGAAGCAAAGGCAATGTCTTCAGCTGATCTTGTCGCTACTTGCCTCGCGGCACATGTTTGTCCAAAGGGACTCACAGCTGAGCAATTCCTTGCAATGCTCACAGATGAGCTATTGCCGGAAATCTTCGTGAAAGGGCTTGCTCGGCGAGTAGATATTTTCGTAGAAGATCATGCATTTCCTATGGTCCTTGCTGAGAAGTATTTGAGATCAGCAAAGAAGCTTGGTTTTGATTTGAC
The DNA here is from genome assembly GCA_047633875.1 of Marinoscillum sp. GTDB lineage: Bacteria > Bacteroidota > Bacteroidia > Cytophagales > Cyclobacteriaceae > Marinoscillum. Next base: position 15,348 of record JBLIFO010000034.1, on the reverse strand, counting down.
TGTACATGCAGACCAGTTCACCACTGGAGGCAGCGAACTTGCGATCACTTTGGGAGCTCAAAGTGCAGATCATTTAGAGGTATCTGGCCCTAAAGAATTAGCAGCGTTGGCAAAATCTGATGTAACGCCAGTCGTTCTTCCGGGAGCGAGTTTGGGTTTGGGGTTGCCATTTGCTCCAGCTAGAAAATTATTGAATGCCGGTACGGGATTGGCCATTTCCACGGACTGGAATCCGGGTTCTGCACCGATGGGGGACCTTTGGACGCAAGCGGCATTATTGGGTGTGTACGAGAAGCTTTCTGCTGCTGAGTTATTTGCCGGAATTACTTTCAGAGCCGCAGCAGCTTTAGGCTTGCAAGATAGGGGCAGAATAAAGGTTGGTAAGAAGGCAGATTTTGTTGGCTTTTCGATATCTGACTTTAGAGAAATATTTTATAACCAAGGCTCTTTGAAACCAACTATGGTTTGGAAGAATGGAACCTTGTTGAAATAGTAAAGTCATGTATATAAAACCAGAAGCTAATATTTGGACGGGCAGATTAGATCCGTCGGGCGAAGAGGATACTTACTTGTGGCATCAAGTAGTAGAAACTTTGGATTTAGATGCAAGTATACCAAAGGCTAATGGCTCTTCATTTGCGTTATTGGGATTCGAGTCTGATGAAGGGGTAAAAAGGAATCTTGGTAGAATTGGTGCAGCGAAAGGGCCAGATGTGATCCGAAAGGCTCTGTGTAATTTGGCGGTACATTTTAACTCCAATGAGCTTACGCTTCACGATGCTGGCAATGTGAGGGTGATAGATGGAGATCTTGAAGAAGCGCAAGCCATACTCGCAGATAAAGTAGCCTTACTTATCAAATCTGGCTATTTCCCAATTCTTCTCGGTGGTGGACATGAGATTACTTATGGACATTATTGTGGTATTCATGAGGCCATAAAAGAAACGAATAAGCGAGAAATTGGCGTCATCAACTTTGATGCTCACTTTGATATTCGCTCTTATGATAGCGGGGCACATTCTGGATCCTCTTTTCGTCAAATAGCTGATGATTGTGATGTACGAGGAGAAAATTTCCACTATTTGCCTATTGGTATCAATGAATCCTCAAATAATCGTGCGCTCTTCAAAGTGATGCAGTCCTTAGGTCAGCATTACATTTTACTTGGAGCGCTCCAATTAGGAATTGATGAGGTAGTAAAGAGTCAAATAAACAAATTCATTTCGCGGGTCGATCATCTTTATGTTACGCTAGACCTAGACGTAATGTCCATGGGCTTTGCACCAGGTGTGAGTGCGCCAGCACCATTTGGCGTTTTGCCACAGGTCATTCGAGAAATTCTGTTGGAGACACTCCGATCTGGCAAAGTAATCAGCTTGGATATAGCTGAGCTAAACCTAACTTATGATGATGGACGAACAGCAAAATTGGCTGCTCAGTTTATTTATGAAGTGGTGATGGGCAAGATCTAAAAGAGCAATTTTCCCCCATTTCCATTTAGAATAAACACCCTCCAAAATGTCTATTACTGAGTATGATCTAATTCTCAGCCGCCAAAATGTCTATTACTCCAAGAAATTGAACATAATACTGGTTGCGTCTGCTCGATCTCTATCACCCAGTTTGAATACTTTGGTGTAGGCTATTGATTGATCTGGCTTGATTTTTTGAATCATAATATCGAATGAATTTCCGGCGCTTACTTTAGGTGGCTCAGGGTCTTTCTTTTTCTCTGCCGGCACCCCAAGGTGGATGTCCCATTGAAAGCGAAGCACTACATAAGTATTTCCTGCATCATTGGAATATAATTTCTGAACATCAGTCAAGATCATAATCAAAAGTGATCATGCCCATCCAATCAAGGTCTTTGTTTTTATAATCCTTATTTGAGAATTGAAATTGTGCTGAGGCGGTACCAATGACCAGCGCTGCGCAAACGGTAAGCAGTGTTTTCATGATTAGTTCGGTTTGAATAAAACTTACATTTAAATAAGAGCAAGTTCAGACCATCGGTCATTTTATTCAATCGCCATCAATTGGCATATTGTCTACCGAGTAATACGTAGTAAGGGGATCAGTACTGGCACTTGGAACAGTTTAAGTAATCTCTGTTTATAGTGCTTTAGGATCTGAAAGAGGCGTCTTTGTTAAATGCAATAAACACTTTATAATATCTCTATGGTTTCTTTGACCTGAGGATTAGTAGCGTTTTATGTTTATAAATATTGTTCGCATACACTCGTATGTTTGGCTTAAAATCAAAATTCCACCTATTTATCCCGCTTAAGTGATTATCATTACTTTTGTCGCTCCACAAAAACTCATACCACAGAATTTATGCTCCAAATCAACGAATTTCTGAAGCTAATTGACAGTTTTATAGGTAGTGCATTTTGGTTTCCATATGTACTGCTTGGCACGGGTCTGTTCTTCACCATTTATTTGAAGTTTCCACAGATACGCTTCTTTAAGCATGCGCTAAGAATAGTCAGTGGCAAATATGACAAACAAGATTTACCTGGAGATACTTCTCACTTTCAAGCACTAGCCACTGCACTATCAGGCACTGTGGGTACTGGTAATATTGCGGGAGTAGCTTTTGCCGTTCATTTGGGGGGTCCTGCGGCATTGTTCTGGATGCTAGTAACTGCGGCAGTGGGTATGTGTACCAAATTTGTAGAGGTGGCACTCTCTCATAAGTATCGTGAAAAACTGGAGGATGGTACCATGGCAGGTGGGCCAATGTATTATATGAAAAATGCTGAGTTCAAATTGGGTGGAAAAAAAGTAAACCTAAAATGGCTTGCCGCAATCTTTGCTTTCGCTACTGTGCTTTCATCTTTTGGTACAGGAAGTTTGCCACAAATCAATAGTATCTCTAGCACACTGCTTGCCACTTTCGGTATTGATCAGATTGTAACAGGTGCAGTTTTGGCTGTACTATTGGGATTGGTGATAATTGGAGGGATCAAGCGTATTGCGGCGGTAACCTCAAAGCTTGTCCCAGCTATGGCTATCATTTACTTTATAGGAGCTTTTGCTGTCATCTTTTATAACATTGAAAATATCATACCTTCCTTTATCGCCATCTTCGGTGAGATATTCACTGGATCAGCTGCCACTGGTGGGTTTATTGGGGCCAACTTAGCTTTCGCTTTCAATAAAGGTGTTGGTCGTGGACTATTTTCTAATGAAGCAGGACAAGGATCTGCTCCCATTGCCCACGCTTCGGCAAGAGCAAACGAGCCATTGTCTGAAGGTATGGTAGCTATTTTGGAGCCATTTATAGATACCATCATTATTTGTACTGTTACTGGTTTAGTACTACTCTCTTCTGGTGTTTGGGCTGAGAAGCATGTCAACCAGTTTGAATATTCTGAAATTCAAATTTTGAGTGAACGAATGGATGAAGGTGACGAAGCAACTGCGGCTAGTATATATGACCACCTAAACGATATTCAAGCCTTACCTGTGTATACTGGCAGTCTATCTGTAGAGAACGGGGTTATTTCCAATACAGACATTACATTTTTACATTCACGAAGTTTTGCAGAGAATATTCTTGTTTATAAAAACGAAGGGCTTCTTGATGAAAAACTATTTACAGGCAATGTAAAAATCGAAAATGGATCGGTAACGGATGATAAGTCGTTGAAATTCATCGGAGAATCTTTAGTGCACAGCGCACCCCTTACGGCTATTGCCTTCAACAGAGGATTTTTTGGTAATTATGGACAGTATATCGTATCCATAGGACTGCTACTATTCGCCTTCAGTACAGCCATTAGTTGGTCATACTATGGTGATCGTGCTATGACCTATTTATTTGGAACCAAGTCGGTGGTATATTATCGCATAGTCTATGTGGTAGCTTTCTTCTTTGCTTCTTTTCAAGACACAACTATCATCTGGACGCTATCTGGTATTACCATTGCTCTAATGACTCTACCTAATCTAGTAGGTATTATATGGCTGAGAAAGGATATGAAGAAGACCATTTCAGAATATGGGGACTTCTTTGATAAGGAATTTCCAGACCAGAAGCGACCAAATTTTAAATAATCAGGACCATTAAAATTTAAAGGCGCTAACCGAAAAGTTAGCGCCTTTTTTACCACCTAATCAGTATTAATACCGTCCAAAGAATCAAACAATGGAACTTATGCTTGATTGTCTAGTTTCGCTATGAGAAGTAAATCACAGTATTATGGCTAAAATATTTCTATGCTTAGGAGCGCTGATTTTTTCACTTGGTGTGAATGCGCAAAAGCTAGTAAAATCACTCGAAAAAGAAGTTCAATTATCCGAATTCAAATCACATCTTTATTTTCTGGCATCAGATGAACTGAGAGGGAGAAACACGGCTACCCAGGAAAATTTGATAGCCGCAAAATATATTGCTGAGCGTTTTAGGTCCTATGGGGTGCAAATGGCTCCTGGTATGGATTCTTACTTTCAGCAAGTTTCTTTGCGTAGAGAGGTTACCCCGCAAGGTGCAAGCTTTGTTGTTGGCGATAAAAAATTCACATTAGAAAATGATCTAGTTTTTTACTCTTCGGACAATGGTGTTTTTGAAGGAGAGATGATTTATGTCAATTATGGACTAGGGGATGACATCAACGATCTAGACCTCAAAGGAAAAATTGTTATTGCAAAAGCAGGTAATGGCGATCCTAATGCAAGATTGACTCCATTCACTATTGAAAAGCAAGAAGCTATTTCGAAAGCAGGAGGTTTGGCGCTGATAGAACTGTACAAGCCAAATAGGTATCCATGGAAATTGATCCAATACTACTTCTCTGGGGAGAAATTCAAGTTGGATAATTCTGGAGGTGAAGAGAAAAGTAAATTTCCATCAGCTTGGTTGTTAGATGATACAGAATTGCTGGCCTTTTTTGAGGAAAATGTAGGTCAAAAGGCCGCATTGACTATTTCAGGCAAATCAAATGCCGTTGTTCAAGTGCCTAATGTGATCGGATATATTGAAGGGACAGACCCTAAACTCAAAGAGGAGTATGTGATGATTTCTGCTCATTTTGATCATGTGGGTGTAAGTCCAGCAGATGGTGATTCTATATGGAATGGTGCCAGGGACAATGGTATAGGTGTAGGTAATATGCTCACTGCAGCACAATACTTAGCAAAGCATCCACCGAAGCGCTCGGTTGCATTCTTAGCATGTAATGCCGAAGAAAAGGGATTACTTGGAAGTAGATGGTATGCAGAACATCCAGTAATTCCTCTAGAAAAAACAGTATTTGATCTTAATACTGATACTGGAGGCTACAATGACGTGAGCAAGGTGACAGTGGTAGGATTTTTCAGAACATCAATAACGCCGATATTCACAGAGGCTGCTAAATTATTCGGTCTTACGGCTATTGATGATCCACTTCCTGAGGAGAACTACTATGATCGCTCAGATAATGTGAGTTTTGCTGCTAAAGGAATTCCTTCAGTATCTTATGATCCTGGTTATACGGAGATGAATGAGGAAATTACGAAATACTATCATCAGCCCGCAGATGAGGCAAATACCCTAGATTATGACTATTTGACCAAGTATTCAAAATCATTTATCTACGCAGTTATAATGATTGCCAATAGGACTGACGAAATTTTCTGGACGCCAGGTGATAAGTATGAAGAGGCTGGAAAAGCACTCTACAACAAGTAAATAGGAATTCTTGATTTGTAACCTAAAAGAATCTACTAGCGATAGTACTTTTAGTTATTTTCGTTTTTTGATTTGAATCAAGCTATGAAATTGATTGGGTTTATCGCTGCCTTCTGCACTACCGTTGCCTTTTTACCACAGGTAATTCGCACCATTCGCACCAAGAATACAATAGGTATCTCGCTTGGAATGTATAGCCTGCTCGTTTTAGGCGTTGCTTTATGGTTGGCTTATGGAATTCTCATTGATGATCTGCCAGTTATTATTGCCAATGCAATTACGCTCGTGCTGGCATCAATCATACTAATTATTAAAATCAAAGATGTGATCAAAGGGATGTTGTAGTTTATACATGATGATGCGAGATGTGTCTTCAAACTTTTCTTTCAAATCTGCTGAACACATTTAAAGTATAAATCAACTAAGATTAAATCCCGAAATGCTTTCTCACAATTCCTTTCCAGATTCTATACCCATCTAGATTCAGATGAAGTTCATCTTCCAGATACAACTCTTGCCTCGCTTCTCCGCGCTCGTTGAGCATACTGTCGAACACATTAATTAGATGTGATTTAGGAATATCCATGAGCTCTTTACGGATAAGATTGTTGGTCAACCTTATTTGAGGTAGAAGATACGTCCGGACAGGACTTGGCTTGATGGTCATAAAATCAATCGGAATGCCCGGAAAGCTCGCACGGATCATTTTCGAGAGTCTGCCGAATTTTTTCAAGACCCGCTCAGGCGTAATGCCATTTGCTAAGTCATTGTCACCTACATATATCACAATGTGCTTAGGCTTGATGCGTGAAAAAAGGCGATCGAAATAATAAATGCACCAAGAAAATGAAGAGCCACCAAAACCAAGATTTAGGATATTGATAGGAGCCAGATCCTTTTCCATGTTTTCCCAAAGGCGCAGCGATGAGCTACCAAAAAAAATCACTAAATCTTCTTTATTAGGGAAATCACGGATCTTCATTTCAAGATTTTTGATCTCTTCTTCAAACTCCATATTTATCAACTCCACTTCCATGCATTTTGATTTGGCTCAGTCGCATTCATTTACATGCGCATAGCCGATTCTACATAGGATCTAAAAGTCTCCTGATAGGACTTAAGAAACGCCTTCATTTCTATTTTATTTTCAGGTTCTTTAATATGATCAGATACCTTGAATGGTGGTAATATCATACATGTAAACTTGTTATTGCGCGCTCGCTTCTCAAAGTTGGCCATGACTACCGGCACTATCCATGGCTCCTTTTTCATCCTAAGTGCGAGATTAAATGCTCCAGCTTTGAAAGGCCCTGGAGATTCTTCTGTGCTGTATGAATTACCCTCTGGGCTAATGATCAGATTTCCGCCATTGGTCAAGTGTTCGTTTGCCGTATTGAAAAACATCTGCTTTGCTTGCTCTTTTTGCTTTTTTGGTTTCACACCAGAATCTTGCGTGAAGATATTGATGTGTCCCAAGCGATGATAGTACTCTTGATGTGCAAATTCTTTACTCAAACCTACACGCACGATCCGCAATCCTGGGAATCCGTACTTTGGCATCAGTACCATACTACTGATGAAATGCGAGTCTAGCGTGATCTGAAACTGATTCGGTAGGGTATTGTAAGGATGGTTTCTTAAATGATTATAGATAAAAATATTACCTGGTTTTTCCGGTAAGTGTTCGGTACCCTTTATGATATATCGCTGATTTTCAAAAATCTTTTGATAAGCCTCTGCATTTTTAATGCGCACCTGTTGAGTGGTCAGATCTTTTGGAGCTTGTACTACGCTATTGTAAACATTGACAAGACCTTTATAAAAGCGATCTTCATTTCTGATCTCTTCTAGCAAATCCAAAGCTGAGAGTGCAATATTCTTTTCTAAAGTTGAGCCTTCATGTTTGATGCGTTCAAGCGTACTGATGGCGTCTTCTACAGTGAGCTTATTGTCCAGCAGATGTGGAACTTTATGTATCTGAGAATGAAGTGAGAGCTTAGCACTATTTTGATCTATCAAATTGCTAATCGCCATTATTTCATGATTGAGCTTTGCTGCTATAATCCGGGCACGAACAGCTTGTAGCTGATGGCTCAACAACCACAAAAGACGGGAATAAAACCGCTGTGAAAACTGAGGATTGAGTTTGATGATTCGATCTAAACTTGCATTACTTAAGTTATAAATCAAGGTTTCTTGAACAGTATGCGCGTTAAGGATATTGGGCATTTCCACAGCTCCAGACCATCCTACAATGAATCCAGGAGTATCTACCTGACGAAAACTCACATTGGCATGTTCCTTACTTTTAAAACTATACCGGACCTTGCCATAGCCAAGCACCTGAATACCTTCAGACATTTCCCCCTGCAGGTAAATATTTTCATTTGCTGGGTATATTCTCGGCTCCATATGCTGTGCCCAAAACTCCAACGGCAATTCTTCAAAGACTTCAAAAAAGGCCGACTTTCGTAAAAAATGCGTTAGGTTTTCTTCTGATGCAAGTGGCGCAATTCGGAAAGTGGAAGTTGCTGGATTTTCAAAGGAAGCTAGATTTGGCACATTCTCGCTGAGAAAATTTACTGCAATGCTATAGAGATCACGAGCGCATCCACAGACGTATTTAAGAAAACTTCTGGCAAGTTCAGGATTTGCTTCCAGCAACTCCCGAAGTTCTTCATGATCCCATTTGATAAACACCGCCGAGAGAGAGTCCACCTTCACTGTGGTGGCATATCTGCCTGGAGAATTGAAGCCACTCCATCCAATAGGTGTAAGTTTTTTATCACTTAGCCCAACTTCAAGCTCGCTTTGATCAGCTTGATCATCCAGTGCCAAATAGAATTTAACTCGCCCAGTTTTGAGGAGGTAAAAATATTTTGATTTGGAAAACTGCTGAGTTAATATCTCGCCGTTTTTCAAGCGCACTTCTGAGCCAATATCTAAAATCGACTGATCAATTATGGAATTAATATTACTAGCCTTCATTTGCTGAGAAATATTTAAAATATTGCAATATCAGTATTGATACCGCAATGAAATTACCGCATTACTAAGAATAATAAAAATTGCTGAAGCAAAGTTCCAAATGGATCAATTCAAAGGCGCTTAACAGCGCCTAATGCTTGAAAGAATAACCTTTACTTAATAAGAGATCTTGATTGACTTTTTTGTAAGGTTTTGAGTGCCCGTTGAAGGAGGGAGGTTTTACGCCAATTTCCATAGCAGCGGCATGATAAAATTCTTGACGTGTAGGAAGATTGGGTGAACAGGCGTTGAAAATATATCCCCAGAGCTGCTCTTTAAGTATATGCTGGATTACACCTATGCAGTCGTCACGATGAATCATATTTACTGGGTTATCCGCACCCCCTAAATCTTTTTTACCTTCCAAGAAATTTCCAGGATTGCGATCTGGACCATATAAGCCACCGAAGCGGATAATAGTTGTTTCAAAGCTCGAAGAAATAAAGTTTTCCTCTAGTGCCAAGAGTGAAAGGCCAGATCGATTTAATGAATTTAAACTTGCATCTGCTTCCTTTACCTCACAGTTGGAGTCTGGATAGACACCTGTGGAACTGACAAAGATTATTTTTTTTACTCCATTTTTCTTTGCGGCAGCCTTGACATGCTCCAACTGCTTTTGATGAAAGCCTTCTATTCCATTTCTGTTTCTTGGAGGCAAATTGACGATTAAATGTTTGCTGGAAAAAAAAGGAGCACTATGATAGCTATCAGGATTCAAGTCTAAGAGAAAAGGGGTAATGCCGCTATTTCTAAGCTTAGAAAGTTTTTCAGCTCTAGTCGTACTGCCTTTTACATTATAGCCATCAGCTACCAGTGCTTCTCCCAATGGGAAGCCAAGCCAGCCACAGCCAAGTATCGATATGGTTTTGCTTTCAGGCATCTTTTATTATTCGTAATACGCTCCGAAAAGGATCATCATCTCATCTGTACTTCTTAGACCAAAAGATAACGGTTCATCACCCCAGTTGTCATAGACCGCTTCAAGCCTAAGTGATTCTCCAGCTTTTAATTCCATCGGCGGGTCTATTTGTAAAATAGGCGGGTGTTCCCAATCATTGGAAAAGTAGACTAGCTCATCATCTTGTCCTGTAGCTACTTTAAACACTTTAAAAGAAGTGTTGTGAGAATGTGCATGCGACCAAAGCTGGAAAATGTGACGGTCTTCTTGGAAAGTATAAGACTTGGTGATCGTTGTTACTTTGCCAGCAGGTAAGAAGAAATTGTCGTTGTTAAGATTGAGGATTTTAGCGACATGCTCCACTTCAGAGGCCTCAGTAGTATAGACATTGGCATAAACTTCTCCTGTTACAGCGACATCTTTCTTATTTGCATAATGGCTATTTAGATCAAATCCCGTATTCGCTGGTACCTGAAGAGCGACACCTGCAGGGTAGTTGTATCTTAGTTTTGGTACTTGTGTTCCAGCGACGAATTGGTGATACTGCATGTGAAACAAAGTACTTCCATTGATGTCACCATTGGCATTATACACATCTCTAATCACTCCTTCATTAGGTAAAGAAGCTGTATTAAATGAGTTAGGAAAATTGTATAAGATGAAATGGTGACTTCCTGATTTCATGGATATTTCAAAACCGGAGATATAAATAGGCTCAGGGTTGTTGAGAGGTTCATAGATGAAAAGTTCTCTTTCTGTATTCGCAGGGATTTCAAAAGGGGATATATGAAACTGATAGCCTTTCTCTGGTATCGCCAATGGTTCAAAAGTCAAATTTTGATAACGGCTGGTATCATCTAATACTGATTTCAGTACGACATCACCTGTTTCTGGGGCCCCAGCAAGTATCCATTGCCTAATGAACTCAAGTTGACCATTGGTCAAAGGATCATCACCTAATGGCATCTGAGTGCCATAGCCTGGATGATCTTCATAGAAATGTTCTTGATCGGGAGCGTTGATTTTTTCCCAAAGGAAGCTTTTATAAAAACTCTCCAATCCTTCATCACCTACTAAAAGCAATCCATCTGCTTTGGCATCTTCATTATCAGGAGCCCTATTAATAAGCTGGCTATAAGAAACATCACTTGTGAGAATCAAATCAGACTGTCTAGCAAATGAGGAGCCTGATACATGACAACTGATACAAGTTTTGTCCCAAATCTCACCTTGAATCACCGCATAGGTAGATGTGTAATCCGCTAAGGGATCTTCTGGTGTAGAAGAGTTTTTGTCTTCACAACTGATAAATGCAGCTGCAAAGACTATTAGGTACAATGCTTGAATTCTCATGACGATGATAGAATTATATCTAAATCTAATACATTTCATAAATAGCTCTTTCATTTCGAGGGAAAAGATTCCACAAGTCGTTGAGTAATCATACTTACTGCTGGACATATTAATGTATTGTGCAACGTAAGATCAAGGATTTGATACATGCGTTTTCTGTTGGTATGAGGATATTCCCGACAGGCGGTAGGTCTGCTATCATAGACGATACATTTATTGTCATCGCCTAGAAAAGGACAAGGAGCTGTTGTGAGGACATAATCATCATCTTTGTCCAACTGGAGGTAGGTCTCTATGAAAGCCGGCACTTTCATTTTTAAAGTTTTGGCAAGTCGCTCAATGTCACCTCTCTGGAAAATCGGAGAAGTGGTTTTACAGCAGTTGGCGCAAGCCAGACAATCAATTTGCTGAAAAGTCTCATGATGGAGCGTATGAAATTGGTCATCAAGACTTTTGGGTTTTTTCTTTTTCAGTTCCTTGAAGAAAGCTATGTTGGCTTTTAGGCTGACTTGAGCTTTATCTATAGCGTCTTGATATTCCATTGTATAAAAATAGGGATTACCACTTGATCATCGGAAATGGTCGCAATGGGTGAAGAAATGCATGTCGGGTACTTCGTTTAACTATAGTTCTAGTAAATCTATTTCGCGGATAGGTTTTTTCTATAGAAGCAATCAGACTCATAGGGATATTATAATGTATGAAACCGGATGTTATGTCTATTATATCTGCCTTGCGGAAAGCTTCGGATTCTATGTCTCCTTTAATACTTGTGAGCTTATGATGTTGATGAATGATAAAAGCCACTTGATCTGGTAAATAGCTAAAGTCACTTTCAGCAAGATAAGCCTTTGCTAGATCGGCTGAACCTCCGAGGTAATCCATCGTATTGCCAGTCCATATATCCAAGTCATGAAAAGCCGCAGTAATCGCCAGCTTCTTATTTTCTCGCATGAGCAAGAGCGTGATCGCATAATAATACACACGCTGGCAATGGTTGTGATAGGCGATGAAGTCATCACCTAAGGCGCTCCGATGTTTATTGAGTATTTGCTTTATGAGCTTCAAGAGGCAGGGTTTTGGAGCAAAGAAATACTTTTTGCCCCAATCGTGCCTTCTTCTTGACTTACTATATTTCCCTTTTGGTACAGTAGATCATCCAAGTAGGACAAAAGGGAAAAGTACCTACCAACTTGCAGAACCGTATGTTTAGCCCCGACCAAACGTTCCCCCTCTGGTCTTAGCGTCCGCTAAGACCTAGAATATTCAAGGGCGTCCGCCCGTTTTTCCTGTTTTCTAAGGTGTGATTATCTTGTGCTACCATGGGTAGGAAATATGCGATAAGAGATCAGTTATCTGTTCATAGCGTGACGTTTACGGTAGTAAACTGGATAGATATATTCATCCGAGACCAGTACAAGGAACTGGTCCTGTCGAGCTTACAATATTGTCAAACGAATAAATACTTACAGGTACATGCATATTGCATCATGACTAGCCACGTGTACTTAATAGTCAGCGTCTCAGAGGGAGTATTATCACTACTGGCGCGGAAGTTACTTCCGTGACAATATACCACAAAACTGTTCTGTTTGATGAATGAGTGAAAAGTACAAGATCAGAGATCAAGACAGACTTTACTTCGTAACCTTTTCGGTAGTACTATGGATAGATGCTTTATCACGGCCTATTTATAAAGATTTGCTCGTTGATAATTTGAAATTTTGCCAAAAGGAAAAAGGATTAGAAATCTATGCGTGGTGTATCACGTCAAACCATGTTCATTTAATTATAGGAAGAAATAGTGATGAGAAAATTGAACATATCATAAGAGATTTTAAAAAATATACTTCAGTAAAGCTGATAAAGAAGATTCAGCAAAACCCTCAGGAGAGTCGTAAAGAATGGCTTCTTTGGATGTTTAAGAAACTAGCAGAGAAAAGTAGCAAACATCAAAAATACGGCTTCTGGCAAAACGAGTATCACCCATTAGAACTAACCGATCATGTAATGATTTCTCAAAAACTAGATTACATTCATCAAAATCCAGTCTGTGAAAGATTAGTGGATGAAGCTGAGCATTATACTTACAGTAGTGCTAGGGATTACTTAGGAGGCAGAGGTTTAATTAACATTAAATTTCTTGACTGAAAAGCACTAAGGAACAGCATGGAAGTTACTTCCATGCTAGAGGGGGAGTCCAATGGAATGATTTGCATCAAATCAGCTAACAAGCGGTAAGCGGATTTGCAATAATTGCAACTCCCTTTGCAGCTGTTGCAAAGCTTGCTACAATTTTTACAAAAAACGTGTTAACCTTTGGTAAACGATAGAACAATAATAAGATGATCTACTATATGAAAGCCCAACTACTACTTCTCATTTCTGGTCTCATGTTTTTGACTTCCTGCTTTAACGATGAAGTATTTCCTACGCTTCCTCCTGAGACTCAGGAAGGTCTCAATACCTTCGGCTGTCTGGTAGACGGAGTACTCCTGACACCTACTGATGGTCAGGATGGCTTTGGTGGTCAAGGGGCTAGTGGGATAAATATTTATTATTATAAAGACAGCTTAGATGCAGTAAGGCCTCCTTTCTTGGATATTTTTGCACGGGATTATTCGAGTGGAACCGGCCCTGAATATGTTTATTTATACCTACCTTCTTTATTTGAACCTGCTCGCTATGAAATAAATCATAGCAAGGGGAACCCTGGAATAGATTCTCCACCACATGCTCACCTTTATGCCGGAATTTGGCAATCAGACAAGACTTTCCTCAAATACTTATCGCTGGACAACTCCGGAACCGCAGATATCACCAGAATGGATACCATAAATACCATAATATCTGGCACTTTTTCGGCAACATTAGTAGATGAAGTGACTCGTTTAGATACCATTTGGGTCACAGAAGGACGCTTCGATATTGATTGGAGTTTGCTAGACTGATCCATTGAACTTAGAAGTTGCAACAATTACAACAACGAAAAAGTCAGTTGCAAAGCTTACTACAATTTTTACAGTAAACGTGTTAACCTTTGGTAAACGATAAAAAAATAATAAGATGATCTACTACATGAAAGCCCAACTACTACTTCTCATTTCTGGTCTCACGCTTTTGACATCCTGCTTTAACGATGAAGTATTTCCTACCCTTCCTCCCGAGACTCAGGAAGGTCTCAATACGTTTGGTTGCCTGGTAGATGGAGTACTCCTGACACCCAGCGATGGTGAGGATGGCTTTGGTGGACAAGGGGCTAGTGGAATTAATGTGGATTATGCCGAGGACAGCCTTGTGAATTCGCTACGCCCTCCATATCTGGCCATCTTTGCTAGAAACTACTCAAGCAATATTGGTCCTGAATATATATATATCTACATCCCATCATTGACATCAAAAGGGAGTTTTACCATTGATGCTAGCAATGGTCTAAAGAATATTGATTCTCCACCACATGCTCACCTTTATGCTGGAGTCTGGCGATCAGATAATACTTTCATCAAATACTTATCCATCAATCAGGGTGGGGGGATCAACATCACAAGATTCAACCCTGATCAAAGCTTAGTAGCTGGTACTTTTTCGGCAACATTAGTAGATGAGGAGACTCGTTTAGATACCATTAGGGTCACAGAAGGCCGATTCGATATTGATTGGAGTAAGCTGGAATAAGTAACCGTTTTTAAGAAACCAAATTTTCACCTAATCCTATAATCATGAAAAGATTTATCAAGATTCTTATGTGTATTTTATTGAACAGTTATTTATCAAATGCTCAAGGCGATCAAGACGCACCGGATGAGTTCTTGACTGCCAGAGATCAGTTAGACAGCCTGATGTCCGACCTAGACAAAAGCTTGCTACAGACGGACATCCTTTATGACCGAGTGGTCTCGTTTGCCAATTTAGAAGGGTTCAATGACCGGCAGGATACCTCTCATGCGACCCACTTCCAGCAAGCGTGGAGCGAACTTTACCGATCAAGCTTCAAACCCAGATTTGGAGGTGCGGATGTCCTTGATCAAGTGTATGACTTTGAGAGTATCTATGATCATACGGATATCGGCCTGATATATACCACTTTTGACAAGCTGGACAAATCTGAGGGTCAAACGAAGTGGGAAGCTCAGTCTGGCAAGATCAAGTCCACCAATGGACAGAATCCTTTTGTACAAGAAGAGATCCTACTGGCTTCTCCACTGCTAAAAAAGGTCTGGGGTTCTTTTATATCCTTTCACATCAAGCCAGAGCACATGATGCTTGGCAATGGGCTGATCGGAAAGATCAAAAACATACAGATAGATTTCGGTGACGGTGTATGGAGAGACATATCACTTCAAGGCAAACCATCAGATCAAAATTGGCAAATCAGCTACAATACACCTGGTGA
>JBLIFO010000033.1:0-20163 GCA_047633875.1 Marinoscillum sp. | reverse complement strand
AAAAAAACAGGTACACTTCGTAAATCGGATACACCTCACCAAATCATAGATCTTCCAGGAGTTTATAGTTTATATCCGAAGACTCAAGACGAGCAAGTAGTTTATGACATCTTGAGCAATAAGGATCATGAAGACTATCCTGACAGGATCATTGTCGTTTTAGATGCTTCCAATCTTGAGCGAAATCTACTTCTATTCACTCAAGTGCTTGACATGGGCGTGCCAGTGACCATGGCTCTCAACATGACAGATATAGCCGATAAGCGAGGCTTGCTTATCGATCTGCCTAAGATGAGTGAGCTACTTGGTGGCGTACCTATCGTGCCCATAATCGCTCGGACGGGGAAGGGTATAGATCAGCTCATAGAGGATATTACTAAACAGAAGCCCAATAGAGCTTCCCAGCCTTTCGCGACTGGCGAATTTGATGAAGGTCATTTCATGAT
Organism: Marinoscillum sp.; assembly: GCA_047633875.1. Lineage (GTDB taxonomy): Bacteria > Bacteroidota > Bacteroidia > Cytophagales > Cyclobacteriaceae > Marinoscillum. The sequence continues at coordinate 19,717 of JBLIFO010000033.1, read as the reverse complement.
CACTGACCCTTCTGAGCAAAAGGTCCGAGCAGAAGCTCGTTACAAGAAGATTAGACAGATGCTTTCCTTTGTGCTGAAACAGCAGCCAATGAAGCAATCCATGATCCATCGGCACAGAGTGACGGATAAGATCCTTACTCATCCGGTGTTTGGCTATCTCATATTTATGGCTGTATTGTTGGTGATGTTCCAGGCAATCTATGCTTGGGCTGAGTGGCCAATGGATTTAATCGACGGCCTATTTCTTTCTTCGAGTAAGTGGATAAAAGACACCCTGCCAGCAGGAATGCTAACCAACCTTTTAGCTGAAGGAATCATCCCAGGATTAGGTGGTGTGGCTATTTTCATCCCGCAGATTACGTTATTGTTTGGTTTCATTTTCATCTTGGAAGAGACTGGATATATGAGTCGAGTGGTATTTATTCTTGATAGATTCATGCGACCTTTTGGGCTGAACGGACGAAGTGTTGTCCCCTTAATATCTGGTGTGGCCTGTGCCATTCCGGCGATCATGGCGACTCGTACCATAGATAACTGGAAAGAACGATTGATCACCATTATGGTCACGCCTCTTATGAGTTGTTCGGCAAGGCTTCCTGTTTATACCTTGTTGATTGCCTTGGTTGTGCCTGATGAGTTTATCGGTCCATTCAATTTGAAAGGTTTGGTGCTTTTGGGACTGTATTTAATTGGATTGATAGCCGCACTTTTGGTTGCTTTGATTTTCAAATTTATAATCAAAACCAAAGAGAATAGCTTTTTGGTTATGGAGCTTCCACTTTATAAAATGCCACGTTGGAATAACCTGGTAGTGACACTAATTGAAAAGGTGAGGCTTTTTGTTTTTGATGCAGGAAAAATCATTTTTAGCATTTCTATCATTCTTTGGGTATTGGCTTCTTTTGGCCCAGGAGATAGAATTTCGGAGGCGGTGCAAGCGATTCCAGAGCCTGTGTCAACTGAAGAGGTAGATGCCTATGCACAGAAGGTTTCATCTGTCAGTCTTGCCAATTCTTATATTGGAATTTTGGGACATGCCATTGAGCCAGTCATTGCACCTCTTGGGTACAATTGGCAAATTGGTATCGCTTTGATTACCTCTTTTGCTGCTAGAGAAGTATTTGTAGGTTCTATGGCTACTATCTACAGTGTAGGTGAAGACTTTGATAGTGAGCGGACTCTTTTGGAGCGAATGCGGAGTGAGAAAAATCAATTGACAGGTGAGCCAGTTTACACTTTGGCTTCAGGATTATCTCTGATGATCTTTTATGCATTTGCAATGCAGTGCATGAGTACCTTGGCTGTAGTACTGCGTGAAACTAAAAAGTGGAAATATCCATTGATACAATTGGGATACATGACTGCACTGGCTTATTTGGCCGCCCTAGTCACTTATCAACTTTTAAGCTAATGATCCAGACCATTATAGTCATAGGTATATTTTTAACGGCAGGTTTTTGGCTTGTTCGTAGATTTTATCTTTCCCTTTCGGGGAAAGATTCCCCAGGTTGCGAAAAATGTGCAGCCAAAGAAATCGTAAAGCATTAATAATAGCTCCCAAATCTATCACTACTTCTAGTGAGTGCTGGCTATAGATAGTGAAAGTGAAATTTGCCTAGCACTAGCGATTGAATCTGAAGTATTCTTGACCCATCTTTGTTCTTATTTAGAATGAATACAAATAAGAACAATGAATTTAAAACTCACTCCCTTAATAGTACTCGCTACCCTAGTCATCTCTTGCAATGATGAGGAGCCAACACCTCAACTAGACATCCCCTCATCGTACGAGTCGTCATCTTATGATGCAAATGTAGTGTCTGAAAGAGCCGTCATTAATGAGCTCGCTCAACTGACTACTGCCCTGAATGAGGCTGAATCCAATGCACAAAGCACGGCGGTCGCTGATATTGAATATCCAGCTAACCTGTCTGCTGTGACATTAAGTAGCTACCAAACGCTTACCTCAGTCTGGTTGAGCGAGTTGGTAAAAGCGGCGAACGATGATGACTCTTTTCAAAACCCTGGTATTGGCATGCCAGCTTCAGGTGAAGAAGGGGGATTGCTAGGAGGCAGGCTGCTTGATGAATACGGCTTGGAATTAGAGCAAATGATAGAGAAAGGAGCCTTTGGTGCGGCTCTTTATAATCACGCTTTGACGATAATCAATGGTGATCTTATCGATGCTTCCACTATTGATAAGCTAGTAGAAATTCACGGAACTAGTCCAGCATTTGATCCGAATGAAACAACTGCCGCAGCATCTTACTCCAAGAGAAGATCAAATCATGTAACACAGGAGGGCTTCTTCTACGATATCCGAAATAGCTTGATTACTGCGCGGGCAGCCATTGAAGCAGGCAGAAGTTTCGATGCGTTGAGAGATCAGGCAATAGCGGATTATCTGATTGCTTGGGAAAAATCCAACTTTGCGACAGTTATCTTTTATTGCAACGCAACAAAACTCCTCCTCCAGTCTGCGAGTGGAGATGAAAAAATCTTGGGAGACGCTATACACGCTTATGCTGAGGGTGTGGGCTTTGCTCATGGGTTCAAAGGACTTGCTAATAAGCAAATCACGGATGCTCAGATTGATCTAATTCTTGAGTTATTACTTGCTCCAGATGGAGAGATAGCACAGAGTTACCAATTCCTGAACGATGCAACTTTGTTAAGCAATTTTGATCAAATCATTTCGGACATCCAGAGTATTTATGGGTTCACAGATGAAGAAATCGCGAGCTTTTATGTCAACGATCCGACTTGATACATTTCGAAAATTATGAATTGACAAGAACCTGTCTATCACTCACAGCGAGGTTTTTAGTAAAAGAATGCAACCATCAGATATGAACAGAAATAGCAAGTACAGGATCCTAATATTTCTTCCTCTCACCTTACTCTTATGGCTAACATCTTGTGATGAGGATGGCTCAACAAACGAATTGGATTTTGACAGAAAATTCATGCTTACAAGTCTTGCGGATGGCTTGATTATTCCAAATTTCGAATCTCTACAAACAAGCGTTGATAACTTATCAGATGCTACTGATGATTTTATTGCCAACCCGAATGAAGAGGAGTTGTTGCTACTTAGAGAGGCTTGGGTTCTGGCGGTTTTAGATTACCAGCATTGTTCAGCTTTTGGATTTGGCCCAGCCAACTTGCCTCTAGGTCCTTTTTCCACAGTCCTAGCTGTTTTTCCAGTAGATGAGTCGCAGATAGCGCTCAATATTGAAAATCCGGATTTTAACCTTATAGCTTCCTTTGATCGGGATGTGAGAGGTTTCTATACCGTGGAGTATTTGATTTATGGAAAGGAGCAGACAGCAGAAGAAATTGTCCTTGGGTTCGATCAACATAGAAAGGATTACTTGGCTTTAATCGTGCTTGAATTGAAATCTATCGTTGACCAGATTGTGACAGAATGGAAAGGCTCTTATCGCAGTGAATTTATCGACAATGAAGGTACTTCAGCAGGCAGTTCGATTTCATTACTTTTCAATGCGTTTGTGAAAGACTATGAAAACATTAAAAATTTCAAAGTTGAGTTGCCCGCTGGACTGACTGCCGGGCAAAGTAACGCTGATCCTACTTTAGTGGAAGCGTATTATAGTGGAATCTCAGCCGAGCTCTTGCAGGTACACTTCACCAACATCATCAATATATGGTCTGGCAAAACAAGAGAGGGGCAAGATTTGGTGAGTTTTGAGGAGTATCTTTCTGTAGTAGTTGGAGGTGATGAGTTGGTCACACAGACAAGGGCAGCTATTCTTGACATTGAAAGAGCGATTAGTAGTTTACCTGCTGGTGAGCTTTCCGCTAATATTGAAGATGACGCGGTAAAGAATTTGAGAGATGTACTTCAAGCCAATACAGCGAACTTCAAAAGTTCCATGAGTTCGTTGTTGGGCATTAGTATTACTTACAGCTCAGGTGATGGCGATTAAATTCAGTTGAGTAAGAATTCACCATATAGTTCAATAATGCACTACCTCGAGCAACAGGTTTCGATTGCTCCTTTGGTCGTTTTTAGGATAGTGTTTGGATTGCTGATGCTTTTCAGCACTATCCGTTATCTCTCCATGGGTTGGGTTGAGTCGCAATTGATAGCGCCCAAACTGCATTTCAGCTATTTTGGTTTCGGTTGGGTCCAACCACTGCCCGGTGCTTGGATGTACTTCGTTTTCGGATTGCTGATCGTCACGGCCATAGCAATCACTTTAGGTGCATACTACCGTCTGACCACAGTATTATTTTTCGTCTGCTTTACATACGTTGAGCTAATTGATATCACCTACTATCTCAACCATTATTATTTCGTCAGTATCACGGCTTTCTTACTGATTTTCGTGCCGGCTAATCGTCTTTTTTCATGGGATGTAAAAAGACGTCCTGAAATTTCGCAAATAAAGGTTAGTAAATGGTGTATTGGAATATTTAAACTGCAGATAGCAATCGTGTATATCTGCGCAGGACTAGCCAAGATCAATTACGATTGGTTAATAAAAGCATTGCCACTTTCTATTTGGTTACCGGCTAAGACAAGCATTCCATTGATCGGTTGGGTTTTCAAGTATAAGCTGACAGCCTACTTATTTAGCTGGCTGGGTATGTTTTTTGACACTTTGGTGGTCTTTGGCCTGATGTGGAAAAAAACACGTTGGTTTGCATATATATCTGTTGTTCTTTTTCACACTGTCACGGGTATTTTATTTCAAATAGGGGTTTTTCCATTGGTGATGATTTTGGTAGTGACCATCTTTTTTTCCAGTAACCTTCATGAACAGTTACTGAATCGACTAAATGTTATGTTGGGAGGAGGGGTTCTTTTCTCCACATCCAAAGAAAAGCACGTTCTCACACCTCATCAAGTGAATAGAAAAATACTATACTTCTCGTTGGCTCTCTTTTTTACATTTCAGGTGCTGTTTCCTTGGAGGTACTTACTGTACCCAGGAAACGTCTTCTGGACAGAGGAGGGCTATCGCTTTGCCTGGCGCGTCATGTTGATGGAAAAAGCTGGAACCGCTACTTTTTATGTGAAAGACGGAGCTGAAGGTAGGGAGGGAGCTGTAGTGAATTGTCAGTTTCTAAACATGCATCAGGAAAAGCAAATGGCAATGCAGCCAGACTTGATTTTACAGTTCGCACATTATCTCGAAGAACACTTTCGCTCAAATGGAATGCATGATCCGAAAGTGCGTGCCGAAGTGCAAGTCACGTTGAATGCCAGACCTAGCAGGATGCTTATAGACCCATCCGTAGACCTCACTCAGATAAAGGATGGCTGGGCGCGCAAGGATTGGATTATCCCTTTTTCAAAGACTTTAAACTAGATGAAAAAGAAGCACTATATACTGTTTTTGTTGGTTTTCATAACCTTTTGGGCCAAAAGCCAGTCCTTCAGGGTTTATGGAGGAGTTTTTTCAACTGAGGGAGAGCCGTTAGCAGATGCTACTGTTTTTGTCGAACAAATTAACCACCGATCCACCACCGATAGCACTGGAAGTTATGAGCTGTTTCTTCCTCAAGGATCACACTTGCTACAAGTTTTTAGTCTAGGTAAAAATGTTGGTAAACTAGACATTAACCTGAATGCCGATTCTGAAATTAATTTCACACTTACTGAATTCTATGAAGCACTCAATGAGGTAGAAATTGTGAGTACACGGGTAGAGACTAGTGGTATTTCCAGACTTAGGTCCGTAGATGGGTTTGGTATCTATGAATCAAAGAAGAATGAGTTGATCATCATGGATGATTTTGCGGCCAACAAGGTAACCAATAATGCTCGGCAGATATTTGCAAAAGTGCCAGGCCTCAATATTTGGGAAAGTGATTTTGCAGGACTTCAACTGGATATTGCAGCAAGGGGATTAGGACCCAGCCGAACGGCCAACTTCAATACACGGCAAAATGGATACGACATGAGTGCAGATGCACTGGGCTACCCTGAAAGCTACTATATGCCGGCTATGCAAGCGGTGGAGCGCATCGAAATCGTTCGAGGCGCTGCTTCTTTGCAGTATGGGACTCAGTTTGGAGGGATGTTGAACTTCAAACTGAAAGAGTCCCCCGAGGTACCCATTGAAGTAAATATTGAGCAGGCAGCAGCGTCATTCGGCTTGTTAAATTCTTTTGTGAGTGCCGGTGGTACGTTGGGGAATGTTGACTATTACAGCTATTATCAATATCGGACAGGAACAGGCTGGAGAGCTAATTCCGGCTTTGATTCACATTTGGCTTTTGGCAGGGTGGGTATACAGGCTACCGAGCGGTTAAAAATTGGCCTAGAGTATTCCTTTTTGAACTATCAAGCCCAGCAACCCGGAGGTCTGACCGATGAGGATTTCAACAATGGTAGGTTGGATATTTCACGAAGGAATAGAAATTGGTTTCAGGTTTCATGGAATTTATTCGCTAATACCATAGACTACAAATTTTCGGATCGTACAAAATTGAATATTAGGACATTCGGGCTTTTTTCTGGTAGAGACGCACTTGGTAATCTGGAGCAGATCGATCGCATCGACAATCCCAATGTGAACAGAACTTTAATCAGCGATCGGTTCAATAATTTTGGTAGTGAAACCCGATTATTACATTACTATAGCCTGTTTGCAAAGAGGTCAGCATTCCTGATTGGTTCTAGGTATTATCGGGGGTTAACGGATCGGATGCAAGGAGATGCTAGCAAAGCCTCGGATGCCGACTTTAGCTTTCTTAACCCCCAGAATTTGGAAGACTTTGATTATGAGTTTCCAAGTGAAAACCTATCGTTTTTTACTGAAAATGTATTTAATCTAACTGATCGAATCAGTGTCACTCCGGGTGTTAGATATGAATATATCCGAACTGACGCTATTGGATCTTGGAAGCAAATAGTCAGGAATTTTGCGGGGGACATAGTCGCTGAGAACAGCTTCAATGAAGATCGTTCCGTTGTTCGATCTCGGGTGTTATTTGGTTTGGGCATGAGTTACTATTTGAAAAATGACTTGAATATCTATGCCAACTACTCGGACAATTATAGGTCAGTCACTTTCAGTGATCTAAGACTCAACAATCCCAACTTCATACTGGATAGCCTCATCACCGATGAAAACGGTCACAATATGGACTTGGGAATCAGGGGTCAGTTGGTGGATTGGCTAAATATTGATTTCAGTTTGTTTTATTTGAAATACAATGATAGGATTGGTGTATTGCTTCCTGCAGGCAGCACTTTGCTATTTCGAACCAATGTGGGTGACTCTCGTCACTTTGGGATTGAGTCTTTCGCCGAGGTAGATCTGCTGCAGCTGTTTAATGAGGCTCGTGAGGAAATGAAGCTATCGTTTTTTACTAACCTGTCACTTATTGATGCTAGTTATGTACGATCAGAAGATCGGGCAATCAAGGGGAGGAAGGTCGAATATGTACCAGACTTGATGCTGAGAACAGGTATAAATTTCAGCTGGCATGAGCTCAAGGCAACTTATCAATACTCTTACGTGAGCGATCAGTTTTCAGACGCTACCAATTCTGTATTTAATCCAAGCGCACTCACAGGAGTCATTCCCGCTTATCAAGTGATGGATTTTTCGATAGCTTATAGCCCAAAAAACTATCGATTCAGTCTTGGAGTGAATAATCTAGCCAATGAGAAATACTTTACACGTAGAGCAGAGAGCTATCCCGGGCCTGGCATTATTCCTGCCACGATCAGAAGCTACTATTTAAGTGCCGGGATTAGATTATAATTAGAATTTGGGTTGTGCTTTTTGAAAATAATCCCATACCACAATCCCTAAGCTCACCGAGATATTTAGGGAATGCTTGGTGCCGTGAAGAGGTTATACCGTCTTGTTTTGTGATGGGTTTGTCAACAAACTCACAAATGAGTCTTATTTCACCAGAGGAGCGGCGGGATATCCTGGCTCGGGTACCATCCCTGCTAACGAAAGGAATTTTTATATTGGAGTAGGGATAAAGTTTTAGTCTATTTGATATCTGCCGATTCAATAAGTGAATCGACATCTGGTTTTAACTTGGGGAGGTGGTTCTTTAAAATGGCCCAGATGTTTTCATCTGAAACATTATCATATGCATGGATCACATAATTTCGGAGAGCAACTATTTTTTCAGCGCCAGCTATCTTTTTCTTGAATGAACTATCAGCCTTGATGACTCGATTGGTGGCTTCACCGATGATTTCAAGACTTCTTTCAATAGCCCTCTTGAGCATAATATTTTGCTCATACTCATGGAAGTCATTGGAAGACTCTTTCATAAAATCTTCGATTTCATTTATTGCAATCTGAATATCGTATAGCCACTTTAGGATTCTCTCAGCCATAAATTAAACTTTTCGACTTGGCTATGGAATTGATCAGAACAGGATTCTTGAGAGCCTGTTCTTCCAAAAGATCAACTTTTCGTTTTAAAAGAGCTTCTAAGTTTGATTTGAAATTCAAGAAATTATTGAAGTATTCTTCCCTTTCGAAGGGAAGAAATTTCACCAAAAGATCAATGTCGCTCGATTCGCTGAATTTATCGTTTGTTGCTGAGCCAAATAGATAGAGTTTATCAACGTAATGCTTCGAACAGGTCTCCCTTATTTCCTCTTGATATTTGGCTACATGATTCATTTTATAAAATTAGTTAGAAAAGGACAATCGCGATAAAGTCTGTTACTCTGACCACACTGATTTGTTTTCTTGAAATCGGAACTCATTTGTTAAGTCTGTTCTAAGGGCTGTATTAAAGCTCAGAAACCAATGTTTAAATCATAAACGAGAGGGATTATAAAGTAGCCGATTTTATTTCTAATTTGACCTATCATCTCTCTACTTTTGATACATAATCCCATACCACAATCCCTAAGCTCACCGAGATATTTAGCGAATGCTTGGTACCGTATTGGGGAATCTCCAATACAATATCTGAGTTTTCAACTACCTGATCGTTGACGCCAAAAACCTCATTGCCAAAGACAAATGCATACTTCTGATCAGGTAAAGGTTGGAAATCCAAAAGTGAGGTGCTTTCATCGGCTTGCTCGACAGACACAATGAGATAATTCTCTGCCTTCAATCGAGCAATTAGCTCATGGATATTTTCAGCATATTCCCAAGCTACTGTCTCCGTCGCTCCAAGTGCGGTTTTATTGATATCACGATGTGGCGGCCGTGCTGTGATACCACACAGGTATATTTTTTCAACCAAGAAAGCATCAGAGGTTCGGAAAGCACTGCCGACGTTATTCATGCTACGGATGTCATCCAAAATGATGCATGCCGAGAGTTTATTCACCGTCTTAAATTCTTCGGGCTCCAATCTGCCCAGCTCCTCGTTCTTTAGTTTTCGCATGCGATTACCTTTCCTTAATATTGCCTTGAAATTCCACCAAAATTACCACCAATCCTCAGGATGGCGAAATCCACTAAAGTTGCCGAGACACCATTAATGAAACAATACAATGCTATCAAGGCACGGTATCCTGGCGCATTGCTGCTTTTTAGAGTTGGTGATTTTTATGAAACGTTCGGCGAGGATGCCATTAAGGCAAGTAAGATCCTAGATATAGTTCTTACTAAAAGAGCAAATGGATCTGCTTCTCATATAGAATTGGCAGGTTTTCCGCATCACTCCTTGGATGTATATCTTCCAAAACTTGTCAGAGCGGGCAATCGCGTGGCGATTTGCGATCAATTGGAAGACCCAAAATCTGTTAAAGGAATAGTAAAGCGTGGTGTGACAGAGTTGGTTACACCCGGGCTTTCGCTTAATGACAATGTGCTAGACCAAAGGAGAAACAACTTCCTTGCGTCAGTTCATTTTGAGGAAGCTTCTTGTGGAGTTTCTTTCTTGGACTTGTCCACTGGTGAATTTCTGGTAGCTCAAGGCTCTATAGAATATGTCCAGAAACTTGTTCAGGGTTTTCAGCCATCTGAAGTTCTTTTTTCAAAGTCTTCGCGTGCTGCTTTTGATAAAGCCTTTGGCGCTGACCTCAATCAATTTCACTTGGAAGAGTGGATTTTCACTTGGGATTATGGTTACGACAAGCTAATCCGTCATTTCCACACGGCAAACCTGAAGGGCTTTGGTGTAGAGGAAATGAAGGCCGGCGTGATAGCAGCTGGAGCTATTCTTTTTTATCTGGAAGAAACAGAACACAAAGAAGTAAAACACATCGGCCATCTCTCGCGGATCGATGAGCAACAGTATGTGTGGCTTGATAAGTTTACTATTAGAAACCTTGAGCTGATTCAACCTGTTCAGCCTGATGGTAAGGCGCTGATTCATATTTTGGATGAAACCCAGACACCAATGGGAAGTCGTCTTTTACGCAAGTGGATGGTGCTTCCGCTAAAAAACAAAGAGCAAATAGAACATCGACTGAATACAGTAGAGTCACTCATGCAAAATGAGGAGATCTATTCCGAAGTGCAGGCTCACCTCAAGCAGATTGGTGATTTGGAAAGGCTCATTTCTAAAGTAGCTACCGCGCGTATCAATCCTCGTGAATTGGTTCAATTAAAGAGGAGCTTAAGCCAAATAGAGCCCATTAAGAATCAGCTGAAGCAGGCGGGAATAAAAGTATTCGATCAGTTTGCTGATCAACTCAATACATGCGAGGGGTTGTTGACCAACATTGACTTGAGTCTAAAAGAGGATGCTCCGCTCAATCCAAATCAAGGAAATATTATCAAGGATGGTGTACATGAAGAGTTGGATGAATTGAGAAAATTGGCGTTCTCTGGCAAAGATTTTCTCCGTGGAATTCAGGAAAGAGAGAGCAAAAATACGGGGATTACTTCCCTTAAAATCGCTTATAATAAGGTCTTTGGTTACTACTTGGAAGTTTCCAATGCCCATAAGGACAAAGTGCCTGAAGAATGGATTCGCAAGCAGACTTTGGTAAATGCTGAGCGATATATCACGGAGGAGCTTAAGGTATATGAGGAAAAAATTCTTAGTGCCGAAGACAAAATATTCGTCATTGAATATGGTCTTTATCAGGAATTGGTGGCGTTTGCTATGGAATATATTGAGTCCATTCAGCAAAATGCACGTGTGGTAGGTTCCTTGGATTGTCTTTGCTCCTTTGCCTACTTGGCAAAGAAGTGGAAGTATGTAAGGCCTACTATCGCTGAAGATTTCACATTAGATATAAAAGCTGGTCGCCATCCAGTGATCGAGCAAAATATGCCACCAGAGGAAGAGTACATCCCAAATGATGTCTTTCTGGATGATGCTTCTCAGCAAATCATGATTATCACAGGTCCAAATATGGCTGGTAAATCCGCTTTGCTAAGGCAAACAGCACTGATCGTATTGATGGGTCAGGTCGGTTGTTTCGTGCCAGCGGGCTATGCGCGTATAGGTCTAGTGGATAAAGTTTTTACTCGAGTGGGAGCTTCAGACAACTTATCACGGGGTGAGTCCACATTTATGGTGGAGATGACTGAGACAGCCAGTATTCTCAATAATCTAAGCAACCGATCACTTATCCTAATGGATGAGATAGGCAGAGGTACGAGTACCTATGATGGTATTTCGATCGCTTGGTCTATCGTAGAGTACTTACACAATCATCCCCAGTATAAGGCTAAGACACTTTTTGCCACTCATTACCATGAGCTCAATGAATTGACCAATGATCTACCACGCGTGAAAAATTTCAATGTGGCAGTAAAGGAGCTGGAACAGAAGATCATTTTTATTAGGAAGTTACAAGAAGGCGGAAGCGAGCACAGTTTCGGGATTCATGTGGCTCAGTTGGCAGGTATGCCCAATCAGGTAGTGCTTAGAGCAAATACCATTCTGAAACATTTAGAAGCGGAGAAGCTCTCTGAAAATGAAAGGGATAAATTGGCAGAATTGCCGAGCAGTCAGATCCAGCTAAATTTATTTGAATCTGATCCGAGATTTGAAAATGTGATGAAAATGCTTCGTGATATTGATATCAATACCATTTCACCAGTAGAAGCACTACTGAAGATCAATGAAATGAAAAATGAATTGAAGGGGAAGTCTTAGCTGGCATTTGAAAGCCTCATCTCTGGGCTTAATCCGATAATATGCATTTGATGCTCAGCAATTACAATATCTATGATTTCTAGATTTTGTTGGTATTTCAGGTGACCCTGCTCAATGTGAGCACATAGATGTGTTCTTATTCGAACTGCACATTCTAATGCGAGAATATTCTCTTCGAGATTAAGGCACAATGCTAGCGCCTTTACATCATGTCCTATAGTTCTTGAAGCTTGAATCATTGGTTTGCTGGTTAGATTTTGCTCATTACAATCATTCAAATATTGACATATTCTTTTTGTCTAAAGTCATATTTATACCTGAGAAAGAGTGAAACAGTAAAATCATTGCTGAAAGGGAAAAACCTTGTTTGAATAAGGATGAAATGGAAGAATAATGTGGGTTGAAAAAATCTTTTTTGAATCTTGTTCATTTTTTCGACTGTTCGTATAAATTTGCAGTCCCTTAGAAACGCTGAGGGAAGTAAGCGAGAGTAGCTCAGCTGGTAGAGCACGACCTTGCCAAGGTCGGGGTCGCGGGTTCGAATCCCGTCTCCCGCTCAAGTCCTGACTCAAGCGTCAGGACTTTTTTTTTAGGCTAGTGATAGTCGGACGCCTCGGTGGTGAAATTGGTAGACACGCAGGACTTAAAATCCTGTGACCCTTAAAGGTCGTGCGGGTTCAAGTCCCGCCCGAGGTACAAAAAGCAACTCAGTAATGGGTTGCTTTTTTTGTTTTTGATCACCAAATTCTAATTGCAGGAGCTTACAACTATCAGAATTTATCAACATTAATTTCAAGAAATCAATTTTTGTATAGAACAAAAAGTCCCTTATTTCTCTGATTATGATGTTTTTAATAGGCTGGCAGGATTATAAACACCTTTGGCAGGATCGAAACTTTTACTATCTCCATTTTAGCGGTATCAAATTCGCAATTATGAAACAATTAATTTGGTACAACCCTCAAAACGGAATCTACAGTCACGGTTCGGAAATGGATTTAAAAATCAATGAGTCACTCATTGGTACGACTATGGAAGTTCTTTACGAGATGGGGGAATCAGAAATTAGTTTAATGAAAAAAATTGTTGTTCAATTGAACAGTGCTCGGACAGAAACGGCCATACACTTTCAGAGAGCATAAAAGAAAAGTTCGCTGCGCGCTGCAGCGTTCTTGTCTATAGCTGGTTGGGGCCCTGACGCATTAACGTCAGGGTTTTTTTGTGCCTTTTTGATTAAAGTGAAAACAATTTAAACTAATCATCGTAATATTACGATATGGGAATAAGTAAAAAGGATTTGTTTTCAGAGGAGCAAAACCTTCTGGCCACTATGGCGAAGGCATTTGGCCATCCTGCTAGGATTGCCATCCTGCAACACCTGCTCAAGGCAAATCGATGTATCAATAATGATCTTGTGCATGAGCTAGGGTTGGCTCAACCAACAGTGTCGCAGCATCTGAAAGAATTGAAAAATTTAGGCATCATTAAAGGCACTGTTGAGGGTACGGCGATGTGTTATTGCATTGATCCCATAGTTTGGGGGACCATTAAGAAAAGTTTTCTTGGCCTACTTGACCAATTAGAGTTGAACTCCAACTGCAACTAAAAAAATTTGAACTATAGCATCGTAATAATACAATATAACAATGTTTTTTGAAGTCAGTAATTTGAATAACGCAATTAGATTCTATAATAGGTTGACAGGACAAAAACCGGAAACTATATCCGGAAACATAGTGACATACCTGTCTCAGAGAATTTCATTAAAACTGATTGAGGTCAACCATACGATCATCCCAAAAAAGTATCTTTTGGTGATCCCGAAACATGAAGATTTTAAAGATTTAGTGAAAAGGATGTTCTCACTGAGTCGATATCATGGGCAGCCTAATTGTGAATTACTGGAGGATCATTTTTCCATTTTTGATTCTGATGGCCATCAATGGTGGATTTCTATGGATGACAATGTCTCCATCATTGGATCGAATCCTTGTTATCTCTTACCTATGAATTTTTAATTTCAAACTTAACATATCATGAAAAATCAAATCAAGTTTCACATCGGGCTGAATGTTTCCAATATTCAGAAAGCAATTAAATTCTATGAGACACTTTTTGAAAGTAAACCAGTGAAGGTGAAACCTGACTATGCCAAATTCGAATTAGATGAACCAGGTTTGGTCATTTCATTTATTGAAGCGCCCTCTAAAACAGCACCTTCATTTGGTCATTTAGGCTTGCGGGTAAATGGGTCTGAGGAACTAAAAGAGAGGAAGTCAAAAATTGAAGGGAATCTTGAAATAGCACTAGAGGAAGAGAACTCCGATTGCTGCTATGCCCTTCAAGATAAATTTTGGGTAAGTGACCCAGATGGCTATGAGTGGGAAGTATATTATGTCAAAGATGATGTAGATAAAAATGAAAAGAGGGTCCAACTTGCAACTTGTTGCTAGCGCAAACTGATATGTTTATAAATACTGGTCTTGAATTTTATGTGAAAAAAGCCGTTTCAAATGGCTCATCTATTTATAACGAGAGAAAGCAAATGCTTGAAAGCTTTGCTGACACATTATCTCGAAGATTGAAACAAAAGGCGCAAGCCAACCTCATTTTTATTTGTACACACAACTCTAGAAGAAGCCACTTTGCTCAGATATGGGCACAAGTGGCTGCTTATTATTTTGGTGTAAAAGGTATTTATACGTTTTCTGGTGGTACTGAAACTACTGCTTTGAATGAGCGTGCTGTAAGAGCTTTGAAAGATATTGGGTTTGACATTTCTTCAGGTGCTGGTAGCAACCCTGTTTATGGTATTAAGTATTCGGAAGAGGCCCCATTATTAGAAGCCTTTTCTAAAAAATTTGAAGAGACCCCAAATCCGAAATTTGACTTCTATGCAGTGATGACATGCTCTGACGTAGATGAAACTTGTCCTTTAGTGCCTGGAGCATTGGAAAGGATACCGCTTTACTATTTAGATCCAAAAGAAGCGGACAATACTCTCGAAGAAGCCACTCGGTATGAGGAAAGATGTTTTCAAATAGCTATCGAAATGTTTTATTTGTTTGGGAGTATCAGCAAGCAGTTATGAAGCAATTCTTTGATGTGATTATTGTGGGAGGCGGTCAAAGTGCTTTAGCATTGGCTTATTATCTAAGGAGAAGTCAGCTCAGCTATGTCATCTTGGATGCAGAGGAAAAACCTGGTGGCTCATGGCAAAATTATTGGGACTCTGTGACACTCTTCTCACCTGCTCAATGGAGCTCATTGCCAGGCACACTTATGCCGGGAGGTACAGACCAATATCCAGGTAAGCAGGATGTTCTGAGTTATTTCAAAAGCTATGAGGAGAAATATAATCTCAATATTCAACGGCCTGTATGGGTGGAATCGGTTCAGAAGCAAGAAGAACTTTTCACGGTAACCACTAGCAGAGGCATTTATATCTCAAGAGTAGTAGTAGGAGCTACAGGTAGTTTCCGAAACCCATTCATTCCGGAGATTG
This sequence comes from Marinoscillum sp., assembly GCA_047633875.1. GTDB lineage: Bacteria > Bacteroidota > Bacteroidia > Cytophagales > Cyclobacteriaceae > Marinoscillum. The sequence continues at coordinate 4,185 of JBLIFO010000033.1, read as the reverse complement.
TGGGTATCGATGTGTACAAGGGAAAGCTGCTCCACTCAGCGGCGTACCGAAACGCTGATGATTTTACAGGGAAGCGAATTGCAATAATAGGTGAGGGTAATAGTGGCGCACAGATACTAGCTGAGCTGTCAAAAGTTGCAACTACTTATTGGATCACGAAAGATCACCCTGATTATCTGCCAGACGAAGTTGATGGTAAATATCTCTTTGATGCGGCTACTCAGTTATTTGAAGCGAAGAAGATGGGAAGAAATTACATACCTCCGTCTCTAGGACACATTGTGATGGTGCCTTCTGTCAAAGACGCGCGAGAGAGAGAAGTGCTGCATGCCTATACAGGTCTTCAAGAGATTAAAGAGTCAACAATCTTATTAGAAGACGGACAAGAAATAGACATAGATGCTATCATATTCTGTACGGGTTTCAAGCCATCCCTTTCTTTTTTAAAACACCTTCCGGTCACTATTAAATATGATAAAATTCATACATCAGATACTCGATCCCGCGAATTGCCGGGATTGTGGATGATAGGTTATGGCAGCTGGACAGGTTTTGCTTCAGCAACAGTAGTGGGCGTGGGTAGATCAGCGAAGCAGACAGCACTAGAAATAGTTGAATTTCAAAAACACAAAGATTAGCACTTACTTACAGCGCCAACGTTTTAACATTTTTTATAAGTAACCTTCAAGATAAAAGAACCGTCAGAGTAAACGACGTTTTCTGTTTCGGTAAACGCGTTTACTTTTGCAGACCTTAACATCAGGAAATATTAACAAGGAATTGAAATGGAACAAGTAGTAGATCAGGAACTCCGCAAAGAACATCAGGCTAAAATCAAGCAAGTGATAAGCGAGGTGGGCAAAGTAGTAGTGGGACAGGAGTATATGGTCAATCGACTCTTGATTGGACTTTTTACCCAAGGTCACATTCTGCTAGAAGGTGTACCAGGATTGGCGAAGACCCTGACGGTAAATACTCTTGCTGAAGTATTAAAGTTAGATTTCAAAAGAATCCAGTTTACTCCCGATCTATTGCCAGCCGATCTTATTGGTACGATGATTTACAATCAGCAAAAGGCTGAGTTTGAAGTAAAAAAAGGACCAATTTTTTCCAACCTGATATTAGCGGATGAGGTAAACCGATCTCCTGCTAAAGTGCAATCAGCTTTGCTAGAAGCCATGCAGGAAAAGACGGTGACTATTGGTGAGACGACTTACAAACTAGATAGACCATTTTTGGTAATGGCGACTCAAAACCCTGTTGATCAAGAGGGAACCTATCCATTGCCAGAAGCACAAGTAGATAGATTCATGCTGAAAGTGCATGTTAGCTATCCATCAAAGGCAGACGAATTGGAAGTGATGAGACGTATGTCCAACATGACTTTCCAGTCAGACGTGAAGACTGTTCTTTCCAAAAAGGATGTTTTCTCTATCAGAGAAGAGATCAATCAAGTATCCCTTTCAGAGTCTTTGGAGAAATATATCATTGAATTGGTCTTTGCCACGCGAAATCCAAAAGATTACGGACTTACAAAAGAAGCCGAATACATTCAATTTGGTGCTTCTCCACGAGCGTCAATCAATCTCAACCTTGCCGCCAAGGCGATCGCATTCTTTGATGAAAGGGATTATGTGCTTCCTGAAGACATCAAGGAGATAGCTTATGATGTACTCAACCACAGGATCTTGCTCAACTATGAAGCTGAGGCCGATGGGGTCACCACTCGAGACATTATCAAGGAGATTCTCAATAAGGTGCAGATCACGAAATAACGCGATTAATTAACCAATACAAGCCTGATTCGCTTGATTGGACATACCACTTCACATTTAGTTAACAAACATAATGACCAGTTAAAGCTGGTCATTTTTGTTTAATGATATCGTAATGAGCGTGGCGCAGACAGTTAATATTGGCGATACACCTTTGCGTCGAAGTTAATTAGAACTCAAACGCTTAAAACGAATTTTAAAGAAACAAAAAATGAAGAATTTATTGACTCTTGCACTAGTTGCATTTTCGGTTGCTCTAATCTCTTGTGAGGAAACGATAACAGAAACCGTAGTAGAAGAAGTATGTACAGGTAATGCATGTTTAGAAGTACTAATAGAAGGAAACGTAGCTACTGATGCTACATGGTCTTCTGATTCTGTTTATGTCTTAGGAGGACGTATAGCTGTTACTTCTGGAGCAACACTTACTATTGAAGCAGGTACCATTATTAAAGGTCAGGCCGGAACAGGAACAAACGCTACTGCGCTTATTGTCGCTCGTGGAGCTAAGTTGATGGCTGTTGGTACGGCTGCTGCGCCAATCATTTTCACATCTGTTGCTGATGAAATTCAGCCAGGTGAAGTAGAAAGTCCTAACCTAGACGAGGGTATCAATGGCCTTTGGGGAGGTATCATCGTATTGGGTAATGCTAGAATATCTGCAGACAATGAGTCTGAGCAAATCGAAGGTATACCAGCAAATGATTCAAACGGACTTTACGGTGGCACTGATGATGCTGACAACTCTGGAACTATCCAGTACATTTCAGTAAGACATGGTGGAGCAAACATCGGTGAAGGAAACGAAATCAATGGATTGACGCTAGGTGGTGTAGGTAGTGGAACTACTATCGATCACGTTGAAATCGTAGCTAACCAAGATGATGGAATCGAGTGGTTCGGAGGTACTGTAAATGTATCGTATGCTTTGGTTTGGAATGCTGGTGACGATGCTATCGATACAGATCAAGCTTGGGCTGGTACACTTGACAACTTCATCGTTGTAAATCCAGGTGACGAGTGTTTCGAATTGGATGGTCCTGAAGGATCTTATGTAGGTGCTGGTCATACTATTAAAAACGGTACAGTAGCTGCAATGGGAGCAAGTGGTCTTATCGACTTTGATGATAACTCTGATGTGAAAATATCAAATATCTACTTCTTTGAAGTTTATTCAGGTCAAGATACCGAAGGATATAACGGTTTTTCTGCTAATACTGGCGGTTTTTCAGCTTCTTTGTTTCAGTCTGTCTTACCTGCTATCGTAGATGGTGATGGTGTGATCACAGGAACAGAAACCATTGATAAAGCTTTCTTAACATTTGCAGGAGTAAGTGTTGTGGCAAAAGGCTCTAATACTGTTGGGGCAACTATTTCAGAATTTACTTTCTCACTTGCTAGCAAGTCAGGAGCACTTTCAGGACTTGGACTTTAATCTTTAATTATTCGATTATCAAATTTTCATATTAGTCTTCATAGTTACAAACCCGTGGAATTCGTTTCACGGGTTTCCCCTTTTTTAGAGAAATTTACTCAGTTATTTGCGATGAAAAAATTAATTATCTTCTCCTTAGTTATCCTCAGTTCGTTTGCGCTTAGCGCGCAAAATGGCTTCATCCGAGGTAGTGTCATCGATGACTCTACTGGTGAAGAGTTGATAGGTGTGACAGTGATGGTTTCCGGCACTTCCAAGGGAGCTGTTACTGACTTTGATGGTCAATTCAATATTAGCATCGAACCAGGTGTTTATAATATCCAAGTTTCATTCGTTTCTTTCCAACCAATAACTATCACTGGTCTTGAAGTGAAAAGTGGTGGAGTAAATCTTGTCAATGAAATAAGATTGAAAGAATCCGTGGAGGAACTTGAAGCAGTGGTAGTGACTGCTCAGGCTACTCGCACTACAGAAGCAGCTTTACTCACTGTAAAGAAAAAATCTGCTAATCTTCTTGACGGTATTTCTTCAGCCAGTTTCAGAAAAATAGGAGACAATGATGCTGCGTCTGCAGCAAAAAGAATCACTGGAGTATCTATAGAAGGTGGTCGCTATGTCTATGTAAGGGGTTTGGGTGATCGCTACACTAAGACCTTATTGAATGGTATGGATGTGCCAGGTCTTGATCCGGACAGAAACACTCTGCAAATGGATATTTTTCCAACTAATGTTCTCGATAATATTATAGTATCTAAGTCTTTCACTGCTGACTTGCCTGCAGATTTCACTGGAGGCTTAGTGAATATAGAGACTAAAGACTTTCCTGAGATGAAGACAATGAATGCTTCTTTTGGATTAGGCTACAATCCAAAAATGCACTTCACTAGCAATTATCTTTCTTATGATGGTGGTTCTACGGATTTCCTTGGATTTGATGATGGTACAAGATCACTTCATATCTCTGATGATGAAGTG
>JBLIFO010000032.1:0-20311 GCA_047633875.1 Marinoscillum sp. | reverse complement strand
TCAATAAGAATTGAAATTCTAAAGACTGATAATATCAAACTACAAGACAATCGATATAATCTCAATCGAAAAATCAAACATAAAAATCTGTGCGTATCAACTGAAATCATGCGAAAAATTGTCAGCAAAGCCGAAGGCTTTATAAATATTCATCCCTTGGCAAAGCCAAGCGATTGCAAGGAGCTATAATTCTATTCCCAATTGTACACTTCTGGCAGGTCGTTAACTTTTACATTAAAACAAGAAGTATCTTATAACCACGACATAACGTTAGTGATATTAAATGTCTCCAAACTCTAGACAGGGCCAGCAAGAGACATACTAAAAAAACAGAAAATGACATGACCGAACTAATTCTCGAATCCATCATTACTTGTCCAAAATGCGGACATCAAAAAGAGGAAACCATGCCTACAGATGCATGTCAGTATTTCTATGAATGTGAAAACTGTAAGACTGTGCTGAAACCATTAGCAGATGATTGTTGTGTCTATTGCAGCTATGGAAGTGCTAAATGCCCCCCTATCCAGCAGGAAAAAAATTGCTGTGGGTAAAAGCGAGTAATTTTATTTACTCACGTGTACTTCAACTCTGAAAAGGCAAATACTTTCATGAATTGAAACTCGCTAGTCCTGTGTGTAGGTCAATTGTATAGTTTCATATTTGACAGAGGATATCTAATTATGTACATATATTTGTACATATAATAATAAACTATGCTGACAACTACTCTATCTGACTTCCGCAAAGACATCAAACGATATCTGGATAATGTCACCAACAATTTCGAAACACTTATCATCAACAGAGGTAAAGATTCGGGTGTAGTCATTATGTCATTGGATGAATACAATTCCCTATCTGCTACACACCACGAACTATCTTCGAAAGCCAATGAGCAACGATTGGATGCCGCAGTAGCTAAGATCAAGGCGGGATCTTCATTCAAGAAAGAGCTTTTAGAGGAATGAAATACATTTTCGTAGATGAGTCTTGGGAGGATTATTTATACTGGCAACAGACAGACAAAAAAATACTTAAACGCATCAATACGCTCCTTAAAGACATTTCAAGAAATCCATTTGACGGAATTGGCAAGCCCGAGCCCCTCAAATATAAATACCGTGGATTTTGGTCGAGACGCATCGATGGAGAGCATCGATTGATCTATCAAGTCCGTGATAACGAAATTCACATCGCAAAATGTAGGTTTCATTACGATTAATGAATTCAAACTCAATTCACATGCGTCTCATTATTAAGAAGATCCATCGCTAGTGTGAATGTATCCTTAGACAATACAGATATGATTTTCTCATTCAAATCCACCAGAGGCTCTCGTGTAATATTTTCCTGCTGGGTGAGATATTGGTCACATGTAATGACCATCTGTGTCACAGGATTGTCCTGATCCGCACAGAATGTCGTTCGAAAAGCCTTTCGGTAAAGGTCATAGTGATGCCAATTAACCGAAAGAGCCATGATGGATTCAAAGTATTTTGTAAAAGACTGTTTGTCTCCTATGGCTGTAGTGAAATCCTTTCGGTTGAGGCTGGGCAAAGTTGTATTTGCGCAAAGCGCCCACAATTTCAATATGGAGTTGTTCCTCGGTTTCTCAGAGGTATAGATCAAGTCCGATCGGTATCTAGTAGAGACGATCATCACTTTCCCTGAGGTAATACAACTAACAACTGACTTAAAGTCAGCAGTATATTGTGGACTTAGGTAGAAGTTTCTTCCTGTCTTGCCAGACACGGTAATAAGATTTATCATTCTAAGGGGGTTAATGATAAAATATTAAATGAAGCCTTCTTAAAAGCCATTCAGTCATTCTGAACTTGTTTCAGAATCTTAGTCAATTCATGTCAATCATGAAATAGTTCCTGAAATGAATTCAGGATGACCACCGGTTTCTGCTTTTAAGAAAGCTTCACTTGTTGTTATTTGAATTTTTCGCTACAGCTAAAATCTAGATCAAGCTAAATCAAAACGATCAAGATTCATCACTTTGGTCCATGCCGCTATAAAATCCTTCACGAATTTCTTTTCGGAATCCGAAGAACCATAGACTTCAGCCAAAGCTCTCAACTCCGAATTAGAACCGAAAACCAAGTCTACACGCGTACCTGTCCACTTAAGCTCACTAGTCTTGCGATCCTTACCTTCAAACACATCCTGCGCAGAAGAACCCGCTTTCCAAGTTGTACTCAAATCAAGAAGGTTGAGGAAGAAGTCATTCGTCAATGCTCCTGGACGCTTGGTGAATACACCACGCTTCGAATTTCCAGTATTGATATTGATGGCACGAAGACCTCCTATCAATACGGTCATCTCAGGCGCCGTAAGTGTCAGGAGTTGTGCCCTGTCCACCAACATTTCCTCTGCCGAAAGACTATACTGCGTCTTCTGATAATTTCTGAAGCCATCTGCATTCAGCTCTAGCGCTGCAAAAGATTCCACGTCGGTTTGCTCCTGAGTAGCATCACCTCGTCCTGGTGTGAAAGGTACAGTCACAGAATGACCAGCAGCTTTAGCCGCTTGCTCCACTCCAACACTTCCACCTAACACAATCAAATCCGCAATAGAAATTTCTTTGCCTGATTTAGAAAAGTCTTTTTGTATTTCTTCCAGCTTAGACAATACACTTGCCAACTGATCTGGATCGTTTGCCTCCCAGTTTTTCTGTGGAGCTAGACGAATACGTCCACCATTGGCTCCTCCTCGCTTGTCCGATCCACGGAAAGTAGAAGCAGATGCCCACGCTGTAGCTACCAATTGAGACACGGTCAGTCCAGATGCAGCAATCTTATCTTTCAATCCAGCAATGTCCTTTTCATCTATTTTGCCCTTAACCGCAGGAATTGGGTCTTGCCAAAGGAGCTCTTCTTCAGGCACTTCTTTACCCAAGTATCTCGTGATAGGTCCCATGTCTCGATGCGTCAACTTGAACCATGCTCTTGCGAATGCATCTGCGAAATCATCAGGGTTTTCGTAAAATTTTCTAGAGATTTTCTCATAAGCCGGATCCATCCTCAATGCCAAATCTGATGTCAGCATGAAAGGTGCATGCTTCTTAGCTGGGTCGTGAGCATCAGGTACCGTACCTGCACCAGCTCCACCTTTTGGTGTCCACTGATGTGCGCCCGCTGGGCTCTTGGTCAGTTCCCAATCAAATCCAAAGAGATTTTCAAAATAGCTATGACTCCATTTGGTCGGGGTAGATGTCCAAGCGCCTTCTAGACCACTAGTGATCGTACTGCCTGCATTACCACTTCCAAAAGTGTTTTTCCAACCCATGCCTTGCTCTTCCATAAGCGCTGCAGCTGGTTCTCTACCCACATATTTACCAGGGTCAGCCGCACCATGCGTTTTACCAAAAGTATGCCCACCAGCTATCAAGGCTACTGTCTCTTCATCATTCATCGCCATACGACCAAAGGTCTCACGGATATCTCGCGCTGAAGCCAATGGATCAGGATTGCCATTTGGTCCTTCAGGGTTCACATAGATCAATCCCATCTGCACTGCGGCAAGTGGATTCTCCAACTCACGGTCTCCCTCGTAACGTTTGTCGCCCAGCCATTCGGTCTCAGCTCCCCAGTAGATATCTTCCTCTGGTTGCCAAACGTCCGCACGTCCTCCTGCAAATCCGAAAGTCTTGAAGCCCATGGATTCCAATGCGATATTTCCCGTAAGGATCATCAAATCTGCCCATGAGATTTTGTTGCCATATTTCTGTTTGATTGGCCAAAGCAAAAGACGTGCTTTGTCAAGGTTGGTATTATCTGGCCAGCTATTGAGTGGCGCAAATCTCTGCGTACCTGAGCCTGCTCCTCCTCTACCGTCTTGTATTCTATAAGTACCTGCACTGTGCCATGCCATACGGATAAAGAAAGGTCCATAATGCCCATAATCTGCTGGCCACCAGTCTTGTGACTCAGTCATCAAGTCATTGATATCCTTTTTCAACGCATCATAGTCGATCGACTTGAAAGCCTCGGCATAATTGAAACCTTCTTCCATTGGGTCAACCAAAGAAGAGTTTTGCCGCAGGATATTGAGTTTTAGTTGGTTAGGCCACCAATCGCGATTGCCAGTGCCCGATCCAGCTGTTTGCTTTAGGGTGCCACCAAGGTATGGGCATTTACTTTCGTCTCCCATGTCTTGAGATGAATGGTGTGAATGTGGATTATGTTCCATTTTTTGAGGTTTATTATTTTGTTGTTTAGTAAAAATAGAAGCTTATGCTTAACTCCATTTTATACACCTATAAGTTAAACCTATCATTTCATTTTTCTGCATAATCCCGAATAGAAGTAGCCATTCCATCCTAAATAATTCTTCAAAAAAGGAAAATCAAGGCATACCGACTACCTTTATTCGGTATCCATTATTTGATTCAAGATTCATCAAATGAAGCAATGAGCAGAAAACTAATTTTATATATCAGCATGAGTGTGGATGGCTATATCGCCACCAAAGACAATGACCTTTCGTGGCTTTCCGTCGTGGAGAAAGAAGGCGAGGACTATGGCTATCACGCCTTCAATGAGACGGTGGACACTTATCTCGTGGGAAGAAAAACCTATGAAATTGTCTTAGGACTTACTGGGGGAACCTTCCCCCCTGCCGCCCAGCACGATTGCTATGTGATCACACGGCAAGCTCGTGAAAACGAAAATGGAGTCACATTTTTCAATGGCGATGTTGAAGACTTAATTGCTCGCTTAAAATCCGAAAAAGGAAAGCATATCTACTGTGATGGTGGATCTGAGATTGTCAAGCTACTTATGGATAGCGATCTGATAGACGAATACCTCATCTCGGTCATCCCCGTACTGCTCGGCGATGGTATAAGGCTTTTCAAAGGAGAAAGTCCCATACTTGCATTGGAGGCTTTGCCGAGTAAGCAGTTTGAATCAGGCTTGGTACAGCTTCATTATATGAGGAAGGCTACCTCTTAGCAACTATAAGAGGCAGTTGTGTAATTTTAAACCATGGCTATCGATGCACTCCTCTTTCATTTCAATTCCCTAGTAAACTTAGCGCCGGCAGAGCAGGAGGATTTGAGGACACGCATAACTACTCGAAACCTAAAAAGAAGGCAATTTCTTCTCACTCCAGGAGATGTTTGCAAGCATTATCACTTTGTGGTAAACGGGTGTTTCAAAATGTACAAAGTGGACAACAATGGCAAAGAACACAACATCCATTTTGCGATAGAAAATCAATGGATAACTGACATAGGTAGCTTCCATACTGGACAGCCTAGCCAACTCTACATTGAAGCAGTGGAGCCTTCAGAAGTAATCCAAATTAGTAAGTCGGATCTTATTCATTTCTATGAAACCAGCATTCTCCTCAATCGCATCTTTCGGGTGATGGTGGAGGATGAATATGTGCAGCTTCAAAATCGCCTTTTGCAAACGATCAGCACCACAGCCGAAGAACGTTATCTGGACTTTATGGAGCGATTCCCAAATCTCTTCAATCGCATCTCCAATGTACAGGTGGCTTCTTACCTTGGTATCACCCCAGAATTTCTGAGCACCATTCGCAAAAAGCTCTCAGAAGCATAAAAAAAGCTTCGCTCCCTCTACTCTTAAACTACCTTAAGATTCTTTCTTAAAACACCTTATGAGTGGCTCCAGCCAACTCGGCCGAGCTTTGTCTTATCAATAACAAAATGAAAAGACAATGAAAAGAGTCCTACTTCCAATCCTATTAATCAGCGCCTTTTGGACAAATGCCACAACAGAAAATCATTCACAATCAAAATCAGAAACCATGCAAAAGCAAGACAAAGAAGCAATTGAAGCATTATTAATGACTTACAAAGGATCGTTGAACACGTCAGATCCAGTGTTGGCGACAAGCCTCTACACCAAAGACGGAATCTTCATGCCAACGGAAGCTCCCTCTGCCATTGGAACGGAGAATATCCTACAATCCTATACCTTCATCTTTTCGCAAATTCAGTTGAACATTGAGTTCTACATAGATGAAATCGTAGTGGAAGGAGATATGGCTTTTGCCACTACTAGCTCCAAAGGAACTGTGCTGATAAAAGAAGCAAATGTTACCTTGCAGGAAGCAAATAGAGAGCTTTTCGTTTTTGAAAAAATTGGTGAAGAATGGAAAATCGCTCGCTACATGTTTAATAAAACCACACCAAAGGCCAACTAAAAAGACCAGCATATGAATGCAGCAGTTAGCACCAAAGCAGGAGAACCATCGGTAATTCAGTTACAGGAAGTGCCCATACCACAAGTGAAAAGTGGTTGGGTGCTGATAGCCGTGAAGGCTTTTGGACTGAATCGCTCGGAGATGTTTACCCGAAAAGGTGACTCCCCAGGCGTAGAATTCCCGAGAATCCAAGGGATCGAATGTGTGGGTGTGGTAGCCGAAGATCCATCTGGCACTTTCGCAATCGGTCAGCAAGTAGCCGCGATCATGGGCGGGATGGGTCGCTTCTTCGATGGTGGCTATGCGGAGTATTGTCTGGTGCCAAAGGAGATCGTATTCCCTTTTACGAGCGATCTTCCTTGGGCTACTTTGGGAGCAATTCCAGAGATGTTTCAGACCGTCTCTGGCTCCTTGCAGCAAGCATTAGAACTACAATCTGGTGAAATCCTGCTGATCCGTGGCGGTACCTCTTCCATTGGGATGCTTGCTTGCCAACTGGCAAAGACCCTCGGTGCTACGGTAGTCTCCACCACAAGGAATCCTGACAAAATACAAGCCTTGAAAGACAATGGCGCTGACCATGTATTGATAGATGAGGGTACAGTAGCGGAAGGTCTGCGAGCACTCTACCCTGAGGGCGTTCACAAGGTATTAGAGCTGATCGGTACGCAGACGCTGAAAGATTCACTGAAATGCATAGCCACAAGAGGCATGGTCTGCATGACCGGAATCCTCGGCAATGAGTGGAGCATGAAAGACTTCACCCCAATGGGTGATATTCCCTCTTTAGGTAGATTGACAGTCTATATGGGTGAATCAAAAAACCTCTCCAAAGACCACTTACAAAATTTTATAGATCAGGTAGCTGCTGGACAGATTACCTTAAATGTGGACAGAGTATTCAAACTAGCAGAAGTAGCCGAAGCACACGCCTATATGGAAAGCAATCAGGTGAAAGGCAAGCTAGTGGTGGAGGTGTGAGCAGTATATGATCTTGTGTTTTGCATTTAATGGTTGGGTTGGGTTGTATTTATTATATTTATGCAGCGAATGGTGAGAACCGTATAATAGAACAAATAATAAAAGAATAGCAATGAAAAAAGTAGCTTATCATTTTCTTTTTATCCTTTCAATATTTCAGGTTAGTTGTGGCGAGAATGATCATGAAGTAAAAATAGAATTCCAAGAATATTTGATTTTTGGTCGATATGCTGGCTATTGCGAAGGAAAAACATGCATTGATATCTACAAATTAACAGAAAACACTTTGTACGTATCGGAAGATATTTACCCCACTAGTCTTATGTTATATGATGGAGGCCTTTATGATGCAGAGTTTACTCTGTTAGATAATTTGGCGGTGTATAATATTGAGGAACTGATAAATAATTTTCCAAATGAGTTATTCACAATAAGTGATACAGATATAGGATGCCCTGATTGCGCGGACCAAGGTGGCTATTTTTTTGAAATGAGTACTAAATCCTATCAAGACAACTGGAGGGTGGATATGGACAGATCAGTTGTTCCAACTTAATCTCTATCCTTATTTGGATATGGTTGACCAGAAAATTGTTTTGTTGCGTGAGTAATGCCCCCCTTCCCCAAGGTCTATGACCCCCATTTGCGCAGGTGTCTGCTTGTGCTTCTTTACTACAAACCTTGGTGATACATCAGACTTTGAGCATCGACATGACCTCATTTTCGCGAGCAACATCCGATCGGTCAACTTCTTTCATCAGAATAGACAATCCCAAGTCCTCGGTATCTTCATCTGTAAGAACCTTAGATTTAACGCCTAACTTTTCAAGAAGCTCAGAAATAAACTTTAACTCTTGTGAGCTTTTTGGATTGATAACTATTGAACTCATAATTCAAAGATAATGAATTGAATAGATGGAGACTAGCACCACAGTTAGTCCTCGTTTACAAAGAATACTTCTAGGCTTTAAATCCCCTAGTTCCTCAATGGTTTATAGAACGAAATCCAAGCTCTGACCAAACAAAAAGTCTCTGAGCCACAGTCCTAGACGAGCACATGAATGCTTAACTTTGTTATTGACTGAACATAAAATTGAAATTTACTGTTCGTCCACTATCAATACGTATAATAGGCATTTTATCCATGAGCAATATCCACGAAGATGTACAAGAATATTATGGTTCTGAACTACAAAAATCAGAAGACTTAAAAACCAATGCATGTTGTACGCTGGTAAAACCGCCTAAGCATATTCTAGAGGCGTTGCGTTTAGTCGCAGATGAAGTGCAAGCCAAGTACTATGGATGCGGCTTGACCATCCCCTCAGCGGTAGAAGGATTACGCATATTGGACTTGGGTTCTGGAAGTGGAAGGGATTGCTATATCGCAGGAAAACTTGTTGGAGAAAAAGGCCATGTGGTAGGTGTAGATATGACGGACGAGCAACTGAAAGTTGCCAATGACCATTTAGCATATCATAAAGAAGCTTTCGGATATGCTCAATCAAATGTGAAATTCATCAAAGGAAATATTGAAAAATTGGATGAATTAAATCTTGAAAAAGGCTCCTTCGATATCATTATTTCTAATTGCGTCATCAACCTTGCTTCAGACAAACAGAAGGTTTTGAATGATGCTTATGATCTGCTCAAGCCAGGTGGCGAAATGTACTTTTCTGATGTCTATAGTGACCGTCGTGTACCTCAGGCTTTGCAAAATGATAAAGTACTGTGGGGAGAATGCTTGAGTGGCGCTCTTTACTGGAATGACTTCTTGAACATTGCTAAAAAGGCAGGTTTTACAGACCCTAGAGCGGTAGAAGACAGGCCCATTACTATAGAGAATGAAGAGGTAGAAGCACTCCTCGGCGATATTTCTTTCTATTCCGTGACCTATCGATTGATGAAAATTGATGGCTTGGAATCTGACTGTGAAGACTATGGGCAAGCAGTGGCTTATAAGGGTGGAATTCCTGAAAACCAAATGGCATTTATGCTCGACGATCATCACTACTTCCCTAAAGGAAAAATGATGACTGTTTGTGGCAATACTTACAAAATGCTTCACGATACGCGCTTCAAGCAATACTTTGACTTTTACGGTACATGGGATGTGCACTATGGCATCTTTGAAGGATGTGGTGGCAATATGCCTTTCACTTCTTCCATAGAAGGTGGTGAGGCTGGGAGTTGTTGCTAAAGAATTATCACGCATAAAAAAAGGAGATAGCGTTTGATATCTCCTCCACTATTCCTCGTTTGCCTCGATGATTTCTGAGCTTTAAAGCTTCGAGTCCTTCAGAATTTGATAGAACAAAATTTGAGGCTTAATCTAACGTGCTCCGTCATTTGGTTTGTTTTCGAATAAGTAACCATTTCCTTAACTTTAAACTATGAACAAAGACAAAATCATCGAAACTCTTGAGCAACTTACAAATGAATTCTAGACAGAGGAATTCATAGACAAATTGTTGTTTGTTGAAAAGATCGAGCGAGGCTTAGGTGATGTGGAAGAGGGAAAAGTTATTTCTCTAAATACAGCGAAAGAACGTTTTAATGCCAAATGGAATTAAGCTTGGCTGAATCCGCTTAGAACGACTTGGATTCAATAATTGCCGAATTGTCTACAGGATCTATTCACTCAATCACATCACAATTTCAAGAATTGCACATGGAACCAACCTTTTCAATAAATCAGTTCACCAATAGCTAGTCATTTGAAGCACCACAAACAAAAAGAGCAATAATGAATTTTAAGACCTTTTTTCACTATATAAGTTACTTGCAATACCCGCTAATGTTGGTAGGACTATATTTCGCTTTCGAACCATATTTACAAGGAATCGACCGTTTAATAGAAAGTCCTGAATTGCTTTTTCAAAGCATTAATTCAGCATTGATTTTTATGGGACTAGGCATTAGCTTCTCTTCATTACAAGACACTACTAAGACTCAAAATGAGTTTTCTAAAAAAGTTTGGGAGAGCCCCAGAAAAGGAAAAATTATGATTTCTTTAATGTCCTTAATGATTCTATTCTTGCTAATTTTTGGATTGACTGGATATTACAGTGTGGAAAAAGGTATTTTAAAGGATTTATCACTTGGATTTATAGTTCTCGGTTTAGGGATGTTTGGGTTCTTGAAAGCTGCTTTTGAAATGTTTGAAAATCACAGAAAAGACAAAAATATTGGTGCCAACAATGTATAAATCCTTTACAAACTTTAAGAGATTAGACTTGGACTTGGCAAGCGTGTGAACCCCAACTATTCCTCGTTTACAACGAGGATTTCTAAGCTTTAAAGCCTCCATATCTACACTTGGTATAGCGAACGAAATCTAAAGTTTGATCAAGCAACAGGTCTGTAGGACACAGACTCTGATGAGTTTAAATGCTACTTAATACCCAGCAGCTTGACCATCTTTTCTGCTCTCGGAAGCACCTCTGTAGACTTTGTTTTTGCTATCCCACATGATGCCTTGGTAGCCTCCATACGAACCTCCATGTAATACTTTATGTCGTTTAGACATCAAGCCTCGGATCGTCTCGTAAGAGATACCTGACTCCACATAGACTTCACCTGTCCCATCGGCCATTTCCCCTGTAGGCGAGGATGAACCACGATGCTCCCATCTTGGTGCGTCCCCAGCTTCTTGCATGTTCATTCCAAAATCAATCAGATTCATAACGATTTGTGTATGACCCTGTGGTTGAAAATCTCCCCCCATTACACCAAAGCTTACCCACGGTTGATCATCCTTTGTAATGAATGCGGGGATAATCGTGTGAAAAGGTCTTTTGCCCGGTTCGTAGGTGTTGGCCTGATCTTCTTTCAAGGTAAAAAGTTCACCTCTGTCTTGTAGCATAAAGCCAAGCTTAGGTGGTACCATGCCCGAACCCATACCTCGGTAATTACTTTGAATCAGCGATACCATATTTCCATATTTATCTGCTGTAGTCATGTAGATGGTTTCCCCAATGCTGATTTCTCCAGCAGTATATTGTCCTGCACGCTCCCCTATTTCTTCTTTCCGCTTTTTAGCGTACGCATCAGAAATGAGTTCTTCTACGGGCACATTGGCAAAGTCCATGTCCGCATAGTATTTCGCTCGGTCTTCGAAAGCGAGTTTCTTTGCCTCTGTGAAAAGGTGTAGATGTTCCGTACTGCCAAACTCAATAGCTGAAAAATCATACTCCTCTAAGATCTGGAGCATCTGCAGTGCAGCGATACCTTGTCCATTGGGAGGAAGCTCCCACACGTCATATCCCCTGTAGTTGACTGATACTGGCTCTACCCACTCTGACCGGTGGCTTGCCAAATCTTCCATGGAAAGAAAGCCTCCTTTTTCTTGAATAAAGCTGGTAATGGTTTTGGCTACTTCTCCTTTGTAAAAACCATCTCTCCCTTGTTTAGCTATCGCTTTGTAGGTATTTGCTAGGAACGGATTTTTATAGATTTCTCCCTCTTGAGGAAGTTTACCTCCATTTTGATCTATGTAGGTCGCTTTGATATTATCATATCCACCTGCTTCGAATCGATTGACTGAACCTAAGTAATAGGCGATAAGCTGTGTAAGCGGGAAACCTTCTTCAGCATAAGTGATAGCAGGCTGGAGTACATCCGCCATTTTCATGGTGCCAAATTTTTTAGATAGCTCAAACCAGCCATCTACCGCACCCGGCACATTAACTGGGAGTGGACCATAAGCTGGTATACTCTCCATGTTTTGATTTTGGAAATACTCCAAAGTCAAGCTTTTTGGAGATCTACCACTGGCGTTCAGTGCATAGAGTTTTTGAGTTTTAGCATCCCATACGATGGCAAATAAGTCTCCTCCAATACCACTGCCAGTTGGTTCCATGAGTCCCAAAGCCGCATTAGCAGCTATAGCTGCGTCAATGGCGTTGCCTCCTTTTTGTAAAATATCCACACCTATTTGGGTAGCCAATGGATGGCTAGTGGCCACCATGCCATTCTTGGCAATAACTTCTGATCGAGTAGCAAAAGACTTCCCAACTAGACGATCTTGTGCCTGAAGGAAAAAGGAAATAAAAACTATAGAAGTACATAGGAAGTATTTCATAAAATCTTGTTTTGGTTTAAGCTACGAATATTTTTAGAACAGACAATTGGTAGGTTTGTTTCGCGGGTAGTAGATCTGAGATAATTACTTGTACTACGAGTTGCTTGCAGAGAAAGCTGAGATTTCAAAATAAGCGTCAGTTGAATTTTGACTAAAAATGCAATTTGCATCCCTAGTTTAATCAAGCATCGAATCTCAATTCCACTTCATTCAGATCATCTACCGCACCTACCAGAGTCACTATATCATCCATTCTTAGTCTTGTATAGCCATGGGACATAATTGAATGTCCTGCACGTTGAATGGATAGGATAATGACACCTTGAGGCAAGCGCAAGTCGCGAAGGGCAAGCGCGTGCATGTCTTTATTCCTAATTCTAATGTCTCTAGTGTCTTTGCCTTCTTCCATGCCCAGCAATAGAGAAGCGGCTTGCGGTGAACGCACAAACTGATCTAGCAAATGAACAATGGCTGTGGCTGGCTCCACGATCTTCACGCCCATTTCGATGAATTCTTTGGAGTTGTTACGATCATCTAGCCTTACGATCAAATCTCGCGTTCCAAATTGATGAAAAGCCATGGTACAAATCTCAAGATTGTCCTTATCAGATAGCATCGCTATGATCGCTTCAGCCTTACCGGCATTCATCTTTTCAAATTGTTCTTGAGAAAAATCCGTGATATAATGGAAAGGAATTCCGTGAGGTTCTTCTATCTCTCCCTCCTTCTTGAAAGTGGCCATTTCCACATTCCATCCATGCTTCTTGAGTTCATAAGCAAGAGATACCGACTGGCTCTCAAATCCGAAAATAAGTGCATCTCTCGTGCCATCAAATTCTGGTTCCTGCGCCTTCAGGTTGTCCTCTCCTAAGCGGAAAATAGCAAATTTGAAAAGTGGAGGCCCTATGAATTGATTAAGCACAATGACCGCTACTATGACCGCCGAAAACTCCGCTCCCCAACCTGGGAATTCCTGTGCAACAATCGAAGATAAACCAAGCGCAACACCAGCCTGAGTGATATACGGTAGCCATCCCACGTGATTGAATTTCATTGGATCACCAGCTAAGATTCCGCCTGTATATGCACCTATAATCATCGTAACTAGTCGTATTCCAAAAAGGATCAAGGCTACACCGTAAACATCTGGAAGTACATCTATTGCTAATGTGGCTCCTGTAAGTGTGAAAAAACAAACATAAATGGGTTGACCAGCATCATGCAAAAGCTTAAGAAACTCAACCCGGTGCTTGGTGCGGTTGGTAACAAAAAAGCTCGCCAATATGCAGATCAGCAATGGCTCCAGCAAGACAGCATGCCCTACTAAATCCACACTGTTGTCACGGATCCAATGACTCAGGAGATAGGCAGAATACCCAACTACCAGCATCAAAGTAATCTTGGCGTATTTGAGAATTTTCAGCCTTAGGACCTGATGCAGCAATTGACCAAAAACATAAAATCCCAGCACAAAAGATGCGCCCAATTCCAAAAGGATAAAAAGCACATTTTGAATGCTAAAGGCAACTCCATTGATCATCGACTGAGCGAGCGAAAAACAAATAGAGAAAAGTATGATGACCAAGAAATCCTTGACCACAGTGACCCCCATGACTGTTTGTACAAAAGGCCCTCTGGCACGAAGTTCATTGATCACCGCAATGGCTGATGCAGGCGATCTAGCTACAAATATGGTAGCTGTAATCATGGCAATGGAAAGTTGGGCTATTGCACCCAAATCCGCCATATATGGGATATAGCCGGAGGCAAAGAAGACAAGCACAGTACCCAGCACGAACGTCACCATGAGCTGACCGAACGTATTCCATTTGATGCTCTTGAATCGGCTCCTTAATTCGTTTAGATAGAGCTCTGCTCCTGCCGCAAAAGCAATAAAAGCAAGGGCTGTTTCATTGATAAAGTGTAGATCTGCTTTGGCAGTTTTCGGAATCAATCCAAGGATATAAGGCCCAGCCAATATGCCGGTAAAGATCATTCCTGTAATAAGTGGCAGATTGATTTTCTGAAAAGCCTGGGCGATCTTATTGGAAGAAATGGCGATCACCAAAAATCCAGTAAGAACGACTAATAATTCCCTATTCTCTAGAAACAGATCCTTCAATGTTGTGTCAAGTCAATAACGTTAGTTAGTTCTCATTCGACCATTGAAAGCACTTCGATGTATAATGAGTAAAACGCCCAATAACAATATTATCCGATTTAGAATGAACCTCAACCCCTTTCGGGATTAATTTTTAATTCATTCTACGGAGATAGATCAGATTATGAGCTATTTCGAGTGTCCTGGTGACACCTTTTTGTGAAAAAAATGCTCCCTTGTCTTTGAGGGCATAGCTAGGTAGAGTAGTTGCGTTTATTGACAGCAAGACTATTTTTAACTTCTGAAAAATCAGGTAATGCTAAACGAATTCGAAAATTTCTTTAAACGTCGAAATATTAGATTTACTTAACCAAGAGATAGAATAGCCAATACCAATTGAGAATGAAAAAACTACTTCACGCTGCCCTTACATTAATAATGATATTTACTTCCATATTTAGTGTTCTCGGTTACTTCGGAGTAAGCCACTGGTTGCTAGATCTGCCTAGCCATTTCAAGCCGCAGTACTTGATTGTTCTTGTAGTTGGGACTAGCATACTGTTAGTTTCGAAGAAACGTATCGCGCTGATTTTCGCTCCTTTTATATTGGCGTCAGCCTTTGAGGTGGTTCCTCTATACTTTGGAGGCAATAAAAATAATGAACTCACCAGCTCTACAAAAATTGTCTGCATAAACCTCCTAAGCTCCAATCGCCAGTTTGAAGCTGTGGAGCAGTTCATCGAAAGTAAATCGCCAGATATAATCGTGTTGCAAGAGTTTTCGCCCTTGTGGCAACAAATGCTCGAACCCAAATTCGCAGCATATCCATATCAATTGGCACTACCAAGAAATGATAATTTTGGCATTGCCGTCTATAGTAAAGTTTCATTTTCAGAACTTAAGGAATTGACAGTAGGCCCAGCAGGTCTGCCTTCAATCCAAGGTGATTTTGAACTCGATGGTAAAACAGTCACCTTAATGGCAACCCATCCCTTACCACCTGTTGGACCTGAATATTTCAAACTCAGAAATGGACAGCTTTCAGAACTTGGAAAGTTGGCTTCAGCATCGCGAAATGAATTTATCCTTCTTGGTGATCTCAATACTTCCTCCTTCTCATTTCACTTCAAGGCGCTTCTCAAAGAATCAAACCTTATCGATAGCAGAAAAGGATTTGGACTTTTGACCACCTGGCCGACGTGGTTTCTACCGGCTCAAACCACATTGGATCACTGTTTGGTCAGTCAAGGGATTTATGTGAAATCACGAGAAGTCGGGCCGGATATTGGCTCTGACCACTTACCTATTTTTATTGAATTGGGCGTGGAATAGAGGTAAAAGCGAATCTTCAACATGTTTCGGCTAGATGCAGCATAGCAGTTAAGCTCATCTATGAATGCTTAGTCCATAAATACCCTTTAGATAGCTAACCACTTAACGTTTATATTTGTCTCGTGAAAAAAATATACATCATAGCAGGACCAAATGGGGCTGGTAAGACAACATTGTCTTATACCATTTTACCTGAAATATTTGACTGTGATGAATTCATAAACGCTGATGAAATTGCAAAAGGTATTTCACCTTTAAATCCTGAAAAAGCAGGCATACGAGCTGGTCGTTTAATGCTAGCGCGCATTAACGAATTACTAATTCTAGG
This sequence comes from Marinoscillum sp., assembly GCA_047633875.1. Taxonomy (GTDB): domain Bacteria; phylum Bacteroidota; class Bacteroidia; order Cytophagales; family Cyclobacteriaceae; genus Marinoscillum. Next base: position 4,300 of record JBLIFO010000032.1, on the reverse strand, counting down.
AGAATCTTTTGCATTTGAAACGACACTATCAACAAGGTCATACCAAGGTTTGATTAGGAGAGCTAAGGAGTTGAATTACGATATCATCTTGCTTTTTTTGGTTCTTGACTCTAAAGAACTTGCGATCCAGAGGGTTCATACAAGGGTAATTGAAGGCGGACACAACATACCCACGCCTACAATAGAAAGAAGGTATTCAAATGGATTGTTAAATTTTTTCAATATTTACAAGTCCCTTGTCAGCAGTTGGGTTTTGGTCGACAATTCCACAGAAAATTTTGAGTTTATAGCTGAAGGTTCTGGCGCTGATATAGTCATCAGAAGTAATAGTAAATGGTCATACTTAAACGATAAGTACAATGGAAATTAATGAGCAATTACAGGAATTAGAAGATAAAGTGAGTTTAGGACTGAAAGAGGCTTATAAGAAAATGGCTGCATTCAAAAAGAAAAATAACAGTCCATTGATTGTGTCTCGTGATGGTAAAGTAATTTCGATACCTGCCGACGAAATTCTACCTACCACAAACTCGAAGAATAGTCCAATGAAGTGAATAAAGCAACTTCAACCACTCGAGCACAAAAAATGCGCCGATTGTTTCACAATCGGCGCATTTTAAGCTCTATTCTTAGCCTTTTTAAAACTCCACTTTTGGAGCATTTTCAGCTCCTTGGTCTGCGGCAAAAAGTGCTTTGCGCTCAAAGCCTGACCAGCCCGCGATCACCGAATTTGGGAATACACGAATGAAAGTATTGAAGTCTTGCGCGGATTCGTTGAAGCGTTTTCTCGCAACAGCGATTCTATTCTCAGTGCCTTCTAATTGCGCTTGTAGCTCAAGGAAGTTCTGATTAGACTTCAATTCAGGGTATTTCTCAACCGTCACCAGTAGTCTGGAAAGTGAAGAAGTCAACTGACCTTGGGCAGCTTGGAATTGCTCCATGTTTTCTGCCGTAAGATTGTTTGCATCTATATTGATGCTAGAAGCTTTAGCTCTTGCTTCTGTTACTCCGATAAACACATCCTGCTCCTGCTGAGCAAAACCCTTTACAGTGCTTACAAGATTCGGTATTAGATCATTTCTTCTTTGGTATTGGGTCTCGACATTAGACCATTCTGTAGCCACCGTTTCTTCTTTTGTGACCATACTGTTGTATTTGCCCGTGAAGAAGCTGTAGATCGCAAAAACTGCTATTACAATTACGATGATGATTATCCATTTTTTATTCATTGCTAATTAATTTTGTGCGTTCAGTTTGCTAAGTTACAAGGATAAGAGAACAAACGAGATTGTGAGCATTCGGATACTACTACCCCTATTATTTTTTTTAAGTCTTGAAGTCATCGCGCAAGATGTGGCATTGCCAACATTGACTAAGCGCGTAACTGACCTTACCAACACCCTTTCTTCGGCAGAGCAAAGCAGCCTAGAGCAAAAGCTCAAAAACTATGAGGACGCCAAAGGCAGTCAGCTAGTGGTTGTCATGTTGCCAACTACTGGAGATGAGACCATAGAGCAGTACTCTATCAGGTTAGGTGAAAAACAGAAAATCGGTAGAGATGGCGTAGACGATGGTGTAATCATGCTCTTTGCTATGGAAGACCGCAAAATGCGCATCGAAGTGGGATATGGTCTGGAAGGCGCTTTGACTGATGCACTTTCCAAACGAATCATTACCAATATCATAACTCCTGAGTTTCGCTCGGGACATATCTACAAAGGAATAGATAGTGGAGTGGATGTGGTCATAAGTGCTATCAGTGGTGAAGAATTGCCGCCAGCAGTAAGGAAAAATACAAGTAGCAGCAAGAGTTCAGGAAATAGTTGGTTGCTACCAATCATCATTTTAGGATTTATCCTTACGGGAGTAATTAAAACGGTTTTGACAAAGAAATTGGGTAAAAGCAAAGCCACGGGTGTGAGTGCTGCTATCGTATTTGTACTGGGTTGGTTATTGGTTGGCTTGTTCGCTGGGATATTCATTTCAGCCATAGTCGCCATTTTCATGAGCGTACCTTCCAATGGTGGAAATGGCGGTCGTGGTGGCGGCATGTATTGGGGAGGCGGCCTAGGTGGTGGTGGTTTCTCTGGTGGCGGTGGAGGATTTGGTGGCTTCTCAGGAGGTGGCGGTGGATTTGGGGGCGGTGGTGCTTCTGGAGGGTGGTAGTGACAATTGAAAACGGAAAGTGGAGAGTTGAAAGTTGAAAACGGAGAGTGGAAAGTGGAGAAAGAAAATGGAAAGTTGAAAATGGAGAGTGGGGAATGGAAAAAGAAGAATTGCTGAGAGGTATTAAATAAAGAATCATGAGTAAGAAATATACATTTACGGATTCGGAGAAGGCTCAAGTGGAGCAAGCGGTGAAGGACTTAGAGACGGTCTCATGTGGAGAGATTGTACCCTATTTCGTGGGGAGTAGTGACGACTATGCGGAGGCATCTTGGTACACCAGCACGTTGCTATCAGCGTTTACCGTTGTGATTATAGGTGTCCTCTCCTACACATGGATGTTGCCATTCAAATTTACGCCTTTGGAAGTGTCTGTTGTGGCTTTTGCAGCAATGCTTGTAGGGTTTCTCTTTCCGCTCATCTTCTCTAGTGCCAAGCGCTGGATCATCCCAAAGGAACGACAGCTACAGCGTGTCAACCAACGTGCGATGCAGGCTTTTCTGGATGAAAAAGTATTCCAAACAGAAGAGCGCGTGGGTATCTTGATCTTTGTGAGCAGGTTAGAGCATATCGTATTGGTGTTGGGCGATGAAGGAATCAGCAAAAAAGTAGATCAGGCAGATTGGCAACATGTAGTAGAAGAAATAATCACTGGCGTGAAAGCCAATGAGATCGGGAATGGACTGGTAAAGGCGATCGCCCTTTGCAAAGACCTCCTACTCAAGCATGGTTTTGTACGAAAGTCTACAGACACCAATGAGCTCCATGATGGGCTCAGGATTGAGGAATAAAGGGTTGGATTAAACCATTGTATTTAATGGTGAGTTTGATTAATTTATAACCTGAAACTGAAAGGCTTGATTCGTTTATAACCGTTTAATTCCGTTTGAAGACGGATAAGTCACACAAGATGAATAAAATATAAAATTTGAATAGATACAGCCATAAGGCGGATATCAACAGCTACTGGTTGAATGCTTGTTGGGGTCTTAAAAGACATTTGAGAAAATGGCTGTCAGATTCGTCACCGAAATCCACGTTACAACGCTAAAAGGGAACTTTTGTGGAAATCCTCCAGTTTTCAGCTCCTGAGCTTAACATAATTGTGGTGGATGAGTAGAAGGTTGCCCCAACTCATGATCAAATTATTAACTCAAACAATACAAGTAAAGGGTAGCTCAGGAGATGAAAACCCTCAAATATCACTTGATGCAACCTTTTTTTCTCCGTTTTGGCGAGGTGGACATCCAAGGCAAGCGTGAACCATTTTGATTACCTCTCTCCTATTCCTTCAGATCGAACGTCATTTCAAAATGGTTTTTTGCGTTGGTGCCTTTTCTTTTGCTTCCGTTTTCTTTGGGCATGCAAAGAAAATGAAGACCCAAGCCAGATAAGAACACTACCACTATTGAAATAACCAGCATCTGAGCTATGTAATACCGTAGCTGTAACGAAGAAAAAGATAAGGATAACAAACTGTAAGTCGGCATGCCCTGAAGTCATCAATTAGAAGCAATCCCTATCAAGTAGCACCGCATTTTCTGCCTGCTTTCCATAGCCTACAATTGCCGGCTGCATTCCATCTATTCTTAAATGTTTACAGTTAGGGGTTCAAATAAGATCAGTTGGTTGCGAGAGTACGCAGAAAATGCTATTTTCACTTCCATAGCAGACCAAAGCACACCGCTTATTTGGTCGTTGTATGTTATTTTAAAACAAGATAGAAAAGTAATAAATGATCGAAGTTCAATCTCTACAAAATCAATTAATTGAAAAGTATTCTTTTGCAGAAAAAGAGGCTGACTTTTTTGTTTCTCATTTCACGGAACGTAAGGTCAAAAAAAGACAATTCATTATACAACCTGACTTTATTGCTAAATATCGAATTTTTGTTGCCCAAGGTACATTTAAGGCTTATATAATAGATAAGAATGGTCAAGAACAAGTTGTCTCCCTTGCTATGGATGGTTGGTGGATTTCAGACCCTAATAGTTACATCTATCAACAACCTGCAACTATGTTTGTAGAAGCATTGGAAGACAGTATAATCTTACAATTGGGTTTTGAAAACGAGCAGATACTAAAAGCCCATAGCCACCAATTCGAAACCTTTTTTAGAACTGTTGCAGAAAGA
>JBLIFO010000031.1:0-20420 GCA_047633875.1 Marinoscillum sp. | reverse complement strand
AACCTATGGATATCATCCTTGTGGCTGGAAAAGGTCATGAGACTTATCAAGAGATAAAAGGAGTGAGAAGTCACTTTGACGATAAAGAGATATTGAGTGAAATGCTCAATAATTAATGGAAAATGGATAATTGAAAATGAAAAATGATGAATTGAAAACGGAGTGCCAATGGATAGTATCAACTGTCATTATGCATTCTCAATTTTCAATTCTTAATTAAAGAAGATGCTGTATTACCTATTTGAATATTTAGATAAGCATTTTGACCTGATTGGTGCAGGGGTGTTCAAATACATCTCATTCCGTGCAGGCATGGCGGCAGTGATTTCACTGCTGATTACTATCGTCTTTGGACGAAAGCTCATCAATGCGCTTTTGAATTTTCAAGTAGGAGAGTCTATTCGTGATTTGGGTCTTGACGGCCAAATGGAGAAGCAAGGCACGCCGACTATGGGTGGGATCATTATCATTTCGGCCATTATAATTCCTACTTTGCTGTTCGCAAATCTGGGGAATGTCTATGTGCAATTATTGCTTATTACAGCCGTTTGGATGGGCTTAATCGGTTTTACTGATGATTACCTCAAAATCAAGAAAAAGAATAAAGACGGTCTTAAAGGCAATTTCAAAGTAATTGGCCAAGTTGGTATTGGTCTGCTAGTAGGACTTGTGATGGTGATGCACCCTGATGTGGTGATACCTGAATTGGGTGGGCAAGGTATATCTGATGCGGAGGCAATCGTAACTACCATGCCTTTCATCAAAAACAATGAATTTCAGTACAGCTGGCTCTTGCCAAATATGTTGAGCGACTATACGTGGGTGATTTATGTGCTGGTAGTTATTTTCATAGTCACGGCGGTTTCGAATGGTGCCAATATCACAGATGGAGTAGATGGATTGGCAGCTGGTACAAGCGCGATTATCGGATTGACGCTTGCAGTACTTGCTTACCTCTCTGGTAACGCTGTTTTTGCTGACTACCTCAATATCGCCTTCATCCCCAATTCTGGCGAGCTGGTGATATTTGGAGCAGCGTTCGTAGGAGCCTGTATCGGTTTTCTTTGGTACAACTCTTACCCCGCACAGGTATTCATGGGCGATACAGGAAGCCTTGCCATTGGTGGGATCATAGCCGTGTTGGCTTTGGTAATTCGCAAAGAACTTCTGATACCGGTGCTCTGTGGAATTTTCCTAATTGAAAATCTCTCTGTGATCATCCAAGTTTCTTATTTCAAATACACTCGAAAAAAATATGGAGAAGGAAGACGTGTTTTCCTTATGTCTCCGCTACATCATCATTATCAGAAAAAAGGCATGCATGAAGCCAAAATAGTCACAAGGTTCTGGACTGTTGGTATTCTGCTCGCCATTCTTACACTCGCTACGCTTAAACTTAGATAACTGGATATGACGCTAGAACAACTCACTCGTCTAAATGAAAAATTTCAGCAGAAAGCTGCAGGACTTGCAGAGCTACTTCCTGGAAGCAACTTGATGGCATTTTCTACTGCCATCATTCGCAGCTCCAAGAAGATAGATCTTTTGCTTAAAAAAGTGTTGACGGCTAAGACTCAAAGTGGCTTTTACAGCCAAATAGAAGCTTTGGAGGAGGAAATGGATGAACTGACTTTCCTCATGGATCGTCTGGATGAAGCCAATAGAAAAAGAAGCATCGGTGCAATACTCGAGACAGCTAAGAAGGGCTACGAGCTGATCTCACTTTATGCATTATGCTGCGATCAAATATTAGAAAAGAAAACCAAATCCCAGAAGGATATTTAATGAGTAAGTCAATTGCCATATTAGGAGCTGGAGAAAGCGGAATCGGTGCGGCCATACTAGGCTTGAAGCACGGATACCGTGTATTCCTTTCAGATGCGGGCGTCGTATCTGATGACAGGAAAGCTATGCTCCAGTCACATGGAATTGACTTTGAATCAGGAGGGCATACCAAGTCTAAGATATTAGCGGCTGATGAGGTAGTAAAAAGTCCAGGTATTCCAGACACAGCTCCGCTTATTTTGGAATTGATAGCGCAAGGCACTCCAGTTATCTCAGAGATAGAATTTGCCTATCGGTACATTCCTCAAGGTGCTAAAGTCGTTGCGATTACGGGTACCAACGGTAAGACTACTACTACTTTACTTACTCATCATCTTTTGAAGTCTGCGGGCCTCAATGTAGCATTAGGTGGAAATGTGGGCATAAGCTTAGCCAAATTGGTAGCAGAGGGCGGTTATGATTATTACGTAGTAGAGGTGAGTAGTTTCCAATTGGACGGTATTATCCAGTTTAAGCCTGATGTAGCCGTATTACTCAATATCACACCAGATCACTTAGATCGCTATGAATATGACTTCAATAAATACGTAGCATCGAAATTTAGAATTTTAGAAAATCTCACAGACGAAGAAGCCTTTGTCTACTGTGCTGATAGCGAGCCGATCACTGAAGAGCTAGCACGCAGAAAAGTGCAGGCATGTCTCTTTGCCATATCCACAAGCAACAATCCAAAGTGGCAAGCTTACATGAGTGATGAGCATTTGGTATTCAATTACAAATTCAAGCACATCGTCAAAAATCATCAGATACCTGTTTCGGAGATTGCACTTATTGGTAAGCACAATATGATCAATGCAATGTCGGCTGTGTTGACAGCTCTGCAGTTTGACGTATCAATAGAAGTGATCAGCAAAGGGTTGAAAAACTTTGTAAATGCGCCGCATAGATTAGAGCCATGTGGCCAGATAGACGGTGTAAAATTCATCAATGACTCTAAAGCCACGAATGTAGATGCAGTTTTTTACGCATTGGAAGGGATAAAATCGGATATCATCTGGATAGCCGGTGGTATAGATAAAGGAAACGATTACCTCCAGTTGGATGATTTAGTAGAGAAGAAAGTCAAAGGACTTGTGTGTCTTGGTAAGGATAATACCAAGCTAAAGAAGCATTTCGGACCTATTCTCAATCAAATAGAAGAAACAGAAAGCATAGGCCAAGCTGTCGAAATGGCCCTTGGTATGGCGTCCAAAGGTGATGTAGTGTTGCTCTCTCCTGCATGTGCAAGTTTCGATTTGTTCAGAAACTATGAAGACAGGGGAGATCAGTTTAGAGCATCCGTGAAATTATTGTCAAACAAGAAAACCACGAAAGTATGAACGAGATAAGAAATTGGGCATACAACAATCTAAAAGGTGATCCGGTCATTTGGTTCATTGTCTTTTTGCTGTCCATGTTGAGTATCCTTGTTGTGTATAGCTCCACGGGTAGTTTGGCTTACAAAATGATGGGAGGAGATACTGAATACTATCTTTTCAAGCATTCAGCACTTGTAATGCTCAGCTTGGTTGCAATGTGGGTTGCCCACAAAGTTGACTACCGCTACTACGCAAAGCTTTCAAAGTTTGCACTTTGGCTAGCTGTTCCGTTACTGCTTTTTACATGGAAGTTTGGTACCAATATCAACGAAGCGTCGAGATGGATCACCATTCCATTCATTAATCAGGCTTTCCAGCCTTCAGATTTAGCAAAATTGGCTTTGGTGGTCACACTCGCGAGTATGCTTTCCAAAAGACAAAAAGACATTGAGGATTTTCAAAAGGCCATTATACCCATGTTGGTATGGATCGGAATGATCTGCGCGTTTATTGCCATGACTAACGTATCTACTGCCCTTCTGCTTTTTGCTACATGCATGCTCATGTTATTCATAGGTCGAGTGCCAGTGCGATATTTGGCTATGCTGATGATCATCGGTGTAATTGCCGGAGGTATTGCCCTCACTTTTGGTCAGCGAACTGGTACAGCTATCAATCGTGTTGAGAGCTTCTTCAATGAAGATGAAGTGCCTTTCCAGGCAAAGCAAGCATACATCGCTATTGCTACAGGTGGACTTACAGGTAAGGGACCTGGTCAAAGCGATCAAAGAAATTATTTACCTCACCCATATTCAGATTTTGTCTATGCCATCATACTTGAGGAGTATGGACTTATTGGAGGATTGGCCGTTTTGTTTTTGTACCTCGCGCTACTCTATCGAGGTATGAAAGCAGCATCTGAGAGCGATCGAGCCTATGGCGGATTGTTGTCAGCAGGTCTCTCATTTGCCCTAGTCATGCAAGCGATGGTCAATATGGGAGTAGCTGTTGGACTGGGTCCAATTACAGGATTGCCTCTACCATTGATCAGTATGGGGGGTACTTCTCAGCTTTTCACAGGCTTGGCGTTAGGGATTATTTTGAGTGTGAGTAGAGGAGAAATAGACGATATCGGTTCGCCATTGGCGAATAATTACAAGAATAAAGAACGCATTAAAGTAGCTGCATAATCGAAAAGCAAAAACCATATAACCAAGTACCATTGCGGATCATGATAAGTGGTGGCGGCACAGGCGGTCATATCTACCCTGCTATCTCCATAGCTCAGTCGCTTGAGGATATGTTGCAGGAGGTAGAGATCATGTTTGTGGGTGCGCAAGGTCGTATGGAAATGAAAAAGGTGCCTGAAGCTGGTTATCCGATAGTTGGTCTTTGGATCAGTGGATTGCAAAGGAGTCTTTCTGTCCAGAATCTATTGTTTCCAGTTAAGTTGGTTGTCAGCGTTATTAAAGCTTTCAGTCTCATCAAATCATTCAAACCAAATATCGTGATAGGTGTGGGTGGCTATGCGAGTGGGCCTTTGCTTTATGCGGCTTCCGCCAAAAAAATCCCTACGCTTATCCAAGAGCAAAATTCTTATGCAGGTCTTACCAATAAGCTCCTTGCCAATAGGGTAGATAAAATCTGTGTGGCTCATGGAGGAATGGAGAAGTATTTTCCGAAAGATAAATTGGTGGTAACTGGTAATCCAGTTAGAAAGACCATCGTCCTTCCAGAATCTAGAAAAAGAGAGGCATTTGACTTTTTTGGGTTAGACCCAAAGAAGAAAACCATCCTTATAATAGGAGGTAGTTTGGGTGCTCGGTCGGTAAATGAATTCATCCTTTCTGGTTATGAGAAGTTGGCGACATCAGGGCATCAAGTCATTTGGCAGACAGGAGGTTTCTATTTCGAAGAAATGAAATCGAGAATTACCAATCCGTCCAAAGATATTCTGGCAAGAGACTTTGTGAGAGAGATGCATTACGCCTATGCAGTAGCAGATGTGGTGATCTCTAGGGCCGGCGCTTTGTCCATCGCAGAGTTGATGTTGACAGGTAAGCCTAGCATTTTAGTGCCAAGCCCCAATGTGGCGGAAGACCACCAAACGATCAATGCCATGGCTTTGGTAGATCGTGAAGCGGCCATATTGGTAAAAGACAATGAAGGTGCTGAAAAACTGATAGATACCACACTCAATCTTTTAGGAGATGAGCCATTGAAGCAACGCTTGAGTAAAAATATTGCGGCCATGTCCCATCCAGATTCTGCGAAAGATATTGCTAACGAAATCTTAAAACTGATCGCATGAATATAGGAAGTGTATATAGCGTCTATTTTGTGGGTGTCGGAGGTATCGGCATGAGTGCCATCGCTCGTTGGTTCAACCAGCGAGGTGTGCCTGTTGGCGGATACGATAAAGTAATTACGCCACTTACTACTCGTCTAGAGACTGAAGGTATTTGGGTGCACTATGTGGATGATGTCAAGGAGATTCCAGAGAAGTTTTTGAATAAGGACAACACCCTTATTGTCTATACTCCGGCTATTCCAAAGAAACATGACGAGCTAAGATATTTTCAAAAGAAGGGTTTCACCGTGATGAAGCGTAGCGAAGTTCTGGGAATGATTTCCAAGGATCATTATACAGTAGCAGTAGCTGGTACACATGGAAAGACCACTACATCTTCTATGGTTGCTCACTTGCTCAATCAAACCGAGAAGGGCTGTTCGGCATTCATCGGCGGCATCATGACCAACTATGATTCTAATCTGTTGGTCGGCGGTGAGAACGCTCCGGTAGTAGTGGAAGCGGATGAATTTGACAGATCATTCTTAAGGCTCTTGCCTAATTATTCAATTGTCACTTCTGTTGATCCTGATCACTTGGATATATACGGAGATGAAGCTACGATAAAGCAAGCTTTTGGAGATTTTCTGAAGTTGGGTGGTGAAGAAGGTAAAAGCTTGATCCACTATGCTGCAGCAGAAAAGATCAATATGCACTTGGAACATCTTTACTATACCTACGGCATAGATAAAGGCGATATTCAAGCGAAAGCACTACGTGCTGTAAATGGCACTTTCATCTTCAACTACCACGGAAGTAAAGTCATCAAAGATTTGAAGCTTTCAGTTCCTGGTTTTCACAATGTGGAGAATTGTATAGCTGCAGTCACTTTGGCTCTTGATTTAGGAATGGACGCAGAGACGATTAAAAGTGGGATCGAATCTTACCGTGGGGTCAAGCGCAGATTTCAATTCATTGTGAAGAATGACAAGTTCACCTTTATCGATGATTACGCGCATCACCCAACTGAGATCACAGCATTTCTCAAATCGGTGAAAGCATTGTACCCAAGGAAAAAGCTTTCTGTGATTTTTCAGCCGCATTTGTATTCGCGAACTAGAGATTTTGAAGAAGGATTTGCGGAAAGCTTATCCTTAGCCGATGAGCTGATCTTATTGGATATCTATCCTGCAAGAGAAGAGCCTATCAAAGGAGTGACCTCTTCGATCATTTTTGATAGGATTTATAAAGAGAATAAAGTGCTCACCGATTTGGCTGGGCTAGCGGAAGTGATGGCTGAAAAAGATGTCGAGCTTCTTTGCACCATAGGTGCCGGTAACATTGATATGGAAGTGCCAAAGTTGAAAGACTATTACCTAAACAAGTACCAAATTGAAGGTTGAGATAAAGAAAATATTGTTCTTATCTGTCATCACACTTGTGATGTTCGCGATAATTGGTTTTGCCAGTGTCAATAATACATCAAAGCAAGTGCATGCTGTGCAGGTGGTTATTCTTGATCAGAATGGTGATTTCTTCATAGACAAGCTGGAAGTCCTCAATCTGCTCAATGCAGAGAATACAGATTATGTTTTGGGCCTGAGCTTGGATCAACTCGATCTTAAAATACTCGAGGAGCGCGTGGAGAAAAATCCATTTATAAAAGATGCTCAAGTCTATCGGGATATCAAGGGAAACCTCATTGTAAGTGTAAGACAAGCTCAGCCTATCGCTAGAATCATTAACAGAACTGGCCCAGATCGATATATAGACTCTGAAGGGGATTTTATACCTGTAAGTCCAAGACATACAGCAAGAGTGCCTTTGATAGAGATGGAAAGATCATTTAGTTGGGAAACCAATATTAACGAGACGGAATATGGGACCAAGGTTTTTAACCTAGTCAACTATATCCGAGAAGATAAATTTTGGGATGCACAAATCGCAGGATTGGTGATTGCTAAAAATGGTGAACTGACTTTGATGCCGCAGGTCACTAAACAGCAAATCAAGTTTGGAATGCCAGAGGATTTTGAAATCAAATTCAAGAAACTCAAAGTGTTCTATAAGGAGATATTGCCAAATAAAGGATGGAATACTTACAACACGGTAAACCTGAAATTTAAGGATCAAATTGTTTGTGAATGAAATTGCTGACTATCAATAATGCTCAACCCACCTCTTACTCCTTCAGTCATGTGCAGGTTAAAGAGAGATTGACAACAGAATTTGGTAGAAAGCTTAATACTATAACTGCTTATTAAAATGAACGACAAAATTATTGTAGGACTCGACATTGGGACTACCAAGATCTGCGTAATCGTAGGTCGAAAAAATGAATATGGAAAGCTGGAAGTGCTCGGTATGGGCAAGGCTGTTTCTGATGGTGTGATTAGAGGTATTGTCACGAATATTGACAAGACTGTCAACGCTATCGAAAAAGCTGTTACTGAAGCCAGCGAACAAGCTGGTATCAACATAGGAGTGGTGAATGTGGGCATCGCCGGCCAACATATCAAGAGTGCAGTGCACCACGGTTCAATCACTAGAGATAGTGATGATGAGATCACTGTGGAGGATGTAAACCGTCTGAGCAATGATATGTATCGCATCGTAATTCCACCAGGGAGTGAAATCATACATGTGATGCCACAAGACTATATCATCGACTATGAAGATGGCATCAAAGATCCTGTTGGAATGTCAGGTGTGAAGATGGAAGCTGACTTCCACATTATCACCGCACAGACCAACGCGATCAATAACATCAACAAATGTGTGCGTAGGGCAGGCTTAGAAATAGAAAACCTAATACTTGAGCCTCTTGCATCTAGTTTGGCAGTGCTAAGCGATGAAGAGAAAGAAGCAGGTGTTTGTCTAGTAGACATAGGAGGTGGGACCACAGATATCGCTGTATTCTATGACAATATCATTCGTCATACGGCGGTCATTCCATTTGGTGGCAACATTATCACATCTGATATTAAGCAGGGATGTATGGTGATGGAGCATCAGGCAGAATTACTCAAGACCAAATTTGGCAGAGCTATTTCTGAAGAAGCCAATCCAAATGAGATCGTTTCAATACCTGGTTTGAGAAACAGACCTCCAAAGGAGATTTCATTGAAAAACCTTGCGAATGTGATCGAGGCAAGAATGGAAGAGATCATCGAGATGGTGCATACAGAGATTATCACTTCAGGCTTTCACAAGAAGCTTGCAGCCGGTATCGTGGTGACCGGCGGTGGTTCTCAGCTTACCAATTTGCAGCAGCTGTTTGAGTACATGACTGGATTAGATACACGTATAGGATTTCCTAATGAGCACCTTGGCAAGAGCAAGCTAGATGCAATGAAGAGTCCAATGTATGCTACTTCAGTAGGACTTGTATTATCTGGTTTCAGGGCTTTGGATATCCGTGAAGATCGCTACAACCTTCAAGCGGCGAAAGGCAAAACAGATAAATCAAAGACCAAGCAGGGAGCAAAATTCTTCCAGAATATTCTAGAAAAAACAAGAGGTCTTTTGATCGATGATATCGATGATGATAAAGACTATTAATTACTAAAAAGAACTTTTGAACACATAAAAAACCAAACGTCATGGCAGATAATATGTATCAATTTGATTTACCCTCGCATCACAAATCTATCATCAAAGTGATAGGAGTTGGTGGAGGTGGCAGCAATGCTGTTAATCATATGTATAACCTCGGCATCAAGGATGTTGAGTTCGTAGTTTGCAACACGGATATTCAGGCGCTGGAAAGCAGCCCTGTACCCAACAAGTTGCAACTTGGAGTGAATCTTACTGAAGGGCTGGGAGCTGGAGCAAATCCTGAAAAGGGAAGAAATGCTGCAATCGAGTCTAAAGCAGAGATAAAAGAAATGCTATCACAGAATACCCGAATGGTATTCATCACCGCTGGCATGGGTGGTGGTACTGGTACAGGTGCCGCGCCAATCATTGCACAGATAGCTAAAGAAATGGATATCCTCACTGTGGGTATCGTTACTGCACCTTTTATGTTTGAAGGCCGCAAGAAGATACAAGCTGCAAATGATGGTATCAACGAGCTTAAAGCTAATTGTGATACTGTACTCGTGATTCTGAATGATAAGCTCCGTGAGATTTTCGGTAATCTTCCTATTAGAGAAGCTTTTGGACAAGCTGATAATGTTTTGACAACTGCAGCCAAAGGTATAGCTGAGATCATCACAGTTCCTGGCTATGTCAACGTGGATTTTGAGGATGTAAAAACGGTAATGAAAAATGCTGGTGCGGCCGTTATGGGTTCTGCGCAGACATTTGGTGAAAACCGTGCCCGTCGTGCTGCGGAAGAGGCCTTAAATTCGCCGCTATTGAATAATCATAATGTAACTGGTGCTGACAAGATCTTATTGTCGATCATGTCAGGTGAAGAGGCTGAGCTCCAAATGGATGAACTAGCTGATATCACGGACTACATGCAAGAGTTTGCTGGTGATGATGCTGATGTGATTTTCGGTCACGGTATCGATCCAGACTTAGGTGTGAATATCCGAGTTACAGTGATTGCGACTGGTTTTGGTGGTGTACAAGAGATTCAACCAATCGCTAAGAAAAGGGAGGTGCCTACTCAAGTGGAAGAGCCAGTTAGACGAGTAGTTGATCTGGAGTCCAACAAGCAAATTGATCTTTTCAAATCAAAATCTAAAGAAGAATTTTTCGAAGAAGAAGAAGAGGAAGAAACTGAGAAGGAGGATTTCTATCGATTTGATTTTCTGAAGCAAGAGATCAAAGATGAGGTTGAGAAGGAAGATGCAATGGATGACAATGACTTTGAATTCGACCTTGGAGGCTGCTATGACATCATAGACGAAGAAGAGGATAAGGACGAAGAAATATTCTTCGAGCAGGAAAAAGGCTCAAGGAAAGTTCCGGCAGACTTATTTTCATTTGAAAACTTAACATCTGGTCAGGCAGCTTCTAAGAAGGTTGAGTTGATGGAGCAAAGAAGAAAGCGTGAAGAGTTATTGGAAGGAACTTCCAAAGGGGATATCTCTACACAGAACTTTAAAGAGAAATTTGAGGTGCCAGCTTATGAGCGTAAAAATGTGACTTTCCAACAAGTACCACATAGCTCTGAGCGAAATATTTCAAAGTTTAACTTGACCGAAGACAATCAAATCTTGGGCAACAATAAGTTTTTACATGACAATGTGGATTGATCTGCGGCAATGTAGTTCAATCACTTTTTAAGAATAGGCAGTTTTCTGCACATGACGGAGGTCGCCTGAAGATTCGGGCGGCCTTATTTTCACAAATCATGACGAATACAGTCAAAAAAATTCCAATTGAACACGCATTTTATTAAACTTGAAGCAATTACCCAATACTTATAGACTATGAAGAATCCTTTCGCCGGTATCATCAAGATGTTTCAGCCGAGATATGCTGTTGTAGTGAACATGTACCACGTTTTTCCAGGTAGACCTGTACAAAAGCATGCACATCGAGAAGACTTTGATCGTGGAGAAATAGACAAGGCATCTATGTTTTATCAGAAAGTCATTAGAAGGCATACTGAGCTAGGATTTCCTAATACTGAGATTCAATTGATCAAAGGAAAGAAGACAGTTGTTCAAACAAGAAATTACGGACCAGTAGATATGGTAAAAGGGATGAATGTCCAAAGCGCCTAAGTCTAATTTAATTAATTGAAATTATTGAAAGCTCCCTGTGGGAGCTTTTTTTATGTCCTATTATTTTGTAGAATGGGCATACCAATATTTGATGCGGAAATTGCTGTGGTGTTGTCCTACCTCGATAACCAAGTGAAACGTAGTGATAATACCCTAAGCTCTAGATAGACCACTATATTTATGATTCTTCAATGCCGGGCGTTCGAAGAAGTTAACTGAAAAGCAACGTAGATAGTTGCAATATAAGTCCCCAAAACAAACAAGACCTATCTGATGATAGGCCTTGAATAATAATTTTAAGAATGTTTGTGAAAATCTCTGACTTTTAAGCCGCAGCTAATTTCAAATCATATTTTCCAGTACCTAAGCTATGAAGCAAGGAAAAGTGACTTCTCAAAGCACTATAGAATGATTTGTGCTGGTGATACGGGATGTTGTACTCTTGTGCCGTTTTCTTCACGATAGCTGAAAGATCTTTATAGTGAACGTGGCAGACATGCGGGAACAAATGGTGCTCTATTTGGAAATTAAGACCACCAATAAGCCATGAGAACCAACCACTGCCATTAGCAAAATTTGCAGTTGTAAGTAGTTGATGAATTGCCCAATTGTTTTCTACACTACCAGTTTCATCGGTGACATAGAATTGGGTTTCGTTGATAACATGTGCAGGTTGGAAAATGAATGCTAGTATAAGGCCGCATATGAAATGCATCAATAGGAATCCAAGTAATGTCTGCCACCAAGCAATGCTTAAAATGAACATTGGTAGAACAAAAAAGATTCCGATATACCACACTTTATTAAATATCAATTCAGCCATGGCAGTAGCCTTGGTAAGTCCTTGAGTTTTCAAAAGATCTTTTTTATGGTAGCGATTAACTTGAATAATGTCTTTGGCAACAAACCAATATATCGTCATGATTCCATATAAGAATGGAGCATAAAAAATTTGATACTTATAGAAGGGTTTGCGTTCCTGCGTCGGTGAAAATCTCATGATACCATCCTTGGCGATATCTTCATCATGACCATGTACATTGGTAAATGAATGGTGTAAGACATTGTGTTGGATTTTCCAATTGACATGATAGGCGCCCAAGAAGTTGACCAAATAACCCAATGCTCCGTTTACAAATCTGTTGTTTGAATAAGCGCCATGATTGGCATCATGCATAATAGACAGACCTATACCAGACATACCTAATCCCATCAAAACCCACATGCCGATTATAGGCCAAACACCAGTCACTACGCCAGTCATCATGAGTATAAATGGAACGAAATAAAGGCAAACCATAAAGATGGTTTTCAGAACCATGCTCGTGTTAGCGTGACGAGAAATTTTCTTTTCTTTAAAGTATTCGTTCACCCTTAATCTTAATTCTTTGAAGAATTCTGGGCGATCGTTTACGTTGAACTTTACGGTTGTATTATTCATGCAATTTTAATTTTTTACAAGATACGTCTAAAACGCCAAAAAAGTGCTCATTCGGTGTTTATATAAATGATTTCTACCTATGTGATTACTTATTGTGATGGTTTAGATAATTATAATATTTTCTAGGAAACTACGAGAGCACCGAAATGTTTAATCGGTTATTTTCAACCAATAGCTTGACTGAGATCATCTATTAGGTCTTCAACATCCTCTATTCCAACTGAAAGTCTGATAAGTGAATCTGTCAGTCCTGCCTCTAATCGCTGTTCTTTGGGAATGCTCGCATGAGTCATGCTTGCAGGATGTCCAGCCAGCGACTCCACTCCGCCGAGAGACTCTGCCAAAGTGAATATTTTGAGTTGCTCGAGGACTTTAAATGCAGCTTGCTGATTGTCGTCTTTTAGGATAAATGAAATCATCCCACTGAACCCACGCATTTGCTCTTTGGCTACTTGGTGGTTTGCATGGTCTGTAAACCCAGGCCAATACACTTTAGATACTTTGGGATGATCCTTCAGGAAATGAGCGATCTTCTCTCCGTTTGCGCAATGTCTATCCATACGCACATGCAAAGTTTTAATACCTCGCAATACAAGAAAACAGTCCTGAGGCCCTGGGACGGCACCAGAAGCATTCTGTATAAATGCTATTTGATCTTCGATTTCTTTATTATTGGTTCCAACAAAACCCATCACTACATCGGAGTGACCTGAGATATACTTTGTCACTGAGTGCATTACTATATCAGCTCCTAGATCTATAGGATTTTGCAAATACGGGCTCGCGAAAGTATTGTCCACCACCGTTTGAGCACCATGCTTTTTGGCGATAGCTACCATGGCCTTGATATCTACAATACTCATCATCGGGTTTGTTGGAGTCTCTACCCAGATCAGTTTTGTTTGGCTAGTCATAGCCTCTTCAACTTTCTCTGGATTTTGCATATCCACAAACTTGAACTTCAGGCCATAGCGACTGTATATTTTTGTGAAAATACGGTAGGTACCACCGTAAAGGTCATTGGTGCTCACCACTTCATCTCCAGGGTTTAATGTTTTAAGAATGGCATCTGTAGCACCTAAACCCGAACTGAAGCATCTACCATATTGTGCGTTTTCCAAAGCAGCAATATTGGCTTCTAATGCCGTTCTTGTAGGGTTTTGGGTACGCGCATATTCATAACCTTTGTGCACGCCTGGGGAAGATTGTGCATATGTGGAGGTTTGGTAAATAGGTGTCATCACAGCTCCAGTGGTGGGGTCAGGAGATTGTCCAGCGTGTATTGCTTTTGTTCCAAATTTGGTATTATCTGAATTCATATAGCTGGGTATGTTTTATTCGAGTGCAAAGGTAGAAGAATCGATGACTTGAGTTAGTTCCCAAAAGAACACTGGACCTACTAATCTTGAAGATTTTTATTTGGGTTAATTCTATGTAAGAATAGTAATAATGATAAGCCTTGATTCTGCATAGATAGTTTTGGCGAAGCAAGTGTTATATTTGAAATCCCCACAGCTCCATACCGCGAAATACTATTTAATGCGAGCATTTTTCTTATTTACTTGTGCGTTTATAAGCTTGGCTGTCCATGCACAGTCCATCGATAGTTTAGAAACAATTCTTGTGCAAGCGAAGGGAGATCAAAGAATCTCCACCTTAATCATCCTATCGAAAACCATTGGCAATCGAGATTGGTCTCGAACGTTAAGTTTGGCCATCGAGGCTAAAGAAATAGCAGAGAAGCGTGAATCTTTTATTAAGAAGTTTGAGCTGTATCAATGTCTTTCATTTGCATATCATGGAAATGGCAACTATCAAGAGGCATTAAAATACGGGCTTCAAGCTTCGGAATATGCCGAATCAACTAAGGAAAGTTCTTTGATCTTTTATCAACTGGGAAACATCAATGAGCAGCTTTTTCAACTAGATAAATCACTGGATTACCATTTGAAGTCACTCGAAATCCGAGAGCGGGAAGGAGATGAACTAGATATTATTGCATCATATCGAGCTCTGGGGTTTATTTATCAAGCCATGCAGCAATATGAAAAGGCTTTTGAAATTTTTCAGAAAAACTACGAGAAAAATGCAGAGTTGGGCAATGATGTGGGCATGCGACGTGCAACTTTCAATATGGGCTTTATCACTATGGAGATGAATAAACACGCAGAGGCTATTCCAATATTTCGTGAGTCAGTAAGCGGTTTAGAAGAAGAGGATGAGCCGCACTTGTTTAGTAGGTATTACAACAATCTGGCTAATTGTTTCGAGAAGCAACTTCATGTTAATGCTGCTTTTTATGACTCAGCACTCTACTATGGTCATAAAAACTTAGCGTTAAAAACTGAACTTGGAAACGTCAGAGGTATTGCCAACGCACATAATGGACTTGCGGCAACTTATGAGCGTGCAAGTGAATACGAACGATCTGGATATCATGCTCATGAGGCATTACGACTTTCAGATAGTCTGGATTTTAAACCGATTAAGAAAAATGCTTTAGCGTATTTGATCACTTCTGAATTGGAACGTGGAGAGGTCGCACATACCAATGACCATTTTGAGGAATATATTAGAGTATTTGCGGAGTTGAGCGATTTGGCAGCATCTAAGACACTCACAGAAATGGCAACTAAGTTCGAAACGGCCAAAACCTTAGCAGAAAATGGACTGCTCAAAAATCAGCGTGATCAGCAAACACAGATCAATATCTTAGCTGTTTTAACCATTCTATTATTCGTTCTTGTTTTGGTGATGGCTTATTTCTATAGAAATAGACAAGCAGTCAATTTGAGATTGGAAAAGGATAAATCTCTTATCTCATTGCAAGCCCAAGAGCTGCAAAAGCTCAACGACCAGAAGTCAAGATTCTTTGCCAATATCAGCCATGGTTTGAGAACACCTCTTACGTTGATTCAAGGCCATGCCGATGAACTAAGAAAAATAAGCAAGCTCCCAGCAGCTGCAGAGAATCCATTGAGAAGGATAAAACACAGCATCAGTCACCTCTCGGTTATGGTCAATGACTTGCTGGATCTCTCTAAAATTGACCTTGAGACCAAGCAACTTGCACCAAAGCCTGTCGCTCTAGATGATTTGATTAGGAGGATTCTTGCAGCATTCATTTCACTTGCCGAGAGTAAACGGGTAATACTCAGCTATGCGTCTGAGACTGGTGATACGGCGGTTGCCTTAGTGGATGAGGATCATTTCGAGAAGGTAGTTAACCATCTCGTTTTCAATGCTTTCGACCAATTGGCTGGTCCTGGTGCTATCACAGTGAGTCTTTCACGTGTATTAGAAGGCCTTTCCGTTAAATTCTCAAATGATGGCCCTCAGATTCACACTAACGATATAGAACATGTCTTTGATAGGTTCTATCAATCATCTCAGTTGGAATCCGGTGGCTCTGGTTCTATTATAGGGCTCTCCGTTTCTAAAGAATTGATCGAAATGATGGGAGGAAAATTGACAGTTAATAGTTCGGTTTCCGCCACAGTATATGAGATTATTGTACCACCTTCTGATGAAGAGCCGAGTACTAAATCTGAGTTAACAACATTTGCTTTACCTACGAAACTGGACCAAGACGACTTATTAAATATCCCTTCAGATACTACGGTACTCATAGTTGAAGACAATCCTGATCTTAGGGACTATTTAGCAAGTGTCCTACGGAATCATTTCACCTTGCTCACTGCCAATAATGGTCAAGAGGCAGTTGAGGTGCTTGAGAAAGAGCTTCCTGATCTTATCCTAACTGATGTGATGATGCCAGTTATGAATGGTTGGGAGTTTATAGAAATTTTGAGAAATAGGCCGGCCTGGGCGCAGCTTCCAGTGATTGTTTTGACCGCTGTAGCAGAAAATCAAGACCGTTTGAAGGGTCTTAGGATGGGCGTTGATGATTACATTCTAAAACCATTCGAGACAGAAGAATTGCTCATTAGAATCTCCAATCTTGTCAATAATCTGCGTGAGCGTATTAAGTGGGCGAAGGAATTTGAAGTGGAGAATGATCAAAAAGGGCAGCTTACTGAGCAACATGATCTTGTGTTAGCAATCAAAAATTATGTACTGGAGCACGTGAGTGACAAATCAATGAATGTACTCCAAGTAGCTATGCACCTTGGACTTAGTGAGCGTCAGCTTTATCGCAAAACAGCAGAGGCAGTAGGCTTATCCCCATCTAAACTCATCCAAGAGATCAAACTTCAGCATGCACGTGAATTGCTCATTAGTAGAAAGTATGATAAACTTACCCAGATAGCTGGTGAGGTAGGGTTCGACTCTACTTCTCATTTCTCAAAACTTTATCTGGAAAGGTTTGGGAAAAAACCAACTGATTATTTCTCTTAGTGAAAATGTCAAGACTACTATGATTATTCAACCGGCAGATCGACTCAGCCATTTTTCCGAGTATTATTTTTCCATCAAACTTCGTGAGATTGCCCAGCTGCGATCAGAAGGTAGAGATGTGATCAATTTAGGGATTGGTAGTCCAGATCTTGATCCTGATGATGGGGTAGTTGATGAACTTGTAAGTGCAGCTAAAGAAAGTGGAGTTCATGGTTACCAGCCATATCAAGGCATACCGGAGTTTGGAGCAGCAGTCACAGGCTTTTACCAAAGACATTACAAAGCAATACCCACACATTGCTCAGTGCTTCCGTTGATGGGATCTAAAGAGGGCATTACCCATATTTCACTAGCATATCTCAATCCAGGAGATGAAGTACTCATCCCGTCACTTGGTTATCCAACATATAGCTCTGTGACTCGAATGGTGGGAGCAGAGCCTGTTTATTTTCCTTTGATCGCTGAAGATCAATGGGCGCCTGATTGGGGATTTTTAGAAAGACTGGATTGTACTAAAATCAAGTTGATGTGGATCAATTATCCGCATATGCCGACAGGTGCAAGTGCAAGTATTGAACTACTGAGTAGGCTGGTCGATTTTGCAAAAAGAAATGACATCCTTCTTTGCCATGACAACCCTTACAGTTTCATCCTCAATGACAATCCATTGAGTATATTCAATGTGCAGGGAGCGGATGATGTATCGATAGAGCTCAATTCACTTTCTAAGACTTTCAATATGGCAGGCTGGCGTGTGGGCTGGGTATTGGGAAGGAGTGAATTGATAAAGCCTGTGTTGCAAATCAAAAGCAATATGGATTCTGGTATGTTCAAACCTCTTCAACTAGCAGCTATCAAAGCCTTGTCGAGTGGCAAAGATTGGTTCTTGAATTTGGAAATGACCTACGGCAAAAGGCAGATAATAGCGTATGATATACTGCGGTCTTTGGAGTGTTCCTTTGATGAAGATCAGTCGGGAATGTTTGTTTGGGCCAAAGTTCCCAATGGAGATGGTGTCACATTTACTGATCGACTGCTTCAAGATTATAATGTATTCCTTACCCCGGGGATTATTTTTGGAGAGGCGGGGAATGATTACATCCGACTTTCTTTGTGTGCAAGTGAGGATTTACTTTTGGCAGTAAAAAAGAGACTATTATGAAAGTGCTATTTGTAGGAACAGGTCTGATAGGTGGTTCATTTTCGCTAGCCATGCGCAAGAATGGCTATCTCAATGAAGCGGGCGGCTATAGCCGCAATCCAAACAACCTTATTCGTTCTATTGATTTGGGTATCATAGATCAGAAATTCGATACCCTTGAAGAGGCGGTACAATGGGCCGACTGGATCATTCTTTCGATCCCTGTAGATGTCATCAATAAGCTTTTAACTGGCATTTTGGATATGTTGGAGCCACATCAGACAGTCATAGATTTTGGCTCGACCAAAGGAAATATCTGCAGTCAAGTGGCATCCCACGATAAGCGTAAGCAGTTCATAGCTGCGCATCCTATAGCAGGCACCGAATACAGTGGTCCGGATGCGGCGTTCGATAGCTTGTTTGAAGAAAAGATGATGATCATCTGCGAGAGGGAGAAGACCGATCCGAAGAAACTTCAAGCATTTGTCAATGTCTGTACTGGCATGTATATGCGCGTAGAGCATATGGAAGCAGATGCGCACGATAGACATTTGGCTTACATCTCCCATTTGAGTCATATTACCTCATATGCATTGAGTAATGCTGTTCTAGATAAAGAACGAGATGGTGAAGTGATCTTAGAATTGGCTGGTTCTGGTTTTGCTTCGACCGTAAGGCTGGCGAAAAGCTCACCTGAAATGTGGACACCCATTTTCATGGAAAACAGAAAAATGGTCCTTGAAGCATTAAATGGGTTTCTTCAAAAAGCTAATCATTTTAAAGAATTGCTGGAAGCAAAGGATGAATCTGGCATCAATAAATTTCTAGAGGAGGGCAGGAAGATTTCAAAATTGATTGGATGATTTATAGGTTCGTTAATAAAGTAGTGAAAGTTTGCGCAGTTGGAATCGTTTATTTTGGAACGAGCCTTACTCTATTTGCCCAATACAAGGATTTGCCTTCACTTGCGGATCGCTTAGTGTTGGATACTGCTTATTTAGCGCCAATACACACCCGAATCACGAAAGAATTGGAGGACAAAACTATCACATATGATAGTGCTGCTAATTACTATTTGCAACTGGCAGATTTAGTTAAAGAGCGTCATGATTTCACTTTGTCACGGTTGCTGATTGGCAAGTCGTTTAATCACTTAAAGAATTCCAAAAATCCACCTAGTGTAGCAAAAATTCATATTCTGCTTGGAGAAATGGCTAATGATGAGGATGAAATATCCAGCGCGCTGAGCCTATTTAGCATGGCACTAGATATCTATAAAGAGGAACAAGATTCAATAAATTATTTACTTACGTTAAGGAAAATTGGCGTGGCGTATGATTACATAGGCGATCATGAAACAGCGCTTCAGCACTATGACGAGTGCATTGAATTGGCCAAGATTTTAGGCAGAGAGGATGTGATCGGCAACTGCTACAATACCATAGCTGCTATCAGCAAAGAAGAAGGAAATTATGGTGAATCGATAGCTTATTTTGAAAAGGGGATTGAAATAGCAATTAGAATTGAGGATAAAATATTACTCGGCAAGCTTTACCATAATATTTCTCTGCCATATCAGCACCTTGAATTATTTGATGAAGCAAATCATTACCTGAGTCTATCCATGAAATTGGCACAAGAAATTCAGGATCTCAAGGGAATTGGCTTTGCATATCAAGGGCTCGGATTTATGTATTTCCGAAAGGGCCAATACGACTCCTCTGAATATTTTATGAGAAAAGCTCTCGAGTTGTCTCATAAGATAAACAACATGCAACTTGAAGCGAATGCACGCGAAGTACTAGGCGAGATATTCGAAGAAACGGGACGGTACAAGGAAGCATTTGAAAACTTACAAATTATTAAAGTGCAAGATGATTCTCTTTATAATCAGCAAAACGCTCAAATAATTGAGTCTATCAAGGGCAAATATCAAGCTGCGAAAAAGGATCAAGAGTTAGCTGAAACAACTTTGAGGCTCAAAGACGCTGATTTTGAATTACGAAGACAGAGCATCGTTCAAATTGCACTAATACTAGTTTTGTCGCTTACATTCATCATACTTTTTTTAATCTACAGAGGTTTCCGCATGCGCCAAAAGGCGAACGTAATGTTGGTGGCTAAGAATGCGGAAATCAAGAAGCACGTTACCCAAGTTGAGCATTTGAATCAAACAAAGGATAGATGGTTTATCAATGTGGCACATGAGCTTCGCACACCGCTCACACTAATAAAAGGGCCATTGAGCAGAGTACTTTCCCAATTTGAGCTGCAGCCTGAAGTTAAGTCAGACCTGGAATTGGTCAATAAAAATGCCATTAGCCTTAGCAACTTGGTAAATGAGATTTTGGACCTTTCGAGA